>QZJZ01000004.1 GCA_003599815.1 Candidatus Auribacter fodinae
AGTCACAAGAGAATGTCATTGCGAAGCCCCAAAGGGGCTGTGGCAATCTCAGCTCTATTCATTTTGAGATCACCACGTCGCTAACGCTCCTCGTGATGATATCTTAAGAGGAACTTAGAATCTTTTTCAGAACTCCCATTTTACTAATTTTACCGAATTTTAAAAAGGTTGACTTTAATCTTGAGCATCACCGTATCGGGCAGGTCAGGTGCCCTGCCCCTACAATTTTAAAGAATACTCTTTCTCGTAACCGGACTATTTCATCAGAATTTTGATAAGGAAAGCGCCAAAAGCAAATAGCAACATCCCCATTGGTTCAGGGACTGCAGGCCCAATGGGGCCCTGTAGAACAAAGTGATCATCGTTTCTATTTCCAAAATTATCGTAATGGACAAGAACAACTTGAAAATCAGCGATTAAGGGATCGCCAAAAAATTGATTTGTAGTGTAAAAGGCAAAATCAGTGTTTACCGGAACCCATGATTTTTGTTCATCAGAAGCAATTCTCGGGAAAATGCCATTAGGGATATCAGCATAATATCCAATCGAATAATACTGTGTGTTTTGAACATTGTATATATTAGAAAAATCAACTTCTTCGTTGTAAAAAGTCAGTTCAAACTTTATAGAGTCAATACCTTGCCCTATATCATTAACCGAAAAATCAAGAATCCAGCGATTTTCAATACCGGATTGTGTGTCTTCATAATAATCCAAAGTTATCAAGCCGTCAGCGGTAGTAACCGAGGAATAAACTGGTGCACACAAAAAGAATAACACAGCCGCGAGCACTATTTTTTTCATGGGACGCTCCACTGGTTTTATTGTATATAACAATTATACCACATAAAACATTACAATGGCAAATTACAGCGTAAGGAGTTTTTTAATTTTTGTGCGCTAATGTAACTGTCCGTCACTTCCGGGAGATTAATTAACAGATTCTACTGCGGAGTATTTGCAACAGGGGAGATAATTTCCTCAGGTGCCCATTCCATGAGTATAACCCTGATTTTCAGGTCGAAAAAAGCGAGGGGGTAATCGCCTTCGATGAGCAAGGGGATTCGCCTGTCCTCGCTCACCCATAAAATGATTTCGCCTTTGAGCCCGAACAATCCCTGAAACACTTCGTTCTGGGTGTCCTGTTTAATATCAGGAATCAGCTTGATTTTTAAAGCCGCCACATCACGGTCTTTGACTTTGACAGTTCCTTTTTCCACCACAACGATCTTAACTTTCCAGATATCGCGTTTTTCGATCAGTTTCATGGTGACGGTGTAGCCCACTTCCGGTTTTACCGACCGCGCAAAGTAGAGTGTGCTCAGAATGTCGCGGGTTTGCGGTTCTATGGGCGTTTCAGCGCGCTGGATCAGCACGTCGTCGCTGAAATCGAATTTGGAGTACCGTATCAGCATGGAGTCCCAGTCGAACGTAAGGATACGCTTGCGCTGTTCGAACCCGCTCTGGTCGTGTATGAACCGTATAGGGCGCAAAGTCGCATAATTGACGATTGAGTCCATCAGCATTTTCACGGTAAATATAAGGTATCCTCCTTCGGCGGTGCCGCGGAAGCGGTAGGCGTCTTCATTGTCATGAACCACTTTATCGATACTCAGGTGCGCGGTACCCATAGGTATCAGTTTGCCGAGTATGAATGCCTGATACGTCAACTGCTCGCCTTCAGGGATGAGGGATCGGTCAAACGGGGTATACAAGTAGTCGTTATCCGGTTCCTGTGCCGTAAGAATGACAGGATTCAATAAAAGAATAAGGATAATCAGTCGAAACATGGTTCTCAGAAGCATACTCTGTTTTTTCCCTCTTTTTTCGCTCTGTACAGGTTCGCGTCCGCTATCGCGAGAAACGTATCCAGCTGACAGTTCGCGTCAACGGTATTCGCTATTCCGATACTGACCGTGATGCGCAGGTTCAACCGGTGAATAGCGAATATATGTTCCTCAATAGTTTTTCGGAGCCGTTCGGCAAACGATACCGCACCTTTAATTTCGGTATCGTGAAGAAAAACTATAAATTCCTCGCCGCCGATTCGTCCGGCAAAGTCCGTGCTTCGCGCTATTGATGACAAAATATCAGCCATCTGGCGCAGAATAAAATCGCCTGCCAGATGACCGTACGTATCATTGTATGTTTTAAAATCGTCTATATCAAGCATAAGTATTGAACTTGCCAATTTTTTTGATTTTGCCCGTTCCAATTCTTCTTCCAGATTTGCCATACAATAACGCCGCTGGTAGAGTCCGGTTAATCCGTCTCTGATTGATTCATGCCTGATTTTTTCGTACAAGAGCGATTTTTTCAGTTCCATAAAAAGCGGATGTATAATCGACTGCAGTTCGTCTGTTGTCTCCGGCGTTATATTAATCACAGCAAGAACAGGCGTTTTGCCCGTGACCGGCGGAAAATAATAAAATAAGGTGTTAATGCCCGGTTTATAGATCCTGTACGGTTCGGATATATCCGCCGGATGGTTTTGAACCGCGGCGGCGCGAATATCCGAGGAGAGTACTGAATCTTCCGGTACGGCATGGGATTCTATAACGGTTTTGTATCCATGTGAAAACATAAGCATAACGCACTGTGAACACTGGTACTTTTCAATGAGCCTGCCGCTGAATATTGAGAAAATGGCTTTGAAATCCATCTCTTTATTGATTAATTTTATAAGATCGAACATCTGCAGGGAACTGGCGTAGCCCTGTTCGAGTGTCTGCCGGTCTGTTTCCAGTGTGTCAATACTGGTGCATAGAGCGATCTGCTGGGCTTTCATCTGTTCGATTTCCGCTGTGTTTAAGCCGGAATCATATTCAAACAGTTGATACAGGTACCGGACGGATATGTATATACTGCTGAGGCAAACGGCGTAGGTTGTAAATTCTGAGATAGTTGTGTTCACATACGATACTGATCCATACACTATCACAATGGGAAGAAACATGAAAATAGATCTGGAAAACAGCAGGGAGATCAAAAGCACTATGCCGGCAAACATAAAGGTGAGAAACGATCCGGTCATGCCTGCACCACCTTGTTTTTGCCAGATGACTTGGCTGTGTATAACGCCCGGTCAGCCGCACTCAGCAGTGTATTCGCATCTTTACTGGTTTCGGGATAGAAGGCGATACCCACGCTGACGGTTAAAACCACTTTTCTGCGCCTGACGTACATGGATGTGTTTTCTATATATCCTCGTATCTGTTCCGCTTTACAGAGCCCTTCTTTGGGAGTGCAGGCATGTAATATCAGGGCAAACTCTTCTCCTCCGTACCGGGCGGCGCAGTCGTTTGTCGTGAGCACAGATGTAAGTATGCGTGAGACGGTAATCAGCGCCTGGTCGCCGATGGGGTGCCCGAAGGTGTCATTGATGGTTTTGAAATTGTCGAGATCCAAGAAAATCAGGCAGAACGGGATATTTTGCTCCGTAATGTCCCTGAGTTTATTTTTCAGGTAGGAATGGGTATATAATCCTGTCAGCCCGTCCGTTACGGACAGGCGCCGGGCGTCTTGGTATAATCCGGCATTTTGGACAGCCAGCCCGGTGACATGGGCAATGTTTGACAGAAAGCGCAGGTCTGCCAGTTGAAACGGGTGGCTGTTTATGGTATCGACACGGAGTATCCCGGATAGTGAAGTGCCGCTTCGTAACGGTACGCAGAGAATGGACTTAATTTTTGGAGAAATCCCTTTTGCCCGTTTATCTTGTACCGTGTTTTGAATGAGTACTGGTTTGTTGTGGCGAAGCACATATCCTGTCAGCTTCTCGCCGAGTTCTTTCGGAGCAGAGCCGCGGGTTGTGTATTGTGTATGCAGAACCAATGTCTGCATGTCTTCTTTCAGCAGGTATATTCTGATGATATCTGCTTTTTTTATTGTATTTTTGACCGTTTCGCATACCGAATCCGTTATGCTTTGCACGTCCAGCATTCCGCACAATGCTTCGGATAAGGCCTTGATGCGCGAGAGGCGGTCCATATTTTCTTTTGTCCGCATCAGTTTTAATGCGGCGGAAGAACGGCTGGCAAGAAGCGTGTCTATCTGCGTTTTTTGTTCTGAAGCGAACAGTTCCTGCCGTGATAACCTTTTTTCATACCGATAAAAATGGAGCTGGAGTATGCACCCTGAAGCGAACAGTGAAATCCCTGCCTGCGGGTGTACTCCGGGAAAAAGGAGCAGGTATATACAGCCTGTAAAAATGCATAACCATGAGAGAACCGGATCAAAAAAGAGCCACGACACCGGTATCATTATGTGAATCACGGCTATACCGCAGAGGACAAAAAAATCGAGCGAGAGATAATAGGCGCAGAAAGTACAGCATAACGCGCTGAGGAATCCGGTAAAAAAGAGTACCGGCATAAGAAACGATACGCTGAGTGGAGTATTGTCAGAATGCGAGAGTGCCATTATTCACTGTTGTGAATCACCTGTTTTTATATAACCAGATTTTCTGTCTGAAAATCGAAGAATAAACTTTTCTCAAGGTTTAAGTAGATATCTATCTGGTCGCCGACTTTGTATTCAGACCACGCGTCAAGCCGCGCGACGAAATCGTGCTGGTCATGGCTCAGGTACACCAGCATTTCCGGCCCGAGCTGTTCAATAACCTCGACGGATGACCGTAAATGGAAAAAGGGCTGGAGCCCGCTTTGACGCTGTTTGTTGCTGACCTGTTCCGGCCTGAGCCCCATATAGATTTCTTTATCGCAATAATGCGACAGGGTATACGATTTTTCTTCGGCAATAGGGAACAGGACATTTTTGCTGGCGAAAAAGAGTGTGCCGTCCTGAGAAACGATTGTTCCGGAAAAGAAGTTGATTGGCGGGTTGCCGAAGAATCCGGCAACGAACTTGTTTGCCGGCCGGTTATAAATGGTGAGCGGGTCGCCGGTTTGCTGGATTTTGCCTTTATTCATCACCACGATTTTTTCGCCCATGCTCATTGCTTCAAGCTGGTCGTGAGTCACGTAAATCATGGTGGTTGCAAGGCGGGTATGAAGCCTGCTCAGCTCGGTACGCATCTGTGACCGCAGGTGCGCGTCCAGATTGGAGAGCGGTTCGTCAAACAAAAATATTTTCGGGCTCCGTACAATCGCGCGGCCCAGAGCGACGCGCTGCTGTTGTCCGCCGGACAGCTTATATGGTTTCGTATCGAGAATATCCGAGATTGCCAGCAGTGCGGCAGTTTCTGTAACCAGCGTTTTTATTTCGTCTTTCGGTACTTTGTGCAGGCTTAATGAAAATGCGAGGTTCTCATATACCGTCATATGCGGGTACAGGGCATAGTTCTGGAAAACCATTGCCACGTTCCGTTCCCGGGGTGACAGATTGTTAATTTTGGTATTGTCGATATAAATAGTGCCGTAAGTAATATCTTCCAGCCCGGCGATCATGCGCAGAGTGGTGGTTTTTCCGCACCCTGAAGGGCCGACAAGAATAAGGAGTTCCTGACTCTCGATTGTGAGGTCGATGGAGTCAACGACGGGTTTTTTGCTTTCCGGGTAAAACTTCGTGACTTTTTCTAATACTACACTGCTCATCAGGGCACCATCGGCATTTCAAGTTGTTCAAAAACGGTTTTTAGCTGTTCAGCACCCGTATTTTCACCGTAGTATTTCAACGGTTCAGAATGTTTGTTCGGGTATGTCAGATGTACTGTTGTGTTGGCGTATCCTTTATCACGCAGGGACTTTTTCATTTTTGCCAAAGCAATGTCCGGGTTATTGCAGTCTTTGCTCAGATGAAACAGCAGTACATGGCGCAGATTTTCGTGCGCGATTTCCTCAATAAAGGCACAGGCATGGTCGTTGGACAGATGCCCCTGCCTGCTGAGAATACGCTGTTTCAGTGACCACGGGCGCCGTATATCTGCCACAAGGAGCTTTTCCTCGTGGTTGGATTCTATAATCAGAATATTCACATCTTTCAGCGAGCTCCTGACATGCGGGCTGATATGTCCAAGGTCGCTGATAATTCCCAGTTTGGCATACGTGGTGCTAAACGTAAACCCCACAGGATCCTGCGCGTCGTGAAATACGGGAAACGCTTCGACTTCCAAGTCCCCGAACAAAAACCGTTCAGAAGGCGTGAAAAGGGTAAAATTACACGTTATATCCAACTGGTTTTCTATCGCCTCAGCGGTAAACCGTGTGCAATACACCGGTATATCGTGTTTAGTGCATAACCCCTTCAAACCGCAAATGTGATCGGTATGTTCGTGCGTTATAAATATTCCGTCCAGTTCAGCCGTAGTTACGCCAATATGTTCAAGCCGTTTAGCGATGATGCGAGCGCTGAACCCGGCATCTATAAGGAATTTCCGTCCATTACAGCGAACAAAGGTAGCGTTTCCGTTGCTGGAACTTCCCAAAACACATAATTCCATATATTCTGACCCCTGAATCATTAAAATGAGACTACAACATTGTTAATGATACACATAAAAAAAGCAAGCACAAATTCGATTTCAGTATGACGGTTCCGGATGCAAAACAGTGATGAGTTTGTTCAAATGGTGTCTAAATAAACCGCTGTTGTATCAGGTGCGAAAATAAATAGTAATCTATATTCTGTCAGTTATCAATAAATTTAACGCGATAATACCGTTTGCCGTGCGAGGGAAGTGGAAGTGACTGGAATGTGCTGATATATGATTCTCCATTGCCGGGGTTCGTTTCTTCTGTGACCTGCGATTCGGGAATAGGGGTGAAAACTGAATTAACAGACAACTGCCCGTTGACGTCGCCGTCGGAATATTCCACGATATATGTTTTCTTATAAATCGATTTCCACGAAACCTTTATGCCTCCTGAAACAAGAGAAATGCTGGTGACGGGCGGGTTGGGAAACGATGATTCCGGCCACCGCAACAGCGGGTCACCGATAAACACCTGTACCCATGATATCACAATATTTGACGCGTATGCCGCCTCGGCATAAGAAAAGCCATGGAGCATATACAGGAGCATATAGTACGCTTCGGAATACGCAAGAGTGTACCCTTCTGCCACGGATCCCTGTGTGCCTGAAACACCTGCCACAACCATTCCCGGGCACCACTCATCAAAACGGAGGTCAAATGGATGCGCTCCGCCTGAGTAAAGATGAGTTCCGATTGACCCGGGCTGCCACTGGAAATGGCCGCCGTTTGTTGTAAATCCTCGCGGATTATACCATCCGTAATAAAAAAGCGTGTGATCTCCCGGGTATTCCGGCGGAAGCATTAAGCCGGAGGTTAATTCGATATATGCCTCGAACCCTGCGCTTTGGCATAAATTGTAAGCATCGACGATGGATTTATTGGGCATTGAGGTGGTTGGGTAGTTAGCGAACACATCAAAATACCCTGCGCCTGAAACGCCTTCGTTTTCCGCTTCCAGAGCATGGTCAACCAGCGCCTTTGCCGATGCGACATCCGGCCCGTCTACGCGCATTACCAACAGCATATTCTGATTTTCAGACGGCTCAAACCCCTTCAGGCTCTGGCGTTTTGAATAGTAAGGGTTAAGATAGTATCCGGTATGCCCTGAACCGATAAACGTTCTGGCTGAAACCAATTCGGAGTCAACACTGTTGGACGGGTCGCCTCCGTTAGGGATCAGGGTTGGTATTCCAAAGGAAAGCAATACTACCTTGATTGAATATCCATATTGCGTTTCCAGCTCGTCTATTTTCGCGAGAATGGGCGTCTCAATATTGTTTTTATATTCGTCAAATGTTACATCCCTGTACCCTGAAGTGAATGATATGCCCAAAATCTGCTCATCCGCGAGCCCGCGTTTGGATTGATAATAGTTCGCCACTTCAAGAGACCCGGCATTTCCTTCCCTGTATACCAAAAGAATATTGTCTTTTGTAATCGCGGAACTTACAGAGCAATGCGCCAGAAGTATAAACAAAATAATAGCTAAAAAACGAAACATGCTATATAGTATTCTCCAATAAATTCAGGTTCAAAAGCAGATGCACATTATACAGGAATAGTTGATTTGTCCAACTCTTTTTTTTTCTGCGATAAAATTTTTTGACCAACTGTTCTATTAAGGTAGCCTTTAAAGCTTGGTGCCCGGGTTATCGTATAACATTGACAGGTCAAGGCATAAGATAATTAAAACACATTTTTTATTAAAAAATTACAGTTTGTGCCATTTATTTTGAAAATAGTTATATTGTATTGTGTCAGAATATATTAGCGATTTACAGTTTTTATGGTAATGGACTCAAAATATGGGTGACTCGTATGATAAGTATCGTTATTCCCGCCTACAATGAGGAAAAAGTTCTGCCTGAGTTAATACAGCGGCTTTCGTCAGCGGCAAAGGATTGGGGTGATTCGTATGAGATTGTTTTTGTGGACGACGGCTCCAAAGACCGCACCTGGGATATAATTCGCGAACAGCACAAGCGGCATCCATATGTTCGTGGAATACGGTTTTCGCGGAATTTCGGGCATCAGTCCGCTGTTACTGCCGGGCTGGCGCACGCTCAGGGAGATGCGGTATTTGTCATGGACGCGGATTTGCAGGATCCTCCTGAAATTTTAGCGAAGTTCATCGAGAAATGGCGCGAAGGGTATGAGGTGGTCTACGCAGTGCGTATGAAGCGGAAGGAATCCATATTCAAGAAAGCCTCGTACTTCCTTTTTTATCGAATGCTCCAGCGCCTCGCGGAAATCGACATACCGCTCGATTCCGGCGATTTCTGCCTGATGGACAGAAAAGTGCTGGATGAATTGAACCGGCTTCCGGAAAAACACCGTTTTGTCCGCGGCCTGCGCGCGTGGGTAGGGTTTAAACAGTATGGACTGGCGTATGAACGCCATGCCCGCCAGGGTGGCGAACCGAAATATACATTAAAAAAATTGATCGGATTGGCATTGAACGGGTTGCTCAGTTTCAGCAGTTTTCCGTTACGGCTGGCGAGTTTGCTGGGGCTGATAATTGCAGGTACCAGTTTCTTAGGGCTGATTTTTTTCTTCCTGTACAGGATATTTGACTGGAAACTGTTCGGGTACAGTATACGGGCAACGCCGGGCACTGCCACAATTTTCCTGACGGTTTTGTTTCTTGGCGGGATTCAGCTGATTACCATCGGCATTATCGGCGAGTATATAGGCCGGATTTTTGAAGAAGTCAAAGCGCGCCCTACGTATGTTGCCAGAGACGTTATCGGTTTTTGCGCATCTTCCGATCCGCGCCCCGCGTCATCAGTCAGTGAAGAATCAGTATAATCACCTTTCTTTTGCCTCCGACACCTCTTTTCTTTGACCGGAATAGGCTGTTCGTATAGAATACTAGTGCGAACAACTGTTTTGAACAGTACTATTACTTTTCAGCGGAGGTATTTGATGAAAAAATATTGTGTAATCACCCTGCTATGCCTGTCTTTTTTTCATTTTGCGATACATGTACCGACTGGTTTTTCGGCGGCTGGAGATGACGCCGGCGAACAGGACGGAAATGTACTTTTTTCCGATGATTTCGAAACCGATTCCGTGAAGGACTGGAATGGCAAGGCAGTTAAAAAAGCTCCCGGAGGACGTGAGGGGACTGTTCTTAAAGCGCTTAAGGAAAAGGATAACCAGTGGTTCGGCGTAAAGGCCTCTTTTGAGCCGGGCAGACAAGTTCTTACCGTTGATAAAACATCCAGCATATCCATAACCTATTATCTGGAAAAACCTGCGGATATCTACATATCGTTTTTCAATCAGACAAAAGATGATAACTACCATCTGTGGATACGGAACCCGTCGGTGAAGGAATGGTCGACAGTTACCCGTCAGTTCCAGTATCTTATAGACAACAGCTTTAAAAATGTTCCCCTTGATAATGGCGATATCCTGACTAATATCCGTGTATTTGCCGGTCAGCCTGATTCGGATGCGGGGTTGTATATTGATGATGTGATAATCAGGACTAATCCCGTTCAGCAGACTGCAGGTGCGGGAGCGCAGGAACCTGTTCTCAACGAAGATTTTGAAAACCCTGAACTGAGCAACTGGATCGGGTCGCGCGTATCGTCTTTGCCCGGCGGAAGAACAGGCAGCGCTATCAAAGCGGAACCGTTTGTCGATAACTGGTTTGGAAACCGCATTACCTACCAGCCTGACGAAGCTCTGTTACGGGTCGCGGGGACACCGACCCTTACCTTTACTTTTTATATAAATACAAAGGCCGACATTTACGTGATGTGCAAGAACGCGTCCAAAAACGATAATTTCCATTTCTGGATAAAAAATCCTACGGTTGGGCAGTGGGTCACCGTGCATAAAAGCCTGCTCCACCTTACAGACAATGGTTATAAAGGAATACGGATCAGCCAGGGAGATATCTTTACAAATCTTCAGTTTATGGCAGGAGGGTCAGGGCAGAAGCTGGATCTCTATGTTGACAACGTAATGATCGATTTCGCGGCATCTGCATCATCCATACCCGACTCATCCGCCATGAAACCGGACTCCAAGCTGGCGAAAACCGCCGCGCGTTCTCTGACAGGAGAACCGCTGTTTTCGGAAGACTTTGAGGACAAGCGGTTGTCTGACTGGTTAGGAGCGCGTACCAAATCATTGCCCGGAGGGCGTGAGGGAATCGGGTTGAAGGCATTACCTGAAAAAGATAATAAATGGTTTGGCGTGAAAGCCTCATACGAACCGAACAAAAAGATACTTGAGATCGAAGAACCGCTGATATTTTCGTTCTCTTATTACATTAATGAGCCGATGGATATTTATGTGTCTTTTTTTAATCAGACCAAAGATGACAACTTTCATTTCTGGGTAAAAAATCATCCTGTCGGCACATGGGGGCAGGCTGAAAAAAATCTGCTTTACCTTACAGATAACAATTTCAAAGGCGTTAATGTGGATTTAGGCGACGTCATAACCAATATTCGTGTTTTCGCCGGAAAATCCGGTGAATCGGTAGACCTGTGGATAGATGATGTGTCCATTGCACCGAAACAGCTTACCGCCACCCCTGCCGGAAGCCCTGTTACCGATCCCCAGTGGGCACAGTACTACGCGATAGATGACAATATAATTGATAATATCCGGTCACGCTATCAGATGAAAAATAAGCGGCAATCCATAATGAATCTCGGCGACAGCATATCCGAGTCAATGGCATTCATGTGGCTGATGCGCTTTGAACAGGAAGGACTGCTGATTGCCGAAGGGTACGAATACATTCCGAAAAATATCAGTACCCGCCAGCGTATGAGTTCCGAATGGGGTAAACAGCAGGTAATCTGGGCGTTGTCGTCCGCCCGCCCGGAGACAGTGACCATATTGTTCGGTACGAATGACATTCTTTTCAGCAGTGTTACGCCGGAGGCGTATTATGACAATATGAGTGGCATAGTTGATGCCTGCCTGAAAAACGGATCTGTGCCTATCCTTCTGACTGTACCTCCTTTACGGGCGGCGTCTGCTGAGAAAATGAAAAGCTATAATGACCAGTTGTTCCGCATATTTAATGAGAAGGAAGTGCCGCTGGTTGACATCTACAAACTGTTTATCGATCAGGGCGATTGGGTAAACCTTTTGTCTGATGGCATTCATCCTTCAAATGCCGGATACGCGCTTATGGATAAAGTGTTGTTTGAAGCGTATAAAGTGCTGGAATATTACTGTATGCCCCGTGAGTGGAACGACCCTCTTAAAAATGACTTGTCGTTGCTGAAGGAGAAAAAAACGGATAAAGCCGATACAGCCGTTGCGGAACAGGATGCCGGCTCCAAAGCCGTTGAAGAAAAGGAAATTCCGCTGGTTGAAGAAAAGGAAATTCCCCTGCTTTCCGTTCAGGATGGGGCTGATATAGTGTATATGGAAGATTTTGAAAGCATCACTATCGGTTTTAGCGGAAGGAAACAGCGTCTGGATGAAGGTGAATCAACCTATGGGCTTGAGCTGTTGCCGAAACGAGGCGAACTCGCCGCCCGGCTTGGCGTAAACCTCACCGTAAAAGCGGATATGTACATCGGTGTCTCGTGTTACGCGGATAAGTGTTACCGGTTTCGTGTTCAGCTGTACAATAAAACAAAAGAAGACAATTTTTGGGCAGGCAGGCGAAAATTGCCTCAGAAACAATGGACGCGGTATTATTTTTCCGTGAACAGGGACTTTTTTGACAACGAGAATAAACTAAAACTTATGAATGAAGATGACCTGATCACCGCACTCCAGATTTACGGAGATGTTTCCGATCCCGATGCGAAACTGCTGGTAGATGATATTGTCGTGTTTTATGCCTCCGACCGGAGTTTTCAGAATACGCTTGCCTATGATGCGGAAAAGGTTATCGCTTCGATTCAATCTACTGATACAACCGCTGTCCAGCATATCCCCGAGCACACGGCGTTGCTGGAAATGGTAAACAGTATAAAGGCTTCGCTGAGCGTTTCACTTGATAGAAAAAGCATAATTGCCCTTCAGAAAGATGTGCTTAAATTGAAAAAGGTGTGGGAAAAGGTATCGTTCGCGGCGCGTATGAAATCGGTATTTTCCCAGCCGAACCCGGTAATAGGTGTAGGTGTTTCGTCTGCGATGAAACGCATATCGCCGTCACATCCTGAATACCTGTTTGACGGTGATGTGGTGAACTCTATTGATATTGCGTCAGCGCGGCATGAATATGAGCTTGTTCAGCTCTATCTTGTTCCTATCGCTGACGAAATAAGGGATGTATCCATCTCCTGTTCCGAACTGAAACAGCAGGACGGAACATCTGTTATCGATGCCGATAATTTCGAATGGTTTATTCCTGAATATGTTGAGACCAAACGAAGTTGGCCTGTATCCAAATATATCCTTGGCATTAAACCTGACCCGCTCATACCGGGCACGCCGTTTGTACTGAACGAGCCGCGGGCTGTATGGGTGCGCCTTTATGTTCCTGAATCTGCTCAGGCAGGGGCATATACAGGGACACTATCTGTAATGAGCGGATCGGACAACATGGCTCAGCTTTCCGTATCCGTGCGGGTGTGGGATTTTGCGCTCCCCAGAGAAGGAAAACTGCACACGCCGACCACACTCGATTTCAGCCAGCTTCAGGATTTTTATACAGCTCCGGTTACGGATGAAGTACGGGAAAAATGGTACACGTTTTGTCTTCAGCATCGGATCGACCCGACTTCGCTGTATCATCAGGGAGTCAGCCCTGCGCTTAAGTTCCTGCCGGCGTGCGATAAACTGGGATTACGCACTATTGTGCTCGGCGGAAACCATTATCGAAGCGATATCGGTAATAAGGATGAAGTCAAAGAGTTATACTCGGCAGTTTCAGAAATGGGGCTGATCGGCAAGGCAATGATTTACATTACCGATGAGCCCGGAACGAGCCCTGAATCGTATACAGCCATAAAGGACAAGGCAGAATGGGTGCGTATTAACTGTCCGGGCTTAAAAACGTTTGGCGGCGTCGAACCGAGAGAGAACCTCGAAGGGCTGATTGATGTCTGGGATCCCCAGCTTGACCAGTATAATCAGCCTGCGGCAGTAGCCCGCCAGCAGAAAGGGGAAAAGGTCATGTGGTATGTCGCCGCCGCGCCTGCGTATCCATATCCCAACGTGCATATAGACAATGACCTTATCGAATCGCGCATTGTGCTCCTTATGACATGGAAATACCGGCTTGACGGCTTCGAGTATTATTATATCAACATCTGGGGCGATAACAGGTATGGCAAAAATGGCAAGCGTTGGCCTGACATACCGTGGAACACCTATACCTTTGTGTCCGGCAGTAACAAGTATAACGGTGATGGACAGCTGATATATCCCGGCGCCAATATGGAACCGTACAGTTCCGTCAGGCTTGAGGTTATACGGGACGGAATAGAAGACTATGAAATGCTCAATATGCTGAACGAATATGCCGAACAGGCACGAATAGAACCTGAGGCGCAAAGCCTTGCGGCTCGTGCGGAGGATATCCTCGCTGTGCCGGACGGCATTATAACTGACAGGATACACTATACCCGTGACCCTGAGAAAGTAGAGTTGTTCCGGCGGGAAGCAGGCGATTTGCTGGAACAATTAAAACATATACTGAACAAATAGGCGTTACGCGCTCAGGCGGTACAGGAATAACGGGTCACGAACGTTCTTGAACTCTTTCCATCCGACTTCCTGCAGTTCCTGACGTGAATCGAGAAGCTGAACAGTGTCTTTGCTGATCAGGATTTCCCCGTTCCTCGCGTATTTTGTGATGCGTGACGAAATGTTGGTGGTCATCCCTGATGCTGTGAATGTCCACCTGTCGCCCGATGTCCCCCTGAACTGAACTGAACCGACCAGCGCGGGCCCGGAATGAATACCTATATTCACTTTCACGGATAACGGAGAGGTGAGGTTCCTCTCCACGAACTCAATCTTTTGTTTTATGGCTTTTGCGGTTGTTACAGCTTGTTTTGCGCTTTGTTTCAAGTCGTCGTCCAGAAACAGGATCATTAAGCCGTCTCCCGCAGTTTCGTTGATATCGCCTTTGTTTCGGTAGATATCGTCAATGAAACTGGAGAAGTATGTTTCCACAATATAATTCACGTCCTGCGGTTCCAGATCCTGATTCATGGCTGTGTACCCGACGATATCCAGAAACAGGACAGATACATCACGCTCTGTTTTATCGAATTTTGGGTTTTCCGGACTGGCTTCTATAAGCTGTAACACGGATGTCGGCACAAACTTGGACAGGTGCGTCTTCATCTTTTCCAGTATATGGATTTTTTCTATCAGCTCGTTCATAGACTCTTTTGCGTGCTGGAGCTGGCGGAACATAATGGCGTTATCAACCAGTTTGGAAGAGAAATAACAGAGCGCTTCCAGTTCTTTCTGGTCTGTTTCGGAAAACGCGCCGGACTCTTTGCAGAGAAACAGAGATCCGAGAAACGTATCTCCCGTGAAAAACGGGTAGCAGATCATGGCGGATGGAAACCCGCCTTTTTCTTCAGGGAAAAGCGTGTGCAGGCCGTTCATCATAAATATTTCGCCCGTGCTTGATGTGCTGGTGAATATTGCAGTCAGGTGCTCGATGACATCCACGGATATGCCGCTGAGGTATTCTATCTTCAGCCTATTTGATTTTTTGTCATATATGGAAAACCAGCCGTAATTGGCATGCAGGCGTTTTAAGCTGATATTCAGCATTCCGGCTACCAGCTCCTGCCATTTGCCGACAGTAGCGGCGAGCTGGCTTAGTTCAATAAAAAGACTGCCTGAATTGCCGGTGCCTGACGGTGACAAAGATAACTCTGGTATAGAATGTATTGGCGTATCCATACACTGCTCCTTTTCGTTTTCTACAGTAAGATATATCGAACCGGAGGCAAATAAATTAACTTTTGGGGCATGTGACGCGGTTTCAGGATCGTTGTTTGAGGTGACGCCGTCTGCTGATGAACTCAGCGGCTTTTTCCGGACTGCTGTTAATCACTATTGAATCAGGGATGCTTTTGTACTCGCCAAGAAACTTTTTTATGGAGTCATCCTCTCCGACTTCAAACACGGTATGGGCGTCGCTGTTGAAAGAAAACAATCCGTTGTGTTCCATGACAAGATCGATCATTGTTTTCAGGCGGGTTATGTCGGTTTTGCCCATTTCGAGGTTTTTATTGTTAAGCTCAAACGCGATACCCATCTTTACCGCTTCAGGGACAACCATCTCAAAGTTGATCGGATATGTATGTATGCACGGATGGCTTATAATATCAATAAAAGGGTATGCTCTCAGGTAATCAAGCAGGATACGGGCATGATCGTCCGGCGAATTATCAGGGCTGACGTCAAGATGAAACCCGGCAAGAATCAGGTCAAAATTATGAAGGTATTTCATGGGCAGTCCGATTTTTTCAGTATCTTTATGTACAGCGATTTCCACACCTTTGTAAACACGTACGCCCCTATACATGTCAGGGAACCGGAACAGTGCGTGCGATATGTACCCTCCGGTATAATGCCCGTGGTCAGTTATAGCGATCGCCTTCATGCCCAGATCCGCCGCCTGATTCATCATTTCCAGCGGTGTGGCGTACCCGCATCGGCTTTTTATTGTGTGTAAGTGAAGGTCGCATTCCAGCATGGTAAAATCCTTGTTTATTTTGCAAAAAACCGATTATAGCATATGTTTATATTTTGCGACAGTATTTTAGAATTGACAAACCCTCTTTTTCGTCTGATACTTGGAACAGGAACTAAAAACAATTACGGGAGGAAACGATTATGAAGCATCTATGTATGGCAGTAGTTATTCTGTGTTTAAGTTCAATCGCCTTCGCTGATACTATTGATGATGCAATACAACAGCTTTCAAGTCCTGAAGAAGATGTTCGTGAAGAAGCAGTTGCGTTTTTGGGTGGCAGAGGGGATGACCGTGCGTTCGAGCCGTTGCTCAATGCTTTGAACGATACCAGCGAAGATGTGCGTGAAGAAGCTGTCCGAGCGCTCAGTAAGCTCGGCAAGCCGGAAGCATGCCCTGCTTTGATTAAAATCCTGAACGATGACAGTTTCGGCGTACGCAGGGAAGCGATAAAAGCGCTGGAGTTGATCGGGGATGACGCCGCCGCGGAAGCGCTGGAAAAACTTGCGGCAACTACCTCAAATCCATGGACGAGCGACCATGCCGCTAAAGCCGCGGTAAAAATACGGATGAGAGGAACAGTTAACGACTTTACCGGCGAGTAATTCCGGTTATTATTCTTCGTCTTCGCTTTTTATATCCTGAATAAATGAGGAAATGCGTTCGCCTTCTTCTGTGAAGGGCCCGATGATATCAAGTGCTTTATTGAGGTAGAAAAGCGCTTTTTGCTTGTCATTGAAGATATTGTAGATGGTACCCATATTCACGTAGGCGCGCGCTTCCGTTTCGTCGATCTCAACTGTCTTTTCATACGCCTTGAGCGCGGCGGCGTAATTTCCTGAAGAAAAATACGCCACACCGAGATTATAATAGTATTCCGCGACATTCGGGTTAATGCGAATAGCCAGTTCGAATTGGGATATAGCGTCCTGCTCAAGCCTTTTTTGACCGTACACCAGTCCGAGGTTGAACACTGCGTGGGCATTGTTCGGCTCGATTTCAACGCTTTTCCGCGCGTGTATCATTGCGCGTTCTATCTGGTTGGTCTCAAGATAAAGCGGGCAGAGCTCAAAATGGAGCGGGAAACTGTTCGGGTTATACCTGAGCCCCTGCGCGATGATATCAATGGCATCCGCTTTTTTTCCGGCTTTCAGATATTTGCGGGCAACGGAAAGGCGCAGATCCTCATTTTTGGGATCCTGCGCCAACTGCTCCATTAAATCTGACCGTGACACTTCCTCATCCTGAGCGGATACG
This sequence comes from Candidatus Auribacter fodinae, assembly GCA_003599815.1. Taxonomy (GTDB): domain Bacteria; phylum Auribacterota; class Auribacteria; order Auribacterales; family Auribacteraceae; genus Auribacter; species Auribacter fodinae. Next base: position 17,346 of record QZJZ01000004.1, read on the forward strand.
GCTTGTATAACCCCTACAGCCGCGGTCAGGAAAAAAAACATGCATAAAGCCAGCCGGATCAGGTGTCCGGTACCATTCTCCTTCATGTCCGGCAACTATGCTCCGAATTTTGCCAGTTTACCCGCGTGCGCCATGGCGATCGGAATAAGGTGTTTTGTCGCTAACCCGGTTAAACTGCCGCCGCGGCAGGTGTATTCATTGAAGGTGGATATACGGTCGGGACGGCACCACTGCGAGTAAATCAGTGATGGAATCCTGTGCCAGCTATGGGCTTTCATCTTTGCCGGTGTGCTGTGGTCGCATGTCAGGATGAGCACATCAGGGTTCAGCTCGAGTATTTTTGGTATCATGGTGTCTATGCTTTCGATTACCTTGACTTTCTGCTCGAAATTGCCGTCTTCGCCGTAGCTGTCTGTTTTTTTGATATGTATAAAAAAGAAATCATAGTTATTGAACTGTTTTTTCAGCTCGTCCAGCTGTTCTTCCATAGTTGAGATATTCCAGTTCACGTCCATGCCGATCAGTTTCGCTAGGCCTCTGTACATCGGGTAGGTTGCCAGCGCGAGCGATTTCATTTTAAACCGCTCTTGCATGGTCGGATACTGGCTGTATTCCGCGAACCCGCGCAGAAGCATCATGTTTGCCTGCGGTTCATCGGCTAAAATAGCTTTTGCCTGCGCGATAATATCTTTCAGTATTTCAACGGTTTCCTCGCCCTTTGCCGGGTCGCTTGCCACAGGGTCAAGCGGGGCAAGCCCGGTTTTCTGCGGGTCTGTGTCAGCTATATCAGCGTAAAACTTTTTGCCGCGCAAAACCATACCCGCGCGGTGCTCTTTTTCCGTTTCGAGAAAAAGCTGAACGCCGTCAGGAACATTAATGTTTTCATTCAGTTTTTTCATGATCCTGATGTTCTGGTCAGTCGCGATTCTTCCGGCACGGCGGTCGGTGATGATTCCGTTGCCGTCAATGGTGCACAGGTTGATTCTGGCGCATAAGTCGCCGTGTTTCAAATCGAAATTCACTCCCAGTGCGGACAGTACGCCTCGCCCGATGTTTGCTTCAAGAGGATCATACCCGAATATGCCAAGATGCCCGGGCCCACTGCCCGGCGTAATGCCCGGCTGAACCGGATCGAGCAGTCCGATCTGAGAAGCAGGCACGATCTTGTCCAGATTCGGCATTTTCGCTGTTTCCAGCTCGGTTTTGCCGTCAGGCGTCATCGGCATACCGCCAAGCCCGTCAGCAACAAGCATTACTATTTTTGAATCGCTCTTTTGCGACAGCGTATCTATTATTGAATGTATCTCTTTCATAAGAAGTCTCCTTTAGTCCTTTTTATCATTAAATTGTATCAGCCAATATTCCCTAGAGATTAATAAACGAACCGTTTTTTTGCAAGTTATTTCTAAATAAGCAAGCTAAAAAACAACCTTCCTCAGCAATACTGTTCAGGCCTAAACCCGGAATCTAGTCCCGTTAAATGCTATGCATTCCTGGTTTTCCGCGAATGTTTTTTTACCTCCTCATATAAAACTAACCGCGGCAAAATCGCTTTATAATAATAAATATATTGTTAAACAAATAAAAATCCACATTAATACATAATTATGATTAATATAAAATATAATAATAGCTTTAAAAATAAAAAAAAGTGCTTGACTTACGGTCAGTATTTGTATAGACTGAATCCTCATTCTGAAGCCTGACCAGTTTATTATAAACTTATGGAGTCGAGGTTGTTGGAATACAAAACCAAGAAAGGAGTTAGTTCCAATGAAGGTAATTGTGAAGAAAACTACTGAGCAAATGAGTAGAGAAGCGGCGCAAATTTTTGCTGATTTAATCCGTCAGAAGCCTAATTGTGTACTCGGTCTTGCAACAGGCGGTACTCCAGTGAAAATGTATCAGGAACTTATTCGTATGCATAAAGAAGAAGGGTTGGACTTCTCGAAAGTCATTACGTTCAACCTTGATGAATATCTTGGATTGCCTGGCGATCATGATCAGAGCTATCGTTACTTCATGAACGACAATCTTTTCAATCATATCAACATTAAAAAAGAAAACACATTCGTGCTGAACGGCACAGCTAAAGATCCCAAGCTGTACTGCGAAGGGTACGAAATGCTGATTAAAGCGTTGGGCGGAATCGACATTCAGTTGCTCGGCATCGGCGGTAACGGCCACATAGCGTTCAACGAGCCCGGTTCACCGGAAAATTCACGCACACGTATCGTTGACCTGACAAAAGAAACCATCGCCGCCAATTCAGACGGCCGTTTCTTCAAAGATCCTAAAGACGTTCCTACACAGGCTCTGTCAATGGGTGTCGCTACAATTATGGAAGCGCGCAAAGTGGTTCTTATCGCTAACAAATCAAGCAAAGCCGACGCTATCGTAAAGACAGTTGAAGGTCGTGTTTCAGTTGATGTTCCTGCGTCTTTCCTTCAGAAACATAAAGATTCTGTTGTCATCGTTGATGAAGACGCCGCATCAAAATTATCAAAAACATATGCTTAATATCCGCTTGATTACGTATCAACGTATATGTAGTATCTGATGTTTCGGCCTCCGGCGGAGTATACCTGCCGGAGGCTTTTTTTTGAACGCTCAACAGCATGGAGGCGGTAATGGCAGAAATTAAAATCAATGTCATTCAGGAATTGGAAAAGGCGATAGCCGGATCTCCAATCATCAAAGCAGTGCAGGCCGCGTCAACTGCGCCGAAAGGGCGTAAGCTGACCAACGGCGAAATAGATCAGTTGAAAGCTCAGGGAAATTTCTCATGCAACTGGGGGCTTATCTCTGTCGCTGATAAATTCACCGCGGATAATATCTGGGGCTGTTATTTTCATGGCCCGAACTATATCGGTTGCCAGACAGGCGACGCGGAAGTAGACGGAAAGTATGTATGGTACGGGCTTGCCAGCAGTAATTTCTGCGGCACTGAAATTATGGACAACGTCAGCATTATAGAATGCCGTTCCATCAGCGGCTACCGTATCAACAGCGGCGCGAACCTGAACAATGTGGGCGAACTCGCTATGGAAGGCGAATCCGCTTTCGGTGTCGGGCAGGAACTGCCGATCGCGATAGAGACCGGCGGGCGTGAAGTGTATACCTACCCTGAAATCACCGTTGACGTTGCCGCTAAAGTTGCTTCGTCACGCCATGATAAAGACCTTCTGGGCAAATACGCATCACTGGTCGATTCATACAAGAAAAAAGTTACGTCGGCACGCGGTGTCGTTGAGAAAAACGCAGTTATTAAAAACTGCCCGCGTATCATCAATGCCTATATTGGCGAAGGCGCCAAAGTGAATAATGCTCTGCTTGTCAAGAATTCAACAATTTACAGCGCATGCGGCGAGGCGACTGATGTATCCGACGGAGCATACGTCGTGAAATCAATCGTGCAGTGGGGGTGCGAAGTTACCTCAATGGCTATCGTGGCGAATTCAGTGCTGGTTGAACATTCGCACGTTGAACGTCACGGCAAAGTTACCGATTCATTGATCGGGCCGAACACTGGTATTGCTGAAGGTGAAGTAACTGCGTGTTTGGTTGGCCCGTTTGTCGGGTTCCATCATCAGTCACTGCTTATCGCGGCGTACTGGCCGGAAGGCAAAGGAAATATCGGATACGGCGCGAACGTCGGTTCGAACCATACCTCAAAAGCTCCGGATCAGGAACTGTGGGCTGGCGAAGGGTTGTTCTACGGGCTGAGCGTCAACATTAAATTCCCGTCCAATTACAGCCGTGCTCCGTACTCAATTATCGCTACCGGCGTAAGCGCTTTGCCTCAGCGTTTTGAATTCCCGTTCTCGCTTATGAATACTCCCGGCGCGGTTACTACGGGTATCTCTCCAGCATACAATGAAGTAATGCCGGGCTGGGTGCTTTCAGATAATATCTTCACCGTTAAACGGAATGAAGGTAAATACATGAAACGGAACAAAGCGAAACGGTCTGAACTGGTTTTTGAAGTGTTCCGTCCTGAAATCATAGACCTTATGATTGACGCCCGCAAACGCCTGCAGGTTTCCCAGATTAAAGATGTATACACAAGCAAGGAAATCAAAGGGCTGGGCAAGAACTATATGTATGAAAGCAGTCGTAACGCCGGTATCGAAGCATACACCTTCTACCTGAAATATTATGGGTTGAAGGGGCTGTACACTCAGGTAAAACAGCTTGTAGCCGCCAACAAGAAAGATGCGTTGAAAACGATTCTTTCTGCAAAAAGCAGTGACGCGCGATGGGAACATGAACGCACTGTTCTCCTTCAGGAACTGCCGGGCAAGTCTCTGAGCGAGTACCTTTCTTTACTTGGCGAAATGGAAAACCAGATCGCCGCGTCAGTTCGTATATCCAAAGAGAAAGACGACAAACGCGGTGCGGAAATTATACCTGATTACAATGATTCGCACGAACTCGCAAAAGACAACAGCTTCGTAAAACAGACACAGAAAGAAGCTGATGAATTGAACGCGGAACTGCAGAAGCTGATTAAATCAGTTGATACTGTTGCGGTTAATGCCTAAGTATGCTATATTTATAGTATATGAGTAATGTATTGCGGGCGGAGACACCGTTGTTTCCGCCCGCTTCTATAATCAAGAGGGGTAGATGGATACACCTGAACAAAAATATAGACCGATCATATTCTGCGATTTTGACGGTACCATATCTGTGAAGGATTCACTGGTACACCTGCTTGACCTCTACGCTGACCCGAACTGGCGCGATATTGAAGTCAAGGTTAAAAGCGGTGAAATCGGGACACAGGAATCGCTCACTGAGGAATTTAATGGTTTCCGGGCAACATGGGAAACCGTTAAAAAGCATCTGCTCGAAGATATAGAAATTGATCCCCATTTTACGAAATTCCTCTCTTTCTGCAGGGAAATCGATATGGAACTGATTATTCTCAGCGGAGGGTTTACGTCGTTTATAAGCCTGATCCTGTCCAAGTACGGCATTACTGGTGTTCCGTTTTACGCCAATGAGATTCATTTCAAAGAAGACCGGGCGACACTCTCGTTTCCGCATACGAGCCCTGACTGCCGTATGTGCGGGCACTGCAAAACTCAGCATCTGCGCAAAGCGCGTGAAAACGGGTATAATTTTGTGATATATATCGGAGACGGCACAACTGATCGTTGTCCGATTAAGGAATCAGACCTTGTTTTCGCCAAAGACAGCCTTGCACGGTACTGCACCCGTGAAAATATCCCGTTTGTAAACTGGTCGACATTTCAGGACATAAAGAACTACCTCAAAGAAAACCTGATCCAGCTGTCCGCCTGATATCACTGTGATTTTTTATGTGATGAGAACGTCCACCAGAGAAGGTAGAGCGAACCGCCTGCCGCGCCCATACATGCCATCCACGCGAATACCGTTATGGACAGGGAAAACGCCTGCGTCATGGTCAGCCCTATTGCGGTGAAGAAGAAGATATATAATGATTCCCGTACTCCGATGCCGCTGATCGAGACCGGCGCCACAATAATGAACCCGATTACCGGAACAAACGCCATACAGTAGAGAAACGGTACGGACAACCCCAGCGCGTGCGAAACAAAATATGCAACGAAAATTTCCTGCGATTTGATAAAAAAGGATATTAGCAGGGCATATATAACCTGCCGGGGATTTGAACGGGCGATGACCATTGAACTGAAAAATGTGTTCAGTTTCGCCCAGAAAGCACTGCGGGTACTGGCGGCTTCGACCATCAGTTCCAGTTTGGGCGAAAAAAGGATTCCCATCAGTATAAACCATACGGCAATAAAAACCAGCACTACAATCATGTGGGGAACGCTTATTTTCTTCAGGTACAGTATTGCAACCCCGATTCCGGCAAGTATGAATCCCGCTGACATCCCGGTTAATCGGTCGAGTACTATACCGAGAACTGCTTTAGACGTGCTGTTTGACTTTTTCGCGCTGAGATAGACCCTATATACGTCGCCACCGATGCTGGAAGGAAGCAGGTAATCGAAGATACGCCCTCCTTGCAGGTAAATGAATAAAAGCGCTGTAGAAACATGGATATCCCAGATCCTGAGCACGATCTGCCACCGTAGTGCCCGTAAAAAATAGGCGGCAAGGTCGATTGCTCCAAGGATGATAAAAAATTCGAACTTGCTTTCGATAATTTTCTCAAAAACATGGCTGACATCAATTTTGTACCCCAGAAAGACTATGATTGCCGCGGATATGGCGGTACGCATCAGGAAAAGAACATATTTTTTTGCAGGATGAAGCATATAACCCTTTATCAGAGTGACCGGAAACTACAGCTTCTCTGTCTAGTTATCGACAATAGCCGCAGGAGCAGGCGACATAATGATTGTTGGTTTCGGTGAAAATGCCGAAGACATTACAGACTGGTAATTCTGTATGAGAGACTCCATTATGGTATCCCACGACTTGCGCAACGCGTAGTTTCGGGCGTTGATCGACAATTCAGACCGGATAGCGTCATCATCAATCAGCCGTTGCACAAGAGAGAGAATAGCGCCTTCGTCGCCGTGCGTGTAGAGATAACCGCATTGCCCTTCGGTCACTATATCTGAGACCCCGTACGCCTCAACACCGACAACCGGTAAACCTGAAGATACGGCTTCCATAACGGAGTTCGGACACCCTTCTGTTCGCGATGGAAACAGGAAAATATCTGCGGAAGCGAACGCTGTGGACAGATCTTTGCCTGTCAGCCGCCCGGTAAAATGAGCCTTTCCGTCAGGAATGGCGGATGACAGGAATTCACGTTCCGGCCCGTCTCCGATAAAAACGAACTGAGCGTTTCGCAAGTCTTTGATCGTAGAGACAATACGGCGCAGGTTCTTTTCTTTATATAATCGTCCGACGTACAGAATAATCTTTTCATCGGGATTTTTTATAAACCGCTTTCGCCATGCTGTGGAGCGGTGTTCGGGAGAAAACAGGTTGGAATCCGCTCCCCGTCCCCAGATGTGGACGTTTTTTATGCCTCCGTCACGCATCATTCGGGCGACAGATTCAGCCGGGCTTAAAGCGATGGCGCATTTATTGAACATCCATTTGGTGTACCACCATAACAGCGGTTTAAACACGGACAGTTTATAATAATCCAGATATAAGTGGTATTGCGTATGGTAGGAACAAACAACAGGGATATTAAGGTCATTGGCACAGCTTAACCCGACCAGCCCAAGCGTAACCGGATGCAGTACCTGAACGATGTCCGGATTAAAATCTACCAGCTTTTTCTTTACGGACTGCGGATCCATTTTTGCCAGTTTAAACTGGGTGTTCTTCAACAACGGCAGTTGATATGAATCGATTGTGAATACTTCTGCCCCATGGTATTCACTGATGGAACCGGCATCGGGTACAAACAAAAGAACTTCATGTCCGTTTTTGACGAGATAGTCAATCAGTAAAGTCATAACATGGGTGACACCACCGGGAAAATCCAGCGGCAATTCCCGAAATAACGCTACACGCATTGATGAATACCTTGTGTTTCGGAATTACATATTAAGCCGTATATGGTTAGTTTATACTATAACGGCATGGGTAATTCCAGAATTATTTTATCCTGAAGAGTTTTAAATTTGTTAAAATCCTATGGAAAAAAAAGAGCGGGTAGCGTATACTGACCCTATTTCTAAACCGCAAATTATACAGAGAGGGCACGATGGCTGACATTAAACCATTTCATGGAATACGGTATAACCCTGCAAAAGTATCTATAGATAAAACAGCAACGAAACCATATGATAAAATATCTCCTGCGGAACAGGATGCGTATTATAAAGCTGATCCGCATAATATTGTGCGCCTGATTCTCGGCAAAGAGCAGGCGGGCGATACCGATACGGATAACCGCTACACGAGAGCGGCGTCGTTTGTACAGCAATGGATACGGGAAAACGTGTTTATAAAAGAGGATTCACCCGCGTTTTACGTGTACGACCAGATCTTTACCGCGCCGGGGTTTCCTGAGAAAAAAAGGCGGGCACTGGTAGGGCTCGGCAAAGTTGTCCCCTATAAGGATAAAGTCGTATTCCCTCATGAAAAAACATTGAGCGGCCCTAAAAAAGACCGGCTTCTGCTGACCCGCGCTACACATTGCCAGTTCGGGCATGTATTTATGCTGTACGATGACAAACAGCAGTGTGTCAATACACTGCTTGAAGGCGCTATTGCCGGTACCAGCCCGGTGTATACATTTTCCGATTCATATAACGTTCTTCATATGCTGTACATTGTAAAAGACAGCGCGGTGATACGAAAAATACAAGCCGCGATGGCAGATACACGCCTGCTTATCGCTGACGGGCATCACCGTTACGAAACAGCGCTTAACTTCTGCAATGAAGTACGTCAGGTTCATCCTGACTGCGCCGATGTGAACTATCACCTGATGAGTTTTGTCAACGTCTATGATCCGGGGCTGGTTATACTTCCGACACACCGCATTGTTAAAAATCTTGATGCAGATACACTCGCGCAGGGCTGGTCTAAACTGCAGTCCATATGTACTGTCACGAAAGCGAGCAGAGCGGATGTCGAACCGGAAAAACTGGCGGCTCGCAAAGGTATTGTTTTTGGCGCGTACAAGGATGGAAGCTATTATCTGATTACCCTGAAAGATGGGGTGAATTATCGCGCCTCAATGCAGAAAAATAAGCCTGACGCATGGTATTCGTTACCCGTGGCGGTTCTTCATGACGCCTTGCTTGATTCTCTGTTCGGCATCGATCGGGAGAAGCTCGCCGCTCAAACAAATATCACCTATGTGCCGACTGTGGACGCCGGTGTGGAACTTGTTGATAAAGAAGAGCACCAGATCGCTTTTTTCATAACGCCGACACCCATAGACAAAGTTCTGGAAATATCGTTTGCCGGTGAAACAATGCCGCAGAAAACAACGGATTTCTTCCCGAAAATATATACAGGGCTGGTTTTTAATAAACTGACTATACCGTCAGCGGTTACGGCAAAGTAAACAAGTACGACTCATTGGTGCGGCGAAAAGATCGCCTGCTCAAAAGGTTTTGATTGACTTGGAGAGCTGGTTCGTGTATTATTGTGCATCTTTTTATCGGGGTGTAGCGCAGTTTGGTTAGCGCGCCTGCCTTGGGAGCAGGAAGTCGGAGGTTCGAATCCTCTCACCCCGATTTTTTTATTGCCTGAATCAAGCGGTATTAAATGAATATAGACAAAAAAAGCGCATCCTTTTTGGGGATGCGCTTTTAATTTTTGTATGTAAAAACTTATTTTCTCACTTTTTTGATCAGGAACAATATTCCCATTCCCAGCAAACTCAGAGACATCGGTTCCGGTACCTGAATTTGTTCAAGGAATGGAGGAGTAGGAACCAACCCGTCATACGATATGGCGGGACCAAGCATACTTGCCATATTGTATATCGGGCCGAAATCTGATGTCAGGAACAATACCGTGCTTTGTTCATTGGTGAAAAGATGTATTCCTGAAAAATAATTCCAGTCCACATGAGCCGGAGTTCCCAGTTTTGTGAACACTGAAACATCAGGGTTCTCATTGCCTGTAGCGGTTTCTTTTTCACCGGTCAGGTTAGGATATGTTACCGCGTTATGCGAGAACAAAACATCAAGATTAATGGCGTTAAAAATACCGACTGTTTTAATGTAATCTTTTTCCACGTTCATCTGGAAATTGTTTAAAACAGCGGCGGATGTGTTTTCCACCTGATAGAAATAATAATAATCTGAATCAGCAAACAGAGTGTCATTTCCTCCGTTCACGCCAAAAGTTTTTGTGATGCCTGTAAGGTCGACTAACTGGCTTTTGGTCATAACAATCCAGTCAACCGTAATTTTGTTTCCAGTCATGCCCTGCAGTAAATCAGATTCGCCGGCAACCGGACCAGATGACAAATCAAGTACCGGAAGGCTTGCGTTTGGCAATGCCTGTACTTGGGAAGCAAGAAGCAACACAGTCAAAGATGCAAAAATCAACTTCACTTTCATTTTGAGACTCCTTATGTAATACGTAACATAACTTAATCGAAATAGGTTAATAATCTACTACTATTTTAACTTGTAAAACCCACGATGTCAATAGCAAAACAAAAATAATATCAAAAATTGTCTCATTACAGGCACACCGTTTTAGGTAACTTCACACAAAACTAG
>QZJZ01000024.1 GCA_003599815.1 Candidatus Auribacter fodinae
TACGAATTCGAATCGTTTTTGTAACCGAAATAACTGATCGTCTGTTCGCTGGTTTCACCATCTATTTCAGTCTGTTCAATAATTCTGCCGTTACTTTCGTATAAGGATAGTACTTCATCACCTGAGAGACCATTATAGGTCGTTTGTGACTGGATGTTACCATTCGAGTAAAAATATTGTTTTATAAAACCATCGCCTCTTTCGGCGGATTCATCTATTGTCAAGGAAGATAAGTTACCATTGTTGTCAAAAATCTGAATGGTCATATCACCTGGACGCGGTGAGTCAAAAAGCGTTAAAGACAGTAAGTTCTGATTTTCATCAAAAACCGCTCTGCTGGTGAGACCTTCTCCTGAATCCTGAGATCCGTTTCCATTTAAATCATTGTATTCTGAGCGGATCTGCCCATTGTTTTCATACAGATAACCGGTGCGTTCTCCCGGTTCCTGCAATACACCGTTAATTTTTTCTTTGATTGTTTGGGAAACAAGCAAATCATTTGCATCATACATCTGAATGGTGACATTACCTTCCGTATCCGTTGTCGTGATCCGACGGCTTCCGTCAGGAAAGTTCTCTACGTTAGAGGAAGTCCCCCCAACGCTCGTCGTAGATATGACGTTACCTTCATTATCATAAATGGTGAGAGTACCATCATCACCAATGACAGTTCGGTCTTTCTTTGGGACATCAACCACGAAACTTCCATCGACATCAATATCGAATTCAAGCGCATCGCCATCAGCGGAACCATCACCATCTTGATCAAGACGGAATTGATCTGGTATACCGTCTGAATTGGTGTCTATACCCTGACCATCAGGGATGCCGTCACCATCAACATCAATACCCCACAGACCAGTTGCTTCGTCATAGTATGCATCAGTCGTCCCGTCGTTATTCAAATCGACTTCAGTATAGCCTGTTGCCACGCGTTTAAAAATTTCAAGACTGATATTCCCCGGCTGGTTATTGAAAGTAACAGCATAGAATTTCGGGTTATTGACGCCTTCAAAAGTATATTCAGGTTCCACAGGTTTGGTTTGTCCCTGCTCATAAACATAGACCTGAATTGATGTTAAAGTTACCTGAAATTCAGCGATATACTGGGTATTATAGGCATAGTCTTCTATGGCGGTAAATACCTGATATCCTTCATCTTCGGCGCCATCTTCGTCCTTATAATAGCTGTATACAAGCTTCATATCGCCATCTTGAGTAAAAAGACCAATGAGCGATTCGGAATATATATAACCACCCTCCGGTTTTGTGATACTACTGATATCTTCAAAACCAGTATTCATGAATGTAGAAGCGTCAGACAAACTGAAAGTGATTTTGTACCGGGGCAGGGCACTTCTATCACCTAGTTCGAGTTCAATTGTGTCATCAATAGTGATAACTTCTTCAAGCCCGTAAGAGGTGCTGTTCTGCTGGTTATCTCCTTCTCCCGCATCCTCCTGTCCGGACCCGGGGACGGAGTCGTTATCTGTATCAAAAAATGGGGATTCCGGACCTATATTAAGCGGCATGTTTGTAGAAGACATAAATGGGGATTCCGGAATTTCACCGGGTTGCTGATCATCGACAGGCTGTTCAGTAGGAGGTGGTTCTACCTGTTCAGGCAATGGTTCATTCTGCGGCGGCGCCTGTTGTGCAAAAACGAGCGGCGATTGACCAAGCAGCAGTGACTCAATAAGCAGTGTAACTACAGCACTGCGCCAGAAATTCCGTTTCTGTGAATAGAACCATGAAAAAGGTCCCCATACTTTTTTTGTGTCCGACGTATTCATGCTTGCCCCCTTTTATTAAATATATTTTCTATATAAACTATTATTCGTAAAAGATTTCACAAAAAGACAAAAAACGATTCACGCCATCCTTTTTAGTCATTCTTTAAGAAGAATAGCAGGAACTTATTTAAACTAGTCATGCAATGCATATGCCTTTTCTTAAACAGCAAAAACACTCTCTCTGTTTATGTTTCTTATATTATTATAAGCTATCTATCTAAAATTATCAAGTAGACGTGATTTTGATCACAACTAAACCCACTTAATAAAACGTTCATTTAACTCAATAAATTACAAAATATTTTTTTGAGTTCGATTTTTCTATAACTATTTATTGTTATATTATATCGGACGTTTTTTAATTAAATTGAACAGAAACAGAAGACATCAAAAATCGCTGAAGCATTTGCATTAGCAAAAAGCATCAGCATAATCAAGATAGACATTACAATTAATATATATAGTGAACTAATTGGAAAGTTTTTTTAATTTTTTGACATTGGCAACTACGTCATCGGAGTTGTATACTGCTGAACCGGCCACGCAAATATCCACGCCATATTGAGCAAGGCGAGATATATTGCTTTCGTTGACTCCACCGTCAACTTCGAGAAGTATGGAATATCCTGATGAATCTATCCGTTTCCGTGCCTGATGAATTTTTTCGGTCATTTGAGGAATATAAACCTGTCCTCCGAATCCAGGGTTAACGGTCATTAGTAGAAGTAAATCAATATCCGGCATTATATGATCGAGTACAGACAACGGTGTTGCCGGGTTTAAAGAAACACCCGCCAAAATATTATGCTGTTTTATACTTTGCAAAGTACGGTGAAGATGAATAGGTGCCTCAGCGTGAACTGTAATAATATCCGCCCCAGCCTCGGCAAAACGATCTACGTAGGAATCGGGATTGGTTATCATTAAATGGACATCCATAGGAAGAGACGTGTATTTTTTTAGCGCGCTAACGGTTTGCGGTCCAATCGTAATATTGGGTACAAAATGCCCATCCATAACATCAATATGAATATAATCTGCACCGCCTTTTTCAGCTAATTTAACCGCTTCGCCAAAATAGGCAAAATCCCCTGACAGAATTGAAGGAGCTAATTTCATTTTCTTCCTCACCCAACAGTTAATGCCTTTTCTACAGTCTTTTTGTTTTTGACCGGCCCAATAACAGACAAATTCAGATTATTATCTACAAATAAGGCACGGCTTATTCTAAGGATATCCTCCTTATTAACCCGCCGTAATTCATCAAGTATCTCATTAACGTCGGGAACATTATTTGTACATAACAGGTTTTCTCCGCTCCAGAGCATGATGTTCATGGTTTTTTCCAACCCAAGCGATAATTGCCCTATGGCATACTTTCGCGCTCTGTCCAATTCATCATCGGAAACGAGTTCTTGTGTGAGATTACGCAATTCCTTGCACACAAGCTCAACGGTTTTTATCAGATTCTTTTCTTCTACACCGGCAGATATAACCAGTGATCCGGTATCCATAAATCTCTCTATTGAAGAATGAATTGAGTACGCCAAACCATGTTCTTCACGTATCGTCTGAAACAGGCGCGAACTCATGTTTTCGCCAAGAATAGTATTGAGGATTTTTAAAATATACCTGTCTTCATGTTGACGGTGAAATGACCGCAACCCCAGAGCAAAATGAGTTTGTTCGGTATCTTTGTTCATAATCAAGGACACAGGCTTATCCTGTTTTTCGACCACAGCTTCAGCTACAGGGATTTTACCTTGAGACGCTCCCGATTCAACGTAGCGTGAAATCGTATCATATATTTCCTGATGACTCAGCCTGCCTGCCACGGCAACAACAATATTGTTCATACGGTAAAACACATTCTTATAGTCAACAATAGTGTCGTTCGTCATGGCGTCAATACTTCCTTCTGTTCCGATAAGTATTCTGCCGAGCGGCTGGTCTGGCCACATGATATTACTGAGCAGGTCATGGACATACTGAGCAGGTAAATCAAGGTACATACTTATTTCTTCTTTAACCACAGATTTTTCTTTATCTATATGATCCGCCTTAAAATAATTATTTGTTACCATATCCCAGAGAACATCAAAAGTTGCTTCAAAGTATTCTGATAAGACTTTAGAATAGTAACAGGTAAATTCTTCTCCGGTAAATGCATTCAGAATGCCGCCCAATCCCTCGATCGCCTGTGAGATTTCCTTGCCGTCACGTTTCTCTGTTCCCTTAAAAAGAAGATGCTCAATAAAATGTGACATCCCGTTTTGTTTCAGTGATTCATACCTGCCGCCCGCACCAATCCATATACCTACAGAAACTGAATTCATGTACGGCATTTCATAAGTAACTATTCGTAAACCACTGGGGTGAGTCGCGATCTGCTTCATTATTTATTGTAATCCTCTTCGTTGATTCTCATAATCTCACCGTGATAAACAGGTATGTCAACAGTGATTTCAGAAATCTGATTTGGGTTCGCGTCAGTTTGCTCGGTGTTATCCCGTATTATTTTTGTTACTGTTGCGATCCGGTCATTGGCTCTGTTCGGACCAATAATCTCAATACGGTCGCCACATCTTATCTTATTACGAGGATCAAGACGAAACGTCCCGTTTACAGGATTTTCTATTATACCCATAAATACATATTGCTGTATATATTTTCCTTCAATTTTTATCATGTTCTGAGGTATATCCAAACCAAAATATCCCGTTGTAAAGCCGCGATTACTCACCTTGTGCAGTTCATCTGTGTATCCACGCAGTTTTTTTTCAGAAATAATTCCTTCCTGCTTAAGTGTATTCAGCGCGTCACGATACACACGAGTAACAGCGGCAACATAATACGCTGACTTCATTCGCCCTTCGATTTTAATCGACGTTATTCCCATTTCTGCGATTTGCGGTAATTTTTCGATAAGACATAAATCACGCGTATTAAGAAAATAAGCGTTTTCATCATCCATCTCGACGCTTAAAACTCTGTCAGCTCCCTGCGTCTCCAGCAACTGATAAGTCCTTCTGCACAACTGCGAACACTGGCCGGCATTCGATTCTCTGGACTCAAGGTAAGCGCTCAGATAACATTTTCCAGCATAGGCAAGGCACAATGCACCATGCACAAAGATTTCTATTTCACAGGAAGAGGATTTCGCTATTTCTGCTACTTCTTGCGCAGATAATTCCCGTGCGAGGATGACTCTTTTCACTCCTTGATTTTCCCAAAACCTCACTGATTCCATGTTAATAGTGTTCGCCTGAGTACTTATATGCACAGGTATGTGAGGACAAACTTCACGGGAAGTCAAAAAAACACCGGGATCAGATATAATAAATGCGTCAATGGGAATATCAGAAATGCTGTTCAGAAATTCGCGCAAGGCAGGGAATGATTTATTACGGCAAAATGCATTAAGTGTAAGATAGATATTTTTATTTCCGGCTTTTACGATTTCAGCCGCTTTGCGAAGATCATCAATATCAAAATTTCCGGCAGACGCACGTAAACCGAACTGCTGGGAACTTAAATAAACTGCATCAGCGCCATAATCCAATGCAGGTAATAATTTATCGGGACTGCCCACAGGTGCAAGCAACTCAGGTATGCGCATCACATATTTCTCCGATCGAGATAATTCTGCAACAAAAGCTGTGCCGCCATACTGTCAACCGCCTGTTTTCTTTTCTTTCTGGAAACATTTGCCTCCAAAAGAGTTCTATTTGCCTGACAAGTCGTCAAACGTTCATCCCAAAGATAAACATCGGATGCAGCCGCCTTTTTGAGTTGATCCGCAAACGCTATAGCGGCTTCAGCCGCAGGGCCAAGTGTACCATTCATGTTTTTCGGGACTCCCACAACTATGGCAGATACTCTATTAACATCAGCCAACGCGATTATTTCTGTAATAGCTGACTCGGATTGAGGAATAAACTTAAGAGCTTTTGCAATGATACCCAGTTCATCACTCATCGCTATTCCTATACGTTTTTCTCCATAATCTATTCCAAGATACCTTGCCATTATAATAAATATTCCATATCCTTCGACTTAGCAATATTTTGCACCAGCAATTTTACATCTTGTGCATTATCCTTATTGCAAACAAGTACCGCATCATCGGTTACAACAATAATAAGATTTTCAACCCCTATGGTGCCGACAAAATGCCTTTTAGAAAAAACCGTACAGCCGGAAGTATCTATTCCAAGAAACCGCCCATTAATAACGTTATTATCATTATCCGGCGTAAAATGTTTGGCAACAGCATCCCACGCCCCCACATCGTCCCAGTCAAAACGGCTTTTAGCCATCATTACTTTTTTGGCTTTTTCCATAATTCCATAATCCACCGATATGGACGGCAAAGTCGGGTATATTACTGGAAGGAGAGAGTCGAGATCACCAGATAAAGCTGACTGACGCATTTTTAAATATCCATCATACAAATCCGGCATAAAATTTTTAATGCAATCTACAATTACATCCGTTCTCCATACAAAAATGCCGCTGTTCCAAAAATATTCGCCGGAAGCAAGAAATTTTTGCGCGGTAGGAAGATCAGGTTTCTCCATGAATTCCTTAACGACATAGAACTTTGTATCACAATCCAGCTGAACTGATTCTCCGGCATGGATATATCCATATCCGGTCGCCGGATGCTCAGGATGGATGCCAATAGTAAACAACGCCTTCTCCGTTTGTGCCTGTTCAATAGTATCTTTGATCGTTGCGGAAAATTTTTCTCTATCATGAATAATATGATCGGCCGGTAGCACAAGCATTACGGCATTAGGGGATTCGCTTGATATTACAGCCGCCGCCAATGCGATGCAAGGTGCAGTATTTCTGCCGCATGGCTCAGCAATAATGCGGGAAGCCGGTATATGAGGCAGTTGCTGTTCGATAACAGCTTTCTGAGCAATATTTGTTATAATTAAAATATTGTCAACAGGTATATATTCGCTAATTCGCCCGACTGTTTCCTGAATCATGGTTCTTTCACTTGTAATCGCGAGCAATTGCTTGGGTGTTTTTAATCTGCTGAGAGGCCAGAAACGCTCACCTTTACCCCCTGCCATGATGACTGCGTAAATCATTATCTATCCTCATTTTTTAATGGTTGAACCAGAGATGATACATATTCCCCGACGCACTGCATAATGTCCGAAGAATCTTTAAATTCATTGATATGGCGAACAATAGCGCTTCCAACTACGACGGCGTCAGCATGTTTTGCTATAATTGAAACCTGATCTGGATTGGAAACGCCAAATCCAATGGCAATCGGTTTATTAGTAACAGATCGTATCAATCTGACTTTCTCGCCTATTTCAGCTGAAACATCAGACTTTTCTCCCGTGACACCGGTGCGGGATACGTAATATATAAACCCGGATGAAGCATCTGCAATTAGCTTCATCCTGTTTTCACTGGTAGTCGGAGCCATAATAAATACAGTATCCAATCCATTTTTGTCCATAGCCGCCTTGTACTCTGCAGACTCTTCGGGAGGAAGATCCAAAACGAGGGCTCCATCGACTCCAGACTCTTTACATGACAAAGCGAATCTGTCAACACCATATTGAAATAACGGATTCAAATACGTAAACAATATTATCGGCAGTTCAGAAGAGGTTCGCAGGTGCTTTATCATAGAAAAAATGTCATCAAGATTGGTGTTATGCTTTAACGCTCGATCCGCCGCGTCCTGAATAACAGGGCCATCAGCGAGAGGGTCTGAAAAGGGAACACCAACCTCCAACAGATCAACACCTGCCTTTTCAAGAACCGGAATAAGCTTCTCCGTGAATTCAATTGTTGGGTCGCCGGCAGTAATATACGCTACAAATCCTGTACGGCCGGCGTTTCTGAGATTAGTAAAAAGTGATTGTATTCGAGATTGTCTAGATGATTCCATTTTTCTTTAATTCCTCTTGTGCTACCTGAACATCTTTATCGCCACGCCCTGATAAATTTACGATAACAACCTCACCTTTTTTCGGTGGATTTTTTAGTAAGTATGCCACAGCGTGAGAACTTTCGAGTGCCGGTAAAATACCCTCAAGTTTACACAAAATACTGAACGCTTCCAACGCTTCTTTATCTGTAACTGAAGAATACATGCACCTTGCGGATTCTCTCAGGTTACTATGTTCAGGTCCGACAGCGGCATAATCCAAGCCCGCGGACACTGAATGGGTTTGATTTATTTGTCCGTCAGTACTCTGCAAAACAAAAGTTTTAGCTCCTTGAAAAACACCGGTTCGGCCGCCCTGAAAACGAGCCGCATGCTTTCCTGATCCGACACCATATCCGCCTGCTTCAACGCCAACCAGTTTTACACCAGTGTCATTGAGAAATTCATAGAACAGTCCCATAGAATTACTGCCTCCTCCAACGCACGCTACCATCAAATCAGGAAGCCGTCCTTCCAATGCAAGTATCTGTTCACGCGCCTCCCGTCCAATAACCGATTGAAAGTCTCTGACAATCATCGGAAAAGGATGAGGTCCGCTGACAGATCCAAGTATATAATGGGTTGACCTTACATTCGTCACCCAGTCACGCATCGCTTCATTAACAGCATCTTTAAGTGTCTTGGAACCGGATTGAACGGGAATAACTTTCGTGCCAAGAAGTTCCATTCGAAAAACATTCAGCCGCTGGCGCTCTATATCCTCACTCCCCATATAAACATTACACTCAAGTCCAAACTTTGCCGCAACAGTTGCGGTTGCAACGCCATGTTGTCCTGCGCCCGTCTCAGCGATAACTCGCTTTTTGCCCATTCGCATAGTCAGCAGAACCTGCCCAATCGTGTTATTTATCTTGTGTGCCCCTGTGTGACACAAATCTTCCCTCTTGAAATATATTTTAGCGTCATTCAGCATCGCGGACAAACGAGGCGCATAATACAAGGGCGTCGGTCGTCCGACATAATTACGCAACAACATATCAAGTTCATTTTTGAACGCAGGGTCTTTTCGTGCATCTTGGTAAACAGCGGTCAACTCCTCTAGAGCCTGCATGAGCAGTTCCGGAACATATTTCCCGCCATATTGCCCGTAATAACCACGGTCATCAGGAAATTGTTTATAATTCATTTTTCACAATACCTATTTAAAAGTTGCAACTTTGTTCATCAATTTATTTAGAAGAGAATGGTCTTTAATACCCGGCGAACTTTCAATACCGCTACATACATCAATGGCATACGGCATATAGACGTTCAACAATTCCGAAATATTATCAGAGTTTATTCCGCCTGCCACGATCATTTTTCCCTTATATCGTTCAGGAACTTTTCTCAAAAGTTCCCATGAGAAAGGAACGCCAGTACCTCCATAAAAGTTTGGATTATAACTATCAATAAGAATACTCTGCGCGGAAAACACATCAAGTACCTGCAAATCCATTTCATTTTTCGCGCGTATTGCTTTGATGACATAGTAACCCGAAAAACTATCGCAATATTCCTGAGATTCATCTCCATGAAACTGCAATGTATGTATGCCAGTCAATCCAGCAACTCTCAATACATCATCGATTCTTTCATTAACAAACAAACCAACCGATGTGATGAACGGCGGAAGTTCTGCAATAATATTTTTTGCATCAACCGGCGAAATATAACGTGGACTTCTTTTATAAAAATTAAATCCAAGTGCTGACACTCCATTTTTGACAGCACAAATCGCATCTTCAAATGAAGTAATTCCGCAAACTTTCACCCGTATCATGACTTGATCACTCCAAACAAAGAGTGGAATTGTGATTTAACATCATCGTATTTCATAAGCCCTTCGCCAATTAGAACGGCGTCAATACCAAGGTCGTTTAAGTACTGCACATCAGTTTCTGTATGAACACCACTCTCTCCGATTATAACAGTACCGGCTGGAACATTTTTTTTGAGACGCTCAGTTGTTCTTATATCGACATGGAATGTTTTTAAGTCGCGATTATTGATGCCAATTACGGCAGGATTAACCTTAAGCGCTTTATTAAGATCATTCTCATCATGCACTTCAAGGATGTAATCAAGAGTCAGCTCATCACACAACGTGATAAAATTTCTTAATTGTTCGGCAGAAAGAATGGATGCGATCAGCAACACAGCGCTGGCTCCATTGAGCAATGCCTCTTTTATCTGATATGAATCAACAATAAAATCTTTACGAAGTAATGGAGTGGAAAATCTTTCAGATATACATTTCAGATAATCAAGCGATCCCTGAAAAAAATCCGGTTCTGTTAATACCGAGATGGCATCAACGTTCAGATCAGTATATATTTGCGCAATTCCTAATGGATCAAAATTTTTTCGAATAATCCCTCGCGATGGCGACGCTTTTTTTATTTCCGCAATTATTTTTAACGAGGTTCCTTGTACACGGCGAACAGCATTAATAAACCTATGCTGAGGAAATCGCTCAAAAATAGATATATCCTCATCAATCCGTTGCTCGCTGTAACTCGATTTTCTCTGAGCGAGTTTTCTGTTAACCTGATTGACGATGTTGTCAAGAATCATAATGACCTCGTGTTAGGAACGGTTGCAGATTTAAATGTGACTATAAATTATTAACTGCTATTCGTCAAGATTGATATAGGTAATCCAGCATTAATTCCTGTGGAAAACGCAAGGAAGGAATAAAAAAAGGTGAGTGAACGGATTTGAACCGTCGACCTTCTGGGCCACAACCAGACGCTCTAACCAACTGAGCTACACCCACCATGCGAAAAAGTGAACTATATCATACTCAAATGCGATTCAATACTCAACAAAAAAATAACAAAAAAAAGAGGTGCACCTGAAAAGTGCACCTCTTTTTATTAGTTTACTACCGAATTACTTAACCTGAATAAGCACCGGACGGCTCAACGAACGGTTACCATTCTGGTCGACAACCCGGCTCTGAACAGAAATTACAGAACCTTTTTTGCTGGACGGGATATAATATGAATATCCAAAAGAGGTTGTTTCGTCAACAGTGGTATAAATAGCTTCACCATCAACAACTATGTCCATATGATCAATCTCGCCGGCATCCAAGGCTTCCACAACAAAATTCGCGGCCGAGCCAACGCTGTAACTATCAGCATACCGAGATGAACGATCCAGCAACCTGATAGTTGTGTATGGTTTAACTCTATCCTGCCTGTTTTCGATTGTGTTATCCCATCTGAAGTTATCAACAGCAATCATGCCTTCGCTCGTATCGCTGTAAATGGATACCGAAACAGGGTTGCCCGTTCCGGCAAAACTGCTCATATCCAATTCAGCTCGTTTGCCATGAACAATAATGTCAAATTCATCGCCAAGATGGGAATCCACAAGTGAAACATCTTCATGTGTAAGTTTTACAAATACTTTCACCGGCCCGGTAATGAGATATGATGAATTATTAGTAAGGGTTACACTGTACTTGGTACGCCCAGTGCTTCTGACAATCTGTCCAGCACCAACATTAAGAGTTGTAATTCCGGTAACATCAGTTTGTTTGCCTTCTACTGCCGCTTCGGCAAAAATATCAAAGCGGAATTTTATACCTTTCGGGTTACTGAAGGACAAATCGAAAGTATGCGATTCTTCAGGCTCCAGTTTCTCTATATCATCAAGAAGAATATACGGCAGTAACGAAAGCTCTGATGCCTCTTTTGAAGAATCAGCGAGTGTAACTGTTTTGGAAGTATCGCCAGAAGTAATCTTCGCCACGACTTTAGGTTTGTTGTCATCTTGCAGCGATGCCGCCTGAATAATGAATGAGAAATTGAAATACATCTTCTCAACATCTTTTGGAACAGTGACAGCATTTAATGTCAGCTGGCTGTTATCAGCAATCACTGCCATCTTGTTTCCATGCAAAGCGCCTAATCCAAGAAGATCTTCAACAATCCAAACATTATTCTGTACAGAATAACCATCCAGATTACCATTCTCAAAACCAGGATTACTCATCGGCTTTTCACTTACTTCATCTCCTTCACCCGGCTGTAAATATGCAGGACCACCGCCTCCATCATACCCTCCGACATTAAACGGCAAGTGCGCTTTCAAATCAGCTGACCATGGATTGTACGTGTAGTTATAAACAAACCCAAGATCACTGGTAACCGGATCAACGTAAAGATCAATAGCGTCGTATTGGAAGTAATTCATCCCGTCATAACCAGTCTCTTCAAAAACAACACCTGATTCTATAGGCAAGCTGTCTGATGCGCGATAATATTTCATTACGGTAGGATTATTCCCTTCATACGATTCACGTGTCATTAACAATGGATCTATCGTATCGGTCACAGGCGTCGAATCATAACCATCATAACCATACGGCAAATACGTTACCGAACCTTCAACCTGCATAGCCTGAGCATAAGTGGATATCTGTAGTTCAGCACTAAATGAACCACCAAAAGAATCAGTCATATAAATAGTACCGCCATCTTCATACCATGAGAAGTAATGAGTACGACCTTGATAATACATATCTCCACTACCATACTCGGACAAGGACAAATAATTAAAATTCGACTCTTCTTGCGAATACCAATAACCAGGTAAGGTAAATGGATTGTTCAGGACGCTTTCTGAAAATACAACATGCACCTCCCCATTCAGTACCTCAAGATTACCAAAGTGCGTGTCAATACCACTTTGTCCCGGTACTTTTTCATTGGATTCAACTATGGCTGACGCTACAACAGATGAACCATTTTTGTTCGCGATGTTCGCCGGTTTCAGCTTGGCAAGTCGTAATATTCTGTTGTTTGTACCGTTACGCAGATCTCCTATGGTATAAAGCACCAGAATTTCGCCGTTATCGTTATCGTATTCGCACTCTACAAAGAGTTTTCTTGATGTGTCAGGATTCGTCATCGTTGCATGTGCCGCCAATAACGATGTATCAATTAATAAGGATCCGTCTGAGCCATCCAACATCTTGTAATACAGTTTGTAATTAGCTTTATAATTAGCCTCGTCATACTCATGTGACAACCAGACGATATGAACGTTTCCATCGTTATCAAGTGTTATATCAGTATCACGAACCATATCGTTTGGTAATGGATTACCATAACCGATTGTACCATTCAGCATATCTTGGTTAACGTCGTACTGATAAATAACAGTATCCTCAATAGCGGTGGTTCCGTCTGCATTGTACTTCGAGTAATGAATCGTATTGAGGTTAGTCTCTTCCCTTACCAGATCAGCCCAAACCAGATGGAGTCCGTCATTATCACCAACCTCCACAGCCGGCGCATAAACATATTGATTATACGAAAGAGTCGTGAAGGAATAGAAAGTATTATCATAGCCGTCATAACCGCCGGGTACCGTGAAGCTCAGTTCACCACCGCCATACTGGCCTTGATATTCAGGACGTAACACACCCAACACCATACCGTTATAATTACTGCCAAACAGTACTACAATTTGTTCATCGGATGTTTTATCCACATCAAACAGGTCAGTGTATGAGAAGATTCTGTTCACAGAATACAGCCCTTCATCGTACGGCGCTTCTCCGGCGGTATCTCTAAACTTATAATATAAAGTACCCCATTGATCCGAGATAATTACCACACCGTTACTGATCTGTTCAACAGCAAGATCCGTCAGTTCAACATATGACGTTAATGTATAGTTCCAGTCATCAGCACCATCATAAGGATCCGTGCCGTCAGCCAGCACTTCCATCATATCGGTGACAATCCCATAATCACTGTTCATTATTTCATCATCGAGTCCAAGTGACGGATCAAGTGTGCCTGCTATACCATTACGGTTTAGATCAACTGATTGTGTGATAGTATCACTATATGATCCGTAGATAATTGATATTTCAATATCACCATCAGGATTGAGAGCACGTAATATTCTGTTATTGAATACAATACCGTCTGCAGAATTTACAGATATTGTCATATCATCAGCAGCGTAATCAGTAATGTCAATTTGCCTTCCATCAGTAAATGTACCAAAAAGTTCAACAGCAGTAGTATCGTAGATCAGGCTTGATGCTTTTGCCTCAATACCGCTCAGTATGATGACGGCAAAGGTAACCTGCTCAGACAACGTGCTATTACCAGCATAATCATATGCCCTCGCCTGGACAGCAATCTCATCACTGTTATAGTCAAGCGGAATCATGTAGCCAGCCTGATATGGAGTATCTCCTACTGAAACGAAAGGATTACCATTTATCAGGAACTCTATTCGATCAATACCGATATTATCCGTTGCGGTACTGTCAAAACTGAATGAGTCACCGGCATAGAGAGAGTCACCAGGTATAACAGATGTGGTAATCTCAACATTTGTCGGAACTTCAGTTTCAAGATCAACAAACACTGTCACCGGTATACTGTCATAGGCGTTGCCAGCCAGATCAAGCAGTCGAGCGCTCACTGTTATGTGCGGCAGGTTCAACGGCATCATTAAGCGTGCAAATTCATGTCCGCTGTCATCCATTGTTGATACAGGTGTACCATCTACCAGCAGTTCAACAGTGGCATTCGTTCCAGAGATAAGGAATGGAATCTCTACGACACTGGAACTCTCATAGTGACGATCCTCATCATTTTCCGGCAGAACAAGTTCTATAGACGCCGGCGCAACATTGTAGCCGCTTATATGGTAGATGACTATTTGATTTGTCATGCGCAACACCATTGCATTTCCATAGAAGTAGGCGTTAAGGATATCGCTATCAGTGAGCAGTACACCGTAACTCGTTTCAGAACCCGGAACACTGACATCGTACAGTGCGGCATGCTGATATCCATACAATACAGCCATATCACCTACAACATTAACACCATTAATATCATCAGGTTCCAAAACTGAATCAATAGTGACAGGGTCGGAAACTGCCAGAGGATCTTTTGATAATGTCATGCGGAAGAATCCATATTCATACGCACCAACATAAATGGTGGAGTCAAGAACTTCAACACTGGAATAATAACACTTGTTCTCAGTACCATCAAATACCTGAACAGTAGCTACAAGCTCAAGTGTGATTATGTCGTACACATGCAGTTTGCCTGACAGGGTGAGCGCATAGAGATAATCCATATCGCAATCAAGAGACATGAACCCGTCGTTGTCAGCGTCTGTAATAGTTGTGAGAACTGTCGGGGCAAACGGCAGAGTGAGGTCGCAAACCACTATTCCATGGTTCAATGGCAAGTAAGCTCTGTTGCCTTCAATCATCAGATCAACATAGCTGAAATCATTGCGGACATTGTAATCTGCAACCTGAATAGCTGTGGTGAATGACATGTAAGGAACAGCAGGATCATACTTGTAGACCTGCAATTCAGTATTATTATAGGAATGTTGAGGTGCGGCTACTGTATAGATATAGCCATTATCCACCACCATACCATATGCTGAATACGGATATTTCATACCAATACCGGCAATCTGTGTCATAGAGGACGGTACGCCGTCAAGGAATTCAGTTTCTGATGGGACAAAGCTTAGCTCGCCCGAGAATCCCAGTTCGCCGCCATCATATCCGCCATCACCTTCACTCAGATCATAAAGCAGGAGTGACTGATTTGCGGCAACGAACAGCCTGTTATCCAGCGCATATGTTGCGTTTATATTAGAAGTACTGTAAGACGTTGGCTCCGTGACACCAAATGAAATATTTAGTGTCGCTTCCGCTCTGTCTGAAGAGTTGCCTGCGTAATCATACGCAACAGCCGCCACAGTAACGCTTGTACCATATGTATCCGCTGGAATAGTGATTGATGTCGCAAATGTTCCTGCATCGGATGCGCCAAAATCCACGAATAAGTCATTTTCAACAAAGATCTGGATTCTGTTGATCATCTTCGTTGAACCAGAGTTGTCTGTCGCAAAACCAACAACATTGATCGGGAAGCCGGCAATAATGCTGTCGCCGTTCACCGGCTCGCTCAGAGTTGCCACAGGTGCTTCGGTGTCGTCAACTATAGTAATATAACGAGCATCTGTCCTTGCAATGTTGCCTGACCTGTCATAAGCACGGAGCTGAATCTTCATGCTTATAGACGCGGTATCAATCAATGGCAAGCGGAAAATATATTCCGACTCATTAGGCTGCATCGTGTCTACAAGTATGTCATCTATCAGAACTTCCACCGATGTCAGTTCCCTGTTATCCGAAGCGCTATACGCTATCGTCATCCAGTGGCTTTCATAATATGTAGCATCCGGCGCCGGTTCAACGATTGTGATAGACGGTATTTCAGTATCAGGAAATACATACAGATTCGTCTTCAGGAGCGATACAACTCTGCTGATATCGTTAGTTGCAACGACCGCACCTGTCACGACATCGACAGCATTAACCGTAGTGCCATCCGCTTCATAGGTATATATCACAGAATCAATACCATCCAATCTCTTGATCTGCGAACAATTATTCACGTTCCATGTCTTTACCACAGTTGCGCTAACCGGATCAATAATCGCTATCTGATCTATAGCCGGCATCGCGGCAAGTACTCTCAGATTGTCGGTTATCTGCATAGCCATAATACTTGTTACCTCAGCATCAACCGGTACAGTATTGATAATGCTTATTGGTGATGCAGTGCGAACAATACGTACCGCGCATGTTGCACCAGGATTGGAAACATCATACGTACCAAGATATACTTGTGTCTTGTCAGGGCTTAAAGCCATAGAGGTAGCTACAAGGTTGCTTGTGTACAGATATTCCGCACCATAACTGCTAAGGTTAAAGTCAACATTGATATACTTCGTCAATATACGGCTTGGCGTGTAATAATTACCATGTGCCACATACAATGACCTTGCCGCAGAATCGTATTCCAGACCCCTGCCGCCGCTATAACAGTATATGCTGGAGTTATTCTCCACCCAGCTCATGCTGTTTAAGCTGAAGACTGAAGCGTATGCATTATACTGAGTATCAAATACCGCAAACCTGTCATCCGTCAGCAATATACTGCGAGGTTCATCCCAGTATTCGCCTAAAAGATGGCTTGTGGCAAGAGTATTAAGATTCGTTACACCAAGCATCTCTCGTCCTTCATACGTATCATACTGTGCGGTATAGAGGACATCACTGCCAAAATACACTGCGGCATCTTTGATCACGGTATTGCTATTGAACCTGATCGTGTCTTCATTCAACTGCATAATAGAATCCAGAGTGTTCAAATCCAGAGTCAGGATATCGCCCATTCTGGTTACTGCCAACATTATTTCATAAGCATCCTTCGATATGTTGACTGAAACAGAATCAGACGCGCTTAATCCTGAAGCGTTCTGGGCTGTAACTTCAATGAGCAATGTTGATGTAGCCATATCACGCGGTACAAAATAATGCATAGTGTATGGCGCATTGAATGAGGAATCAACTATTTGACCGTTCACTTTTAAGGTAACAGATTCAATATTGTTGGCGTCTTCAGTAACATCAGACTTCACAGTTAACATTCTTCCGGCAAAGACCGTATCGCCATCCGATGGAATGACTATATCAACAACTGGCGCAGTCAGGTCTTCATTTACAGTGATGGTGTGTTCTGCGGATACACTATTTGTGTTGACGACTGTATATGCCTTCGCCTGCAAAGTAACCGAGGTAACGTCAAGAGGAATTTCAACATCAAAACCGAATGGCTGTATTACGTTTTCAGCAATGACATCACCATTCATCAGGAGATCAACCTTCTTGATCTGAAGTTTTGAAGTCACATCAACCGCAACTCTGACTGTTGAACCTTCATATGCCTCAGCAGGAACATTGTTCAAAGCTACAACAGGCAGACTGGTATCATACGCCGGATACATGGTATATGCCATACTGTCTTCATAGATTGAGTTCTGGTCAACATTAATCCAGCCAAGCGATGCGCCGGTTACGGAATCAATCTTCTTGATTCCGTAATAACTGTTTTCATAGGTTCCAAGATACAGGTAACGCCCATCATCGCTGACCAGCATGTCGTAAACGGTATTGCCTGAGTAAAGCAGTCTGCTCTCATTCGTAGACAACTTCCTGCTATATACATAGGTGTTATTCTTTACAACGAAGAGCTGCATACCTGCCGGCGTGAGAGATACACGCAATTTTTCATTACCGAAATCAGAGTAGCGCACTGAGATGTCTGTCGAATTTACATCCATTGCATAGACCAAATTGCCGGTAGTACAGGCGTACACATTTTGTCCACCCTGACTCATCGCCATGTTTGCGAAATAAATACCGGAGCTCAGTGTATAGATCTTTGACTCGGCATAATTGTCATTCAGGTCATACACAACAGCTATCGCATTGTCCAGCGCAGTCTGGTAGTTCAATACATAGAGGTAATTGCCATCAGGTGTCACTGCCAGATCAACAGGGTTCGATAGATGACTGGATGTATTCGCTATTTCAGCGATCACTTCCAAAGTATCCAGCGATATCACGACGACACGATGTGAGTACCGGCATGTAACGTATGCGACGTTACGTGTTTTATCAAACGCAACAGCAGACGGGCCTTCAATATTATTGATTGATTTCAATAATGTATGCGTCGCTTTGTCAAAAATCACAACCTGATTGTTGCTCTGACGGAGCATGAATACATATGGTATGCCTGTGACAGTACGCATTAATGAATTCAGCGGAACACTCATAATATGGTCTATTAAAGACGTATCCTGAGTAATAGTCAGTCTGGTTGAATTGGATACTGCATAAACCATCGGCACATATACTGCAGTATCTTTAAACACAGAGCCGTTCAGTATATTTGAAGTTCCTTCATTGCCTGAAACATCCGTTGCCACAGCGGATACAGTGAATTCCTGCCCGTTGAGCATATTGTCGTCGAGGTAAATGATAAATTCATACGGTGTTTCACTAAGTTCAAATCTCCGTGTGCCTATGCCTTCTTCCTCAATGGTTAATGTTATTTTCTCAACCACTGCGTCATCAGTCGCTGAAGCTACTACCAGTATAGGCGACCCTGCGTTAATATTCGTCAGGTTTTGTAAGGTGCTTATTGTTATTTCCGGCGGAGTTACATCAGCAACGGAATTGAATGTAACAGTATTGCTCCATGCAGAGTTGCCGGCAAAGTCAAACGCTTTCGCCTGTACTGAGAAACCATCGTTATCCGATTCCGTTGTAACAAACTTGAGTTCAAACGGAGCATATGCGGTAGCATAATATTCGCCGTCGAAATAGTAGTCAACTTTGCTTCCGCCTTTATTATCTTCAACCGTTGCTTTAATAGTAGCGATTTCACCAACGAAGAAGGTCTGTTTTTCCGGCACAAGCGATAACTCGACGGTTGGGGATTCTCCATCGGTCGCTTTGTAGGTCGCAAAGCGCCTGAAATATGAAGATGATGAATAAGTAGCAATAGACCAGTCAGATGTATCTATAATACTGAAGCCCGGATTCGATGCATAATATACATACAATTTGGAGCCATCAGAATTAAAATCAACATCCATTGGCAAGTACGGTATTGTTACCTGATATTTCGGCGTGTTCGAGACCGCCGCTGAAGGCAGGTCAAACAACATTATTGAGTATGGTGAAGACCTGTCGCACAGTGCGAGTAACGGTTCTTCATTCACAACACCAATATCAACACCGCTAAAATAGTCTGAATAACTGCGAGATCTAACACTGCCACCTGTTTCTGCATTATAGACATACAAGTTCTGATAATTTACCCAGTAAACAAGGTTGTTATAAACTGCAGCGTCATACGCGGCAGAAACGCGCGTCCAATACGAGAAGTAGCTGTTCTGCATATTTGCCATATTAGACACATCAAACATACGAGTATAGTGGTATGATGAACTGTATGATGACGATGATGTTACCCACAACTTTGCGCCACTGTCACTCATCAACAGATTCGGACGAGTGAATGTATCAGTATAACCATAGAAGCCGCCGGCAGTGTTTGTATATGTCCAAACCGGATTAGCTGTGCTATTAGGATCTATCGCAGTCGGAACATCAATAACGATCATCCCTGCCGCAGGAGAATATGATGTCTGATATCTCGATGCATAAGCGAAACGATCATCCTTATCAATAATAATACTTGCCAACTCACCATATTGGTTCGTGACGGTATCGGTGATTTCACGAATCAATGTTCCTTCAGGTAACTGATATACTTTAACTTTATTCGGAGTCTGTACCACAAACGCATACTGTCCGTTACTGGTTAAAGCGACATCCATGAATTGACCGGACTCTGTTCCACCAGGCTGATTTATGCGCGTATATGACCCATTAGGTGATACCTGAACAAGTTCGCGCTCATTGCGCAATACAGCCAAAGCCATGTCAAATAATGGTTCAGTAACGTTAATAGTGATCGCGGCTGACGCGACATTGCCGCCCAAATCAACAGCAGTAACCGTAACAGGAATTACAGAACCTATTACCGAATCTTCCACAGCAACAGGTGCAACATATGGTGATGACTGAACATCTGTAAACATGAATCCCTTATTATTCACCGTCACATAAAGGTCAACACCCGCATTATCCGTAAAGTCAACCGTCAGGTCAAATTCAGAGTAGAGCGGAACACTGGTTCCGGCAACAGGGTCAGAAATAGCAACCGTCGGCGCAACAACATCCTGCAGTATGGTAACAGTAACCGGTGTTGATGTTGCAACGTTATTCGCATAATCAACAGCAACAGCTTGCAGGAGCAAAGGTTGTCCATCATGTTCAGGCATTCTGTATGTAAGCATAAATGGACTTACAGTTGACTGTGCAACTACTTTGCCACCAACCTTAAGGTCAACCTGTTTTACCGCAGTGTTGTCAGATGCTTCAACCGTGACATCAACATATTTGCCCTCAAGAATCGAATCGCCTGCCAACGGATTGGTAACAGAGATTGACGGCGCTACTGTATCAATCATACGGCCTGCTTTGAATGGCACTCTCATAGTCTGGGTTTCAGGCATCGTTTTAAGAAGCTGCAGAGTTACCGCATCCATCACAACCGGAGTATACCCATCCAGTGAAGCGATGTACACAGCTGTACCTGTCTGATTAAGCGTGCAGTAATCGGAATCAACCATTGGTATAGTTGACTGCCCTTCGACCTGCAGGGTGTGGGCGTTCAACTTGTATAACATCTCATAGCTGTTGTCACACGCAAATACCTTTGGACCTTCCGGCGTATATCCTGCGGCTATACCGTAAATACTGCCGCTGGTAAAGCCGGTAATCATAGATTTAACTGCCATCTTATCAAGATCGACTACAAAGATTCTATTGCTATTAACTCCGACATACGCATACGGCAAACCAGGTATATATCCGACTGTATATGGAGTATAGGTACTTGTTGATCCCGGGTCTTTCATCATGATTGTCGTAATATGCATACCTGTCATACCATCAAACACAAGCAGTCGGGAATTTGCGCAAACAAAAATGTATGCATCATCATCGGTACGCATAATATTAATCGGCCAATCCATACCGCCACTATTATCAGTCAGTGTCATAATGTACGTAATCTGAGTATTGCCTTTAATGCTATAATATTTGATCCAATCATAATTCGCTGAAACCAGCATTAAGGCATTGCCATCACCCGTCATTTCAAGCGACATGCCATAGGTGTAATCATAATCATAATCCACATACAGGTTTCTTTCAACAGCGCCTGTTGAAGTGTTTATCTGATAGATTCTGTATTCGTACTGATAAGTACCTGCGGCGGCTATCGCATAAATATACCTACCATCTTTAGTCAATACCGCATTTCTGCAATAGTGAGCAAAATCATATTGTTTAATTTTTTCATGCGTTGTTGAACTATAGAGGTAAAGTTCAGGATAGCCGTTATACCAGAATGATCTGATCATAACGTCATTTGAGCCAACAATGTTATCTTCAATAACTGACAGCGTAATCTCCCCTGTGCTGGCAGTATTACCGCTCATGTCATACGCAGTAGCTGACAACCGAATCATTTCTCCCGGCTGTTCATCTACTCTGAACCCTGTGACAAATGGATCATACATATCCGTCGCGACAAGTTCGTCATTCTTGAAGAGTTCAATATGGTCAATGCCCTGATTATCATCTGCGTTCAGTTTGACAACCAGCGTCTTGCCAGTAAATACCATGTTTCCGTCTGCAAGAGAATCAAAGGAAATTGTCGGATCGACAGTATCCAATACTGCGGTTGATCCGGGTAAAATATCTATAGACTTCGAAACAGCGCCCCTGTTGCCTGCGCTATCGAACGCAACAACTTCAATGACCTTACCTATCAGAGGAACAGAAGTATTAGGCAGTCTGAACGTCATGGAGTACGGAGCGCTCTGTTTGGAGCCTATAAACTTACCATCGAAGAAGAACTGGACTGTGTCAACCGTGCGGTTTTCCGTAATGGCGGCTGTAACAGTAAGATCACTGTTTTTCGGGAATGTCGATGCCGTTGGCTGAGCAATCGATACTACTGGAGCAACAGTATCGGCATCCAGAATGTAACGAACATAACCAACCCCTTCAGATCCATAAACACCGGGTATAGAGTCAATAGCACGCCCTGTTTCCGTATCTATAATATGGATGAATGAGAACCCAGGCGCTTCTTCCGTGGGTATTGCGCCAAGGTCTAATTCGCCGCCCTGGTATGTCTCGCCGCTTCTGCTGTATGACGATACATACATACGAGATTGTTTAGCGGCAGGAATAGTCATTCCATAAACATAACCAAAGAGCGAAAGCATTTGATTATCGCGTTGTTTGGTTGTGCCGTCGATCTTCATAATATAATAATCATCATCGCACACATAAATCATGGTACCCGAAGGAGTCTGCGCAGTTTCAATATAAGCGCCATTGTCCTGATTCAAGGTAATTATTGATTTCATTTCCATGGTTAGAGCATCATACACCAGAACACGGTAATCATACATATCAAGAACGTAGAGTTCCAATCCGTCACCGGTTACAGCAATACGGCTCGTACGATTATTATTCGGCATATTGACAATTTTTGACGTATATGTGTTGAGGTCAACATAGCCGGTATACCTGTAGTATCTCAAATACATTTTAGTATTATCCGGAGATAATCTCATATCATATAATGTACTGTAAGATCCTGTTTCAGTCGGAACAGTTCCGGTTTTCTCACCTGTAGCTGTGTTGATTATATGAATAACCCCACCGCTATCAAGGACATAAGCCAGCTTACCATCTGAGGTTATCTCCAGCGAATATATGCTGTTCCCTGTAAACGAAGTCAATTGGGTTGTTTTCAGAGTTACAGGATCAATCTGCACAACATATTGATTATTGCCGTATACATATATGATGGTACCATCCTGCGAAGCAACCACACGTTTCGAATAGGTCACATTGTACAGGTCGTAAATGGTATGATCTATCACGCCGGTATGCAGGTTGACTACATTAACCACGTTGCAGTATGAATCCGCGGCAAATAAGTATTCCTTGACAGCGTTGCCAACATTAACGTTCACAGATGCTTCGGCGCTCAACGAGTTATGATCATACGCGACAGCCTTTATGGTAACGGTGCTGTTAGCCATATCTGCCGGAACATTCCAGTAATAGGCAGATTCATCACCGTCAATTGTGCCTATTATCATATCATCAGCATAAAATGCGACGCTTTCTATACTGCCGAATACCGTACCTGCGTCAGACGCGTCTACTTCAATCCTTACAACATCATTGGCGTATACGGAATCACCATCCGATGGGCTGACAATTGATATAGTCGGAGCTTCGGAATCCTCAACTATGTTATACTGGAATTCAGCGGATTCACTTGTATTGCCGATTCCATCAAGAGCGCGGACTTTGCATGTTACTGAAGATACTGACGCGTCAGGCATCGTCAGCGCCAGAGAAACAGCGCTCAAGTCTTCAAATTCAGTTACGACGTCGGTAACAACAAATCCCGCACCAGCGTCAACCAGCAATTCCACGGAACGTACTAGTAAATCATCTGTCACCGACACAACCACATCTATCGAGGTGTTTTCTGCAATATCCGACCCATCCGCCGGAGATACCAGTGTGACAACAGGCCCGGTGACATCTTCAGGAATCGAAAGTGACTGAACAGATGAGTTCACTACGTTGCCGGCAAGGTCTAATGCCCTAACCTGGAACTCCATCGTTAATCCGGTGTCAGTTACTTTAATAGGTACTTTGAACTGATACGGTGTTTCACGAGTAGAATCAACGATTTCACCATTCTGAATCAATTGCACTACAGCCTGATCATCATCGGATACCGTAACATCAACGTTAAATTCCATTCCATTCAACGCAACATTAAAATCTTCGATCACAGGCGGTGCCGCACCAACATCAAAGTTGAGCACATTCAAACCTGCTGAATAATAGTCGCTGTATCCATACAGGTAATTTCCAAAGGCATATGTACCCCATTGATAATAACC
This sequence comes from Candidatus Auribacter fodinae, assembly GCA_003599815.1. GTDB lineage: Bacteria > Auribacterota > Auribacteria > Auribacterales > Auribacteraceae > Auribacter > Auribacter fodinae. The sequence goes on from QZJZ01000024.1 coordinate 24,268, forward strand.
TGAGTTCGGAGTAAAGCTGGTGACAAACCGTAATGTGTCTTTTTCGTAAACTCTGATTTCTGTGTAATATCCCCAGTAAATATAATTACCGAATGCTTCAACATGACGGCAAGGATTAGACAATGCAATGTGCTGTTCTCTGACTGGATTTGCAGGGTCAGAGATATCATACATCACCAGCCCGTAAGAGTATTTAGACGCATACAATTTATTGTCTTTGATTGCCAAGCCGTAACATGCGTTACTATACGCTGTCTCAAACTGTTTGATGAATATAACTTTTGTCGGATCAGAAACATCATAGACTGATATATCGGAGCCTGTCCCGATGTACATATAGTTGCCTGACGGATCTATAACGGAACTTCTAGCGTAATATCCTGACGGTGTATACGGATATACTCCTAACAGTTCAGGTTCAGTCGGTTTGCTAACATCGTATACAAAGATTGAACCATAATCGAATAAATACACGTAATTGCCGTTTACCTGCATATACTCGGCTTCAACATTACTAATCTTTGCTACCACAGACATATTCGCCGGTACGGAAATATCGATGATGAAACAACCGCTATATGTTGTCACATACGCATAATTACCTACGAATTCAAAATTATAAATAGTATTAGAATTAAGTGACAACCGTTTAATCGAAGTTAAGGTATCCAGATCAAATACCTCAAAACCATAACTGCTACTGCTTGCCGCGTAGAGATATTTGCCTTTCACCTTCACATCATATTTGTAGTAGTACGCGTTACGCACTGAGCCATAATAACGGTACTGCGGTTCAACAGACGTGGACGCTTCGCTCATCAGGAGTTCATCATCCGTTACTTTCACCGTAATATTTACAACCGATGACAGCTTATCAGCCGGTACCAAGTAATTCATCGAGAGCGATGTAGTTGTTGCAGGATTACCAGTGTAGTTATCGTTGTAATATACGCGAACATCATCAACCAGTATTTCAATAGTGTTTATTGACGGAACCGTACCGAGGTCGCGAACAGTATACCCGATAGTAACATTGGTATTTGCAGATATGATGGTGCCAGGCGCTGGACTGGTAATATTCAGTTCCGGCGCGACATTATCCGCATAGTTGACGGTATATACAAATACATCGCCAGCATTGCCGGTTGTGTCATACGGAGTAATATACAGTACCGGGTCTTCAGCAAGGGTAATCGTGAAATTGTACGAGAATTCAACAGACCGTTTATCCGGCGCAGAAGTCGGTGTATATAATGTTGCCGGCTCGGCTTGGTTGCTTGCAATCTGTATGCGATCGACCGCTATATTGTCAGTTACGTTTATCGTCACGCCTATTGACTGACCGAGTGTTCCGTCCTGGCCATTGGTAACTGACTGAACTATCGGCACAACCGTATCAGCTTCAACATTAATGGTAATCAGTTCAGAATACCCGACATTACCGCTCAGGTCTATAGCACGAGCCTGCAATGTAAACTGTTCCGCACCTCTTGTCACGTAATACAGATCATACGGCTTGACGAAATCTTTAGTGTACGGCTTGCCGTTTCTGAGGAATTCAACAGTAACGCCGTTTTCGTTCGGAACTTCCACAACAAATCTTTCAGTAACGTTTTCCTGAACTGACGCGTCAGCTGAATGAGACACTATATTCACGACAGGCGTCTCGTCGTCAAAGGTATCTATTTCATAAACTCTGATACCGGAATTATACTGACTGACGAACAACATATTACCGTAAATATCAATAGCGCGGAAATCGCCGGACGAATACTGTTTTGTACCCATCAGAGTGGGGGTTGTCCTATTTGTAACATCAAATACGTCAACACCTCGTGCGGTACTGTTTGTCAATGCAAACACCAAATTGCCGGCAGAGACGACACCCGTATTCTCATAATAATGCCCGCTGAAATTGGTAGATGACTTCCTTGTGGGAGTAGCAGACATAGTGGCGGTCGATGCATCATAAAGGTCAATATAATCACCGCCGACAAGGATAAAATATCTCTCATCAATAGCAACAATATCATAAGGACGTTCATATGAATTTCCCGTGACTAAATTGCTGGTTGTCCCTGTGAGCGTTGTAGGACTGCTGATATCGACAGAAAGCACAGATAAATAGTCGTAATAATAGTATTCCATCGCGCTGAACGCCATATTATTCAGCAGTTCAATACCCCATGTTATATAGTATGATGACGATTTACTGCTGTAATATTTTTCACCTACCCACGTTGCTGTAGTCAACGGCAGGCCGCCTTCAGAAATATTGCTGATATCAACTATCTGCAATTGCTGATAATATGCCGCGAGGAATGCATATTTACCACGTATTTTGACATCATATACATACCCATACGATCCGCTCAGCGTAAAATTACCTGATTGTAACGGAGTTGTCGGATTAGCTATGTAATATATGCCAAGTCCGCTCGATGTTCTCGCCACATACGCGAAATCACCGACAACGTCAATGTTGTACGCCGTTCCAGCGTTATAGCGGTAACCAACGCGATTAACAAGATCAAGAACCATGATAGTATTGTTGTTCGCGACATACGCGTATTTAGGCGCGACATCAGTTGGTAAATTCTGCTGATCTGTAACCGCATCACCAAGTACGTACATGTCATATGCGGTAAACTCCGCTCCTATTGTATTCGCAGATGTATAATAGGTATAAGGAGCTAACTGCTCTGTTATTTCTGTCAGTTTCATAGTAGCATTCAGCGTCACAGAATTAGAGATTGATATATTACCGCTGAGATCCTGCGCGCGAGCACTGACAACGATCTGCCGTCCGGCATCGTCACTGATGGTATACGTATATGTAAACGGTGATGCCGTAAACTGTGCGACACTCTCTCCGTCTACCAGAAATTCCACTTCACTGACAACACCGCTGTCCATAACGTTTGCGCTGATGTTCACTGTTGAAATTCCGACAATCACATTGGTGTTATTGGCTGGTGATGTCAGGTTAATAACAGGAGCAGTAATAT
>QZJZ01000061.1 GCA_003599815.1 Candidatus Auribacter fodinae
AAGGCGTGAGGAGATTTTGTCATCGACTCCGACAAGATTTATCCGGCCTCTGAATTTCTTGGAAAGCGTATCTACAAAATTAAACCAGTACCCGAGAAAATCAAGATGCTTCTCAGCATTTATTACAAGGTCACCCTGCTTACGGTCGAGCGGCAAGAGTACGACAAGGCTTTCCGGGTTGAGCGCGGCAAGCCATTCACGGGTTGCCTCAACCTGTTCGGCATCAACAACAAGAAACGTCACATGCGGATTTGATTGCAGAAAACCTGCCAGCACGGCACGGTAACGCGCTTCGTCCACGGTGATACCGAGAGGCGTAGTCATTAAACCCGAATAATCAACATGAGCGGAAACGACATTTGTTATATTGCCGGATTTCTCAATATACTGAAATACACTTTCCGATAAGGTTTTATTGTACTCCGGCGATTTAAAATCGAATTGTTCAAATGAACTGATTCCCCTCACAGCTTTCGATACAGCCTGCTCGGATACAGCCGGCGGAACTGATCCGGTTAAGACCATAACAACCATATCAAACGCCAGCCGGTCACTCTTTTCAGCCAGCACCTGATCTCGATAACGGGCGCTCAATGCCGCGAATTTGTCGTCAGTCACTCCGGGTTTGAACCCGTTTACGATTAAAAGGTCAAGCGCTTGTTTTAACGATGAATTCGGGTCAAGGTTAGCGGTGAAAATCTTTAACTGCTGTTCTTTTGTTATAAGCGCCGAGTATGCCGCCTTGAACCTGCTTAAGGTATACGGCGTTGGATTGTAATACAGCGACGCAAATTCGTCTGAGGTCAAAAGGTCTATCAGGTTCGGATACGGCATAGGCGATTCGATCAGTACAGATGTGATGATTTCGCTGCTGTAACGGGAATTAAATAACAGCGTAATAACTTCGTCCACACTGTAAACGCTCTCCTGTTCAAACAGGTCATGCATCATCATGAACTGCCCGAAACTCATGTCATTGCGCTCGCTCAGCGAATACACAAGTGCAAGAACAATACCGTGAGGACGAGTGGAATCGCTCAGTTTCAGAGAAGCAAGCACCAGTTTAGCAAGGCGTTCCATCATATCCGCATTCATCTGAACCGGCCCTTTGAGAACACGCTCTGATGAAACATACAGGTCAAACAGGTCGGTCAGTATTTCTTCTGCCGCCCGCGGATCCTGCACCTCGTTAAACAGCCAGAAATGGTCTATGACATACCGGGAAAACGCCGCCAGTTCCGGTTCAAAATTATCCATGCCCCGAGCAAATACGCGTAAGGGGGCAGTTGTTCCATATGAAACCATATCCAGCAAATTTCCATATTCAACAGTTCGTTCCAGACGGTCGGCGATATTCTGAAGACGCACCCGGAACAGCTCTTTTTGAATGATATCCGCAACATCCTGAACAGTAGATTTCTGAGAGATATCCTGAAGTGCCTGCCGTACCGGTTGAGGAGCTGATTCCGCAAGCGCGGACACTATGGCGCGCACAAGGTACCTGTCGTCTTCTGATATGGATTCGATCGCAGTCTCAGGAGATATGAGCAGTTCGTCGATACGCTGGCGCAATGACTTGAGCTGGTCAACTGAAACGACTTTTTCTCTGACGTTCACGTCGCCCGCGGCCAGCCGGGTGAAGCGCTCGGGAGTAAGGTACGAATGCACAACCGCACCCGGATCAACAAGGTACTCGGGCGTTACAGGAAAAATAATTTCCGATTCGTCGATACGGATCACGGCATAGAGTTCATTATCGGTAAACCGGACAGATACATCCATTGATCCAACGTAGGGATGCTCGCCAGCGGCTATTTCAGTATACTTTTTGTTCCAGAGTTTTAAAAACGATCCTGACGTATCCGATAATTCCGCGGCAATACGAGCGGCTATCTGATCTGTGAGCGCCTCTGCAGAGGACACACCGAGCGTTCTTTCGAGTTCCATGCGGATAGAAGCCAGTTTGATCACAAGCGCCATAAGAGCCATTTCACGGCTGTATACATCGCTTTTCCATGCCTGAACCAGCGGTTCGCCGCGCACCAGCGCCAATGCCGCCGCCAATGCCTGAGACCGCGATATCAGGTAATCTTCAAGCTGGTTTTTGTAACCGAGAATGACAGACTGGTACCGCGATCCTGCCGAGGTATCGTCCTGAATGCTCGGGCGTACCGCAACAACGGATATTCCCTGTTCTTTTAACTGGTTATATATTCCCCGCGAATGAAAACCGCCGGTTACCAGCACTACCGCGGACAGGTTGTGTTCCGTGATGTAGCCAACCGTGTTATTCACGAGCACAGCGTCGCGTTTTACCGCCTGATCGTAAAAAACGAGGACTTTCTCAAGTTGATCCAGTAACGCGGATATTCCGGCCGCCGTTTCTTCTCCAAGCCTGCTGTATAGCGGGTGTGAGGCGTTTCCTGCAAACGAATCGGTAAACCACTGCCGGCGGGTACGGAATTCAGCAAGCTCCTCGCTGGATGCTTTTAGCATACAGACCCGTTTCACAAGCATAAGCAGGCGGTCGAGCGAATACAAAGCCCGTTCAGCGTCGTTGGTTTCCAGCGCAGACCGCAGTTTTGCGGCAAATGCGTCGAGTTCAGGCTGAAGTTCCGAGTATTTCAGGTCCGCGGACAGGCTGAGGTAATCTTTATAATCACTTATAACCGGGTATTCGGATGAACTGATTTCATACAACTCGCGCAGGCGGTCAAGGTCGCTGAAAAAGTCAAAAGCTGACATTTTGTTAAGCGAGAACTGAAGAGTTGCGCTGACCAGTTGGGTTTTGTGTTCTGTGGAAACCAGCCTGTGCAGGCGGGCAGTAAGTTTGAGTTTTTCCTGCTCAATAGCGGCATAATCAAAGGATTTTTCCAGAACCATGATCCGGTTGAGCAAAGCGATCTGATCGAATTCGCTGGTATCGACTCCATACTGAGCCGCTGAAGCAGCCAGCATCGTAACGTATTCCCGTACAGTCCGATCGCCAGTGTGATACGCGGTTTCCGCGCTGTCAAAATCACGCAGTGAAGCGGAATAAATACCGTTTTTCAGCGAGGAAAGCTTATCCCTGAAAAAAAGCGCTTCCTTTGACACATAATCGTTCATTGCCAGAGCTTGGGTAAACGCTTCGTAATTAGACTGGTACAGCGTTCTGTCCTCAACCCCGCTCGCAGTGACAGGGAATATATCGGAAAGAACCAGATACTCTACTCCTGATATTTTGCCTTCTTTCAGAAAATAATCAGCAACAGCTGTTCGGATTTTATCATCGGGGAACGAGGCTATTTCAGGAGCTTCAACAGGCGAATCAGCTCCTTCGACAAGAATATGATCTATACCGTAATGAGAGGCAAAATGAGTAATCAGCTCCACAATCTGGCGCTGTACAGGGTAATAGCAATGGGCGTCCTGAATATGGATAACCAGCTTATCCGAGGAACTTCGGTAGACCGTATCAACCACGCCAAGCCCGGCGGGAACACGCAGGGAATCAACGGCGTGCTCCTGTGTATCTGCTGAAACAGATTGCGCGCACAGAAAAGCCGACAGTAAAACGCTGATAAATGTAGTATATAAAGCGCTCAGCCTCATTACAGACCTTCACTGACAGGTTTGTCTTTTTTTCAGTAACCTATTATACCACAAAAGACAATTCTTTGCCAGAGATTCGCCGTAATAGCGTGAAAGACAGTATTATTTCGACTTATCCTTAATAACGTAATCCTTGAGCATTTCAAGACGGATGAGGGCTTCCTTGCGCCATTCGTTTTCCGGCGATTTTTCCAGCGCCAGTTCGTAATACTTGATGGCAGTGTCAATTTCGCCTAACTGCTGATAGCAGATGCCAAGGCTGGTGTAGGCATACGGATGGTTTGGATCCTGCTTGATTACCTTTTCCAGTAATGTTATGGCTTTTTTATATTCTTTTTTGTCGCGCATAGCGTCAGCGAGGTTATACATGCCTTCGGTAAAATTGCTTTGCGCTCGTATGGAGTTGTTGAACTGGGTAATGGCGTCGTCATATTTACCCATGTACGTATAGGTTATGCCGAGGTTGTTGTAATAGTTGGGATTGGTCGGGTCGAGTGCAATCGCTTTCTGGTACAACTTTTCGGAAGACGGGTAATCACCTTGTTTCTGGTAAATGTTGGCAAGGTTAAATATGGGGCGCGGGTCGGTCGGCTTGATTTCCATCGCGTTTCTGTACATTTCTATGGAACGACCGAACGAGTTCTGGTTAAAAAAGATATTTCCGAGATTCAGGTGCGGCTCAAAGAAATTCGGCTTGATTTCAATTGCTTTCTGATACGCCTTCACCGCTTCGAATATGCGTTCAAGATTTTCGTAAATAACCCCCTGCTGGTAATACGATGCGGCGAAACCCGGATCTTTGTCAAGGGATATGCTGATTGCGTCGAGCGCTTCGTATGCTTCATAATTGTACATATGGGCGACACTGAGGTTGTAGTACAGCAATGGCTCCTCAGGCCGCCGTTTAATCATATCCTTAAGGCGTTTGACTGATTCGCCGGGATTCCCCTCATGGATAAACTTTACGGCTTCTATGAGTTCAGGGTCAGGAGGCGGCATTTCCTGTCCGGCGGGTATTGTATCGTTGTCACTGGGAACAATACGGTATTCTTCAGCAGTAGTGTTTTCCGCTTCGACAGGAATGCCTGTTGACTTCGGTTCGGCAGGAACTCCTTTTGACGCCGGTTCGACCACTACTCCAGTGTCAGGACCCATAATTTCCTTCACATCAGGCAATTCAAAATCGGGCAAGGTAATATCCGGCGCATCTTCGTTTTTAAAGATATCTTTAGTCGAGCGCAGTGTGTCTGACATTGTTTCATTGTCATACATTTGCTGAGCTGTCAGAGCCGGAGGACACAACAGCGTTCCAAGCATACAGGCACAGGACAGGTACAGGACAATATACTTTTTCATAATACCCTCACTTCAATAGTGTTAGCCGCTATATTACGATTCATGGGACACTTTCATTGAACAAAACTCACCGCACATGGAGCAGACGTCCCCTTCCTTATCCGTAGCGGATTCTCTGCGCTCCCGCGCTTTTTCAGGATCCAGAGCCAGCTCAAACTGCCGTTCCCAGTCAAACGCCAGCCGCGCGCGCGACAGCGCGTTATTTCGTTCCAGCGTACCCGGTTTACCCCGCGCCAGATCCGCGGCATGAGCGGCGATGCGCGAGGCGATAACACCTTCGCGTACATCTTCCAGATCAGGCAGTCCAAGATGCTCGCGCGGCGTTAAATAACATAAAAACGACGCGCCGTAATACGCCGCCAGCGTACCCCCGATAGCGCCGCTGATGTGGTCATATCCGACAGCCAGATCGGTTACCAGCGGCCCGAGAACATAAAACGGAGTCGTGCCCGCGTATTGCTTTTTCAGTTCCATGTTCTGCTGTATCTGGTGTAACGGCACATGGCCGGGCCCTTCGATCATAACCTGTACGCCGGCATCACGCGAACGCTGAGCCAGCTGTCCGAGCACTTTTAATTCTTCGATCTGCGCCTCGTCAGTGGCGTCATTTATACATCCAGGCCGCAATCCATCGCCGAGGCTGATGGTTACGTCATGTTCACGGCAGATCGCCAGTATATCGTCATAGCGTTCATATAACGGGTTATCATTGCCTGACCTGCGCATATACTGAACCAGATACGCGCCGCCGCGGCTGACGACACCCATCAATCTTTTTTCTATCAGGGGGATATGGTTTTTCCGTATCCCCGCGTGTATCGTAAAAAAGTCAACGCCCTGTTCCGCCTGCTGACGGATAATATCAAGGTACAGATTAATATCAAACGTTTTACTGCGCACCATCATCTCATAAATCGGCACCGTTCCAACCGGTTTGGGCGACATGTTCAGTATAGTGTTGCGTATAGAGGTTAAGTCGCCGCCCGTGCTGAGATCCATCACTGCATCAGACCCGGAATCGAGCGCAACCCGCAATTTCTCGATTTCATTCTCTATTTCCGGATGTTTTTGAGACGTTCCGATATTCGCATTTATTTTAGTGCTGAGCGTTTCTCCGATACCGACAGCGTCGCAGGACTGCCTGTGTATATTTTTCGGGATAACAACCGTGCCTTCCGCTACCCACTCGCGAATCTGTTCCGGCGCAAACTGTTCGTCCTGCGCCACAGCCTGCATTTCCGGCGTTATCTCATTACGTACTGCTCGTTCCAATTGCGTAGCCATTATCTGCTCCTTCCCGACCGTATATGCAACAAACCACACAGCCGCCGTGTGATGAGTCACCAGTAACAACCATTCAAAAAAGAAATTATACCCGTAGTATGGAAGAAATTCTATCAAAAAGTAACTGTCAGGGATTGTCCGACAGACTGCTGACAGTTTTTTTCAGGATGCTGTGCGTTGCCTGCGTATATGCTTGCTCCGCATCGCTATTATCCACAAATGACAGGCGAATCGACTTATCACCGCTGTTCAGGGTAAACAGCGTTCGCGTTGTTTCCGGCACATCCCGCTTTTTTTTTGCTGAAGAAGACGTTTCAGCGGATGAATCCGGATGATCGCCAAACAGCCCGGGCTGGTAATATGCGTTTTTATCTGCCATTGATCCTCCCTTGTGAAAACACCATTGTAGTACAGTCATGACCAATGCGCAAACCATAATTTATGCAGTATGCGGCAAAGGGTTTTACTTGCATTGAAAAATTAGTTTATGGTTAAATACACAATAAATATTTTCATCGGGCAAAAGGAAATCCATATGACAGACCTGTTCACGCGAGCTGAAGAACTCAATATCAGACCATTCATCGTAATGGATATTCTTGACCGGGCAAAACAGCTTGCCGCTCAGGGACGCGACATTATACGCATGGAAATTGGCGAGCCGGACTTCGATACGCCCCAACAGATCACGGACGCGGCAATAAAGGCGCTGGAAAGCGGAGAAACGCGTTACTCGCCAAGCCAGGGCATCCTGCCGCTTCGTGAAGCTATCGCGGAAAAATACCATGCTGAATATGGTGTGGATATATCGCCCGACAGGATAATCATTACCTCAGGTTCATCCGCGGCAATGACGTTGTTGTTTTCCCTGACTCTTGCCGCAGGCGACGAAGTGCTTCTGACCGACCCCTATTATCCCTGTTACCCGAATTTTCTGAAACTGTACCGTGCCCGCCCGGTATTCGCAAAATTACACAGAGAAAACGAATTTCGTGTTTGCCCGGACGACATCGCGCAGGCGCTTACACCGCAGACCCGGGCAGTGATACTCGCCTCACCGGCAAACCCCACAGGACAGCTGGTGCCGGATACTGTATGGCAATACCTTGCTGACAGCGGATTAACTATTTTTGCGGATGAAATCTATCACGGGCTGGTATATGGAAAAAAAGCGCGATCTGTTCTGGAATTCACTGATAACGCGTTTGTCATAAACGGCTTCTCAAAACTGTACGCCATGACCGGCTGGCGGCTGGGATATATCATTGCGCCCCGGAAATGGATATCTTTGCTTAACAAAGGGCACCAGAACTTCTTTATCGCGGCAAACACATTTGTCCAGATAGCCGGGCTGGCGGCGCTCAAAAATACGAAGAATGAGATCGAATCAATGGTAAAAACGTTTCATTCACGCCGCGACCACCTGCTCAGATGCCTGAATTCCATCGGCCTGCCTCCGGGCTACATTCCGGACGGCGCGTTTTATCTCCTTGTGAACATGGGGCATATTAACAAGGATTCTCTGAGTTTGGCACAGGATATGCTTGAAAAAGCCGGTGTCGCGCTTGCGCCCGGAAGCGATTTCGGTACCCAGGCCCAATCATACCTTCGGTTCTCATACAGCGCCTCTGAAGAACGCATTACCGAAGCGGTTAAGCGTATATCACAGTACATGCACAACCAGCATAAAATGGAGATACACTGATGTCAGAAACAGGACATGAAAGACGACTACATGAACGCTCGCCTCTAAACTATTCATGTTCAATAAAAGTCATACAGGAACCTGTCAAACGCAAACGGTCACGATACACGCCCATCACGCTCGACCATGTCGGGCATACCCTGAACATATCCGCGGGAGGCGCGCTTATTGAGGCAACCACTGTCTTTCCTGAAGACACCATTTTGAATGTCGCGCTTGAAATACCTGACTGGGAAAAATATAAATCATCCTTTTTCCGGCACAGGGTCGTATATCCATGCCCGCCTTTAAACGTCACGGGCAAAGTGCTTCGCTGTCTTTCTCCGTACCCCAAGGACAACACGTTTGCCATACGGTTCATAGGGCTGGACTATTCATCAATCCGGGCATTGAATACGCTGGTCAACGAATCACAGAACAATTAATATGAACTGCTCAAGCATATGGCGGCTTTTCCGATATATCGTGTGAAAACGCGACACGCCTTTTTACGGGAAAGAATACGCTGTACCGCATCTTGCCGTTGACTCCGTTGAACATCCGAAAAAAGAGATAAAAATAAATTATTTTCTATTTACTATTGACAAAACAGAAAATTGGTAGAATAATATTATGTGATATTATTCACTTAATTAATTTTTTAAAGTAATTCAGAAGCAGGGGACTATGCCAAAAATACCTGATGCGACAATAAAACGGCTCAGCCTGTATTGCAAGGAACTGAGGGTGCTTTCCAATGAAGGCATGGAAGTTGTATTATCCAAAGATCTTGCCAACAGGCTTGATTTAAACCCCACGCAGGTTCGCAAGGATTTATCGTATTTCGGTAAGTTCGGGCGCCGAAAGCGGGGATATGACGTATCAGAATTGCTGGCGAATCTGAGTGAGATACTCGGCATTACCACTGATAATAAAATCGGTATTTTCGGGCTGGGCAACCTCGGCAGGGCACTGCTTAACTTCAAAGGGTTCTCGGTCAGAGGGTTTTACGTGGCGGCTCTCTTTGATGTCGATCCGGCAAAAATCGGGTCGACTCTGTTTGGCAAACAGTGTTACGCGCTTTCGGATGCGCAGGAAATAGTAAAAAAAGAAGGTATAAAAATCGCGGTGCTGGCAGTACCGGATGGCGCCGCTCAGGATGTCATGGATGTTATACTGGGGTGCGGCATCAAATCGATACTGAATTTCACCCAGAGACATGTTGTTGTTCCTGAAGATGTTATGATACGCAGTGTGGATTTCACTGATAAACTTGAATTGCTCGCATACTTTAGTCGATCGAAAAGCAATGGACGTTAACATAAACCTTAAACGAAAGAGTTGATAATGGGAAAAGACATTATAAACAACTATCTCAAGATCAAGGAAACCAGTCATCAGCGGCTGAAAGATGCCGGGTATTTCGACCGTATCAAGATTCAGGTCGGATCCGCTACCTGCGAAAACGCTTCCGGTGCGCAGGACGTATACACTGAATTCGAGAAAATGGTCAAGGCATCCGGGCGAAGCGATATCCTCCTGCACATGACAGGATGTACCGGGCATTGCAGCAGCGAACCGATCGTCGGTGTTTTCATTCCGGGAGATATTCCGGTAAAGTACGGACATGTAACTCCTCAGAAAGCGTTCGAGATATTCACCAGCCACGTTCAGGGAAACGGCGGGCCGGTAGTGGATATGATACTCGACAAAAAAACCGACCGCCTGTACAACCATGAATTCGTCTTCTGCGGACAGGGCACGAAATGCGGCGACAAAAGCGATAAAGTCGCCCAGGCATTCAAAGAAAAAATTAAACAGCTGGGCATGGAAGAAACCATTAAAGTAGCGTCAGGTGTTTGCTTTGGTGTATGCAATGATATGAACAACACCTCGGCGACTGCGTGCTATGTGTTTCCGGAACGGGTATTTTACGGCAACATTACCGAAGCCGACCTCGATGAAATTATCGAACAGCATATAAAAAATAACACCATTGTTAAGCGGCTGGTAGTCAAGCTTGACAGGGTGAACAACCACTTTTTTGAACATTACGGTGATGTCGAGTATTTTAACCACCAGCTTCGCCTGACATTGAAGAATTGCGGCGTTATTGATCCGGAAAGCATTGAGGAATATATCCACTTCGGCGGGTTTGAAGCGTTGGCTAACTCACTGCAGAACGATTCTCCGCAAGCGATTATTGATAAAATCCGAATCTCAGGATTACGCGGGCGCGGCGGCGGCGGGTATCCTACGGCGACAAAATGGGCGAATACCCGTAACGCGAAAGGCGATAGAAAATTTATTATCTGTAACGCCGACGAAGGCGACCCGGGCGCGTTTATGGACAGAAGCATGCTCGAGGGCGATCCGTTCTCCGTTATAGAGGGAATGATTATCGGCGGTTACTCCATTTCCTCGGAAAGAGGGTTTATTTATATACGTGCCGAATACCCGCTGGCGATTGAGCGCCTTGAAAACGCGATCAAACTCGCACGGGAAAACGGGTTCCTCGGCGAGAATATACTTGGGTCAGGCTACTCATTCGACATTGAACTTCGGCTCGGCGCCGGAGCGTTTGTATGCGGCGAGGAAACCGCTCTCATCCACTCTATTGAAGGTATGCGCGGTATGCCCCGCCCTCGTCCTCCGTACCCGTCGCAGAAAGGGTTGTGGGGATATCCGACCATGATAAATAACGTGGAAACGCTGGCGAATGTCCCTGTTATACTGCTCAACGGGCCGGAATGGTTCGCTTCAGTCGGGACTGAAGGTTCAAAAGGGACAAAAGTGTTCGCTCTGGCAGGAAAAATCAACCAGACCGGTCTTGTTGAAGTGCCTATGGGTACCACACTGCGCGACATCATCTTCAAAAACGGCGGCGGAATCAAAGACGGCAAAAAATTTAAAGCGGTACAGACCGGCGGCCCGTCGGGCGGCTGTCTGCCGGAATCATACCTTGATACGATCGTAGATTACGATTCATTGAACAAAGCCGGCTCAATCATGGGATCAGGCGGTATGATCGTTCTCTCTGAAGATGATTGTATGGTTGATATAGCGAAATTCTTTCTTGAGTTTACACAGAATGAATCATGCGGAAAATGCACGCCGTGCCGTGAAGGTACAAAACGCATGCTGGAAATTCTGGAAAAAATTACTGCAGGGCTCGGCACAATGGAAGATCTTGACAAACTGGAACGGCTCGGCAGCGTCATCAGAAAGGCGTCTCTCTGCGGGCTTGGACAGACAGCGCCAAACCCGGTACTGAGCACATTGCGTCATTTTCGTGATGAATACGAAACTCACGTGAAAGACAAAAAATGCCCTGCCGGACGCTGTAAAAAACTGCTCAAATACGAGATTATCGCCGAAAAATGCGTCGGGTGTACAGCCTGTGCGCGCCGGTGCCCGGTTCAGTGCATATCCGGTTCGCCCAAACAGGTACACGTTATCGACCAGTCCAGATGCATTAAGTGCGGTATGTGCTTTGAAGCCTGTAAGTTCGACGCGGTAAAATTCAATTAAGAAAGTGGGGATCGCTATGACTGAAAATACCAAAATGGTTACTTTAATAATAGACGGAAAGAAGGTTGAAGTTCCACATGGAACATCAATCATGAATGCCGCGGAACTGCTGGGCATCAAAGTTCCACGGTTATGTTACCACCCGAAACTGAGCGTTGAAGGCGCATGCCGCGTATGTATTGTGGAAGTTAAAGGCGCGCGCAACTTTATCGCATCATGCGCCACCCCGGTCGCTGAAGGCATGGAAGTCACAACTACATCGCCGGAAATCAGGCAGGCCCGCCGTGATATAGTCGAACTTATTCTCGACAACCATCCGAAGGACTGCCAGACCTGTGAACGTGACGGCAACTGCGAATTACAGCGCCTTGCGTACGCCATGGGTGTCCGCAACAGATATTTTGAAGGCGAAAAGAAGAATTATGAAAAAGACCTCTCCGGAGCGGCGGTTGTCCGTGATCCGAACAAATGCATCCTCTGCCAGCGTTGTGTTCGCGTGTGCGAGGAAGTACAGGGCGTAACCTGTTTAAGCCAGGCGCACCGCGGGTTCAAAACCGTTGTTATGCCGGCTTTTGACCTGCCGTTCGCGGAATCGGTCTGTACCGGGTGCGGACAGTGTATCAATGTATGCCCTACTGCGGCGTTTCTTGAGAAAGACTCCACCAAGCAGGTGTGGAAAGCGCTTGCTGACCCTGAACTCACAGTCATCGCGCAGTTCGCTCCGTCAGTGCGCGCCGCTATCGGCGAAGGGTTCGGGCTCCCTCCGGGACGCAATATGCAGGGTGAAGTGATCACCGCGCTGAAACTGGTCGGGTGCGACATTGTGTTTGATACCACATTCGGCGCAGACTTAACCATCGTTGAGGAAGCGAACGAATTCGTGCAGAGGCTGACCAAAGGCGGTACACTGCCGATGATTACCTCATGTTCAGCCGCGTGGATGAAATATGTCGAGCAGTTCCATCCGACAATCCTCGATCACATTTCGACATGCAAATCGCCGATGAGCATGGTATCTGCCATGACCAAAAGCTTTTACGCGCAGAAACAGAATATTGACCCCGCGAAAATATTCAATCTGGCAGTTATGTGCTGTACTGCGAAAAAATACGAAGCGGCACGCCCTGAAATGTGCGACGAGCACGGCAGGCCGTATACCGATACGGTAATCACCACCCGCGAATTCGTTTGGATGCTGAAATCGCTTGGTATTGATCTTCCAAACCTTGAAAAAAGCGAGCCGGATCCTGTTCTCGGCTTTGCCACGGGCGCAGCCGACATTTTCGGCGCCACAGGCGGTGTGATGGAAGCCGCGTTGCGTACCGCGTACGAAATCGTTACCGGCGAAACGCTGATCGACATCAACTTCAATGCCGTCCGCGGCATGAAAGGCATCAAGGAAGCCAATGTCAATGTAAGCGGAACTGAAGTTAAAGTCGCTGTCGCTCACGGGCTTGGCAATGCACGCCAGTTAATGAGGCAGGTTGAGGACGGAACATCGCCTTACCACTTCATCGAGATAATGGGATGTCCCGGCGGGTGTATCGGCGGCGGCGGACAGCCATACGCCGGAACAAATGTCATGCCTCTTGACCAGAATATGCTGGAAGCGAGGGCACGGGCTCTTTACAATATTGATGAACATAAAGTATTGAGAAAATCGCACGAGAACCCCTACGTACAGCGTTTGTACAAGGAATTTCTCGGCAAACCGTTGTCCGAAGTTTCACATAAATATCTGCACACACACTATAAACAACATTTTCCTGTTGGTATATAAGAGAGGTACTGATTATGAGCGATACATATACAATTACACCCGAAATCGAAGCGTTCATTGAAGAATGCAAAGGAAAAGAGTTCAGCAAAAGTTACCTGATCGCCGTTCTGCATAAGATTCAGGCAAAATACGGGTTTCTGCCGAACAACCTGATGGAAGAAGTCGCCATCCGTATGGAGATACCTACATCAAAGGTATACGGCGTAGCAACGTTTTACCATATGTTTACTCTGGTTCCCGAGGGAAAACATATCGTGAACATATGTCTTGGAACCGCCTGTTATGTTAAAGGCGCTGAACAGGTTCTGAACTCATTGAAAAACTCTTTGAAAATTGATTTAAACCAGACAACTGAAGACGGCCTTTTCACACTCAAAGCTACCCGCTGTATCGGTACCTGCGGGCTCGCACCGGTGGTAATGGTTGACGAAAAGGTTTACAGCAATGTTACACCTGATGACGTTCCGGTAATTATAGCCAAATATAAAAACAAGTAATACCGGACGTTTTCATTATAAACATAGTTGCTGAAAAGGCAGTCTTACCCCGTGTGAGACTGCCTTTTGTTTTTACAGCGTTAGCCTATGGAATTGACAACTGAGAAAAGGAATTTTTATCATGAAAACACCTGACCTGATGGATGACAGGGACCTTGAAATCATAAACGATGAGGAGATATACCGCATCCTTGAAAAAAACAGTTCCGCCGACCCCGCTGAAATACGCGAAATTCTCGCTGAAGGGAGAGAACTGAAAGGAATATCTCTGGAAAAAACCACGAAACTCCTGACTGTGGAAGACCCTGACCTGCTTCAGGAAATATACAACACCGCCAGTTATGTTAAAAACGAGATTTACGGACAGCGGCTGGTTTTGTTCGCGCCTTTGTACATATCAAACCTGTGCTACAACGAATGCCTCTACTGCGCGTTCAGGGCAACCAACAAACATCTTAAACGGCAGGTGCTTACACAGGAACAGATCGCTGAGGAAGTAGCCGCGCTGATCGACGAAGGACAGAAACGCGTTCTGCTGGTGGCGGGCGAATCATATCCTGAGGAAGGGCTCGATTACGTACTGAAAGCTATTGATACGGTTTATTCCGTATCTCGGGGGAAAGGGCAGAATATACGCCGCGTCAACGTGAATATCGCGCCTCTTGACCGCGACGATTTCAAACGTCTGAAAGACGCTCAGATCGGCACGTATCAGATCTTTCAGGAAACATATCATTACGATACATACAAAAAACTTCACATGGGCGGGCCGAAACGGAATTACAAGTACCGTCTCAGAGCCATAGACCGGGCTTTTGAAGCGGGTATTGACGATGTGGGTATCGGAGTGCTGTTCGGGTTGTGCGACTACAAATTCGAGGTTGTGGCGTTGCGCTCGCATATCCGGCATCTGGAGAAAAATTTCGGGCTGGGCCCGCACACCATATCAGTGCCGCGCCTTGAGCCGGCGGACCAGTCTTATATCGCTTCGCACCCGCCCGCGCCGGTAAGCGACCAGAATTTCAAGAAAATCATCGCTGTACTGCGCATCAGCGTGCCGTATACCGGGTTAATACTTAGTACCCGCGAAAACGCGGCAATGCGGGGTGAAGCGTTCGCTATGGGGATATCGCAGATCAGTGCCGGAAGTAAAACCAACCCTGGCGGTTACCATGTAAGCCCGACTGAGAAATCCACTGCCACGGCAGAACAGTTTTCTCTGGGCGATACCCGTCCGTTGGACGAAGTGGTGCGCGATGTGGTGAAACACGGGTATGTCCCGTCGTTCTGCACCAGCTGTTACCGCAGAGGCCGCACGGGGCTGGACTTTATGGAACTGGCTAAACCCGGTGAAATCAAGAAGTTCTGCGCTCCGAACGCCATACTTACTTTCGCGGAGTACCTGAATGATTACGCGTCGGAAGAGACCAAAAAAGAGGGACGGAAACTCATCGACAAACTTCTTAAAGATATCGATTCGCCAAACGTCATGAACAAGTATCAGCAGATCATGGACGGCGAACGAGATATCATCGTTTAAGAGATACTGCCATGATCGGAGTATCGTGTGTCATAGAAAAAATACACGCGTCACAGCCATTGACGCATGAAGAGGTTACAGCGTTGTTGTCAACCAACGATACTGCTGTGTGGAATACTGTTTACGCGTGCGCCGACTTGTTCAGGAAAAAGTATATGGGCGACGCCGTGCACCTGCGCGGGCTTCTGGAATTCTCGAATTACTGTATACGGGAATGCGCGTACTGCGGGTTGAGGTCGCATAACATTAATCAGGTGCGCTACCGGATGAAACCGGAAGAAATCATCGATCAGGCGATACGCATAAACACGTATGGTATAAAAACAGTAGTTATGCAGTCTGGCGAAGACCCGTTTTTCACCACTGAGATACTGTGCGATATTGTGCGTGAAATTAAATCAAAAGCTGATACGGCTATAACTTTATCCGTTGGAGAAAAGACATTTGAGGAGTATGCCGCACTGCGCACAGCAGGCGCGGACAGGTATCTGCTTCGCCACGAGACAGCGTCTCCTGAATTATATAATAAACTGCATCCAGATTCCCGTTTTGAAGACAGGATACGCTGTATCGAAAACCTGTTCAAAACCGGGTTTCAGGTCGGTATCGGCTCAATGGTCGGACTGCCCGGACAGGATGAAACCGATCTGGCGAAAGATATTCTGTTGCTCCAGAAGTACCAACCGGATATGATAGGAATAGGCCCGTTCATCGCTAACCCGGAAACACCGCTCGGCAACGATAAGTCCGGTACCATAGAAATGACCCTGCGCATGGTTGCTCTGGCTCGCATTGTATGCCCGAAAGCGCATATACCGGCAACCACGGCAACAGGTTCGATAGATCCGCTCGGACGGGAAAAAGCCCTGCGTGTAGGCGCGAACGTGGTGATGCCAAACTTCACTCCTCAGCACTATAAAATTCATTACACCATTTATCCGAACAAGCGGTGTCTTGATGAGGAAGGGAGTAAATGCAACGGCTGTATCCGTGCCATGATACACAGCGAGGGGCGAACGGTTTCTACGGATTACGGGCACGCGTACCGCCTGACACATAACCAGAACGGTTGAGGCGACATGAAATACAGGACAGAAAAAGACCTGCTCGGCGAAAAACTTATACCTGAAGAAGCGCTGTACGGTATCCACACCGCCCGGGCGCAGGAAAATTTTCCGGTCAGCGGGTACAGGCAGGAACCGGTATTCATTAAAGCGTTCGGATACGTCAAAAAAGCGTGTATCCTGACAAACATGGAGCTGGGATATCTCGGCGGGGATTTCTGCGGGTACATACTTCAGGCTGTTGATGAACTCATCGACAGCCAGCTCGACGAGCATATCATTGTAGACGCGCTTCAGGGCGGAGCCGGCACATCGACGAACATGAATGTCAATGAGGTCATAGCCAATCGTGCGCTTGAACTGGCCGGCAGGAAAAAAGGCGAGTACGACTTGATCCACCCCCTGAAACACATCAATCTGCACCAGTCCACAAACGATGTGTTTCCTACATCAATGAAAGTGGCGGCTCTGATACTGCTGAACGACGCGGAAACTGCCGTCACCGAATTGCAGGCGGAACTCCAGAAAAAAGAACATGAGTTCGCGCATATATTGAAAACAGGCAGAACCGAACTGCAAGACGCTGTACCGGTCACCATGGGGCGGGTATTCTCTGCGTTCGCCGAAGCGGTCAGCCGTGACCGCTGGCGCATTTTCAAATCACGCGAGCGGATACGGGTAATAAACCTCGGCGGAACTATGATCGGCACAGGTATTTCCGCGCCAAGAGACTATATTTTTCTGGCAACGGAAACACTGCGCGATTTGACAGGCTTCAACCTCAGCAGAGGAGAAAACCTGATCGACTCCACCCAGAACCACGACCCGTTCGTGGAAGTGTCCGGCATCATGAAAGCCCATGCGGTCACCATACGCAAAATGGCGAACGATTTGCGACTGCTCTCGGCTGGGCCGCACAGCGGGTACGGCGAAATACAGCTCGAACCGTTGCAGGCGGGCTCATCCATCATGCCCGGCAAAGTGAATCCGGTTATCCCTGAGATGCTCGAACAATGCGCGGTAAAAATTTTCGCCAACGACCAAATCGTCACGGAAACTGCATCGCGCGGTGAACTTGAACTGAACGCGTTCCTGCCTTTGCTCAATATGGCGTTTCTGGAATCTCTGCGGCTCATCATAAATATGGATACGTTGTTAGTCGATAAATGCCTCAGCACCATAAAGGTAAACGAAGAACAATGCGACAGGCACGTGCGAGCCGGGTTCGGGGCTCTTGTCGGGCTTCTGCCTAGATTCGGATACGATACGGTGCAGGAAATAGCGAGCCGTGCGGCGCAATCGCATCGCCCACCGTCTGAAATTATTAAGGAAATGGGGCTGATGGATGAGACTGAAATAAACCAGTTTTTATCTCCGCATAATTTCTCACAACTCGGGTACGAGCCGCCGGCAGTGAAAGGAGACAGTGGTTATGCTGACAACTCCTAAGGGGTTGAGGCTCCATATAGCGTTGTTCGGGCGGCGTAACGTGGGAAAATCAACTATACTCAACTCATTGACAGGACAGCAGGTGTCCATAGTATCCGATGTGGCAGGCACCACAACTGATCCGGTGGAAAAACCGCTCGAACTGCTTCCGCTCGGCCCTGTGGTATTTATTGATACCGCCGGAATCGACGATGTGGGCGCTCTAGGCGGCATGCGCATAGAAAAAACAAAAAAAGTGTTCGACCGCACGGATATCGCTCTGGTAATCATCGACGGCGAAACGTTCGGCACGTTTGAAGAAGAAATCATCTCGGAACTGGGCAAACGGTCTATTTCTTATATTCTGGTGATAAACAAAACCGACCTGCGCCAGCCGTCTGATGAATTCGTCCGACGATTTTCCGATAGGAAAATACCTGTCGCGCAATGCGCCGCTCAGGACGGAACCGGTATACTCGAATTGAAAAAAATGATTATCGCCCACGCCCCTGAAGACTGGATTAACCCGCCTACACTCGTCGGCGACCTTGTGCGCGCCGGGGAAATGGCTGTATTGGTGGTGCCGATTGACCTTGAGGCACCGAAAGGACGGCTGATTTTGCCGCAGGTGCAGGTGATGCGCGAGATACTCGATAACGACGGTATGGCAATGATTGTCAAGGAACGGGAATTATACGAAGCGTTGCACGCGATGCATCGCCCTCCGTCAATCGTAATCACGGATTCGCAGGCGGTGTTAAAGGTATGCGCTGATGTGCCTCCGTCGATCAGGGTAACCACGTTTTCCATACTTTTTGCCCGGTACAAGGGTGACCTCCGCTCGTTTGTGGAGGGTGTATTTGCCATAGATTCGCTGAAAGACGGCGATAAGGTGCTGATCGGCGAGGCGTGTTCGCATCATTCTATCGGCGACGATATCGGGGCGGTAAAAATACCGCGCTGGATACGGCAGTATACGGGCAAAGATCTTACGTTCGAGAAACATTCGGGGCACGATTTCCCTGACGATTTGGAGCAGTACAAGCTGATAGTGCATTGCGGGTCATGCATGTTCAACAGGCGTGCGATGCTGAGCCGGATACTGCACGCGCAGTCGCGCAATGTTGCCATCACGAATTACGGTATCGCGATATCGTATCTACAGGGTGTCCTGAAACGGGCTGTAGAGCCGTTTCCCTTTGTTAAGTATTTGGTAGACAAGCGAAAAGCCTGATACTTCTATATTGAGATTTGCGGTTTAATTTTTATCTGATTGACAACAGGAGTATAAATATCTATTGCCTGTGGTATTGAAATGCCTTGCTCAATATATGTTTCAGGTGTTCTAATTGAGACAACCAAACTATAACGAGTAGTATTGTTATATTCTTGCAAATAAGCTCTTTCTTTCCACCATCCTGAAATAGGATAAATTGCAATCATATTTGAAGTAGCTAAGTCGGTAGCATAGCCCCTCCAGATATCAGAGTGAATAGATCCTTTATCTCTTTGCTTCTGACCAAGAACCCATTTATCAGTTGGACTTTTAGTGCCAATTTTTTCTTCATCTTCCTCACGAGCAGCTTGGTTTATTCGCTTAATAAATTTAGATTTTTCTTCGCCGGAAGAATTTAGGGCGAATCTTAATAGGTGGGATGGATAACGGTATCGATCTTTCCATCCTTTTTCTCCCGGACCGGGTTTAATAAAATAAGAGAGCGTTATTCTCATTTCAACCTCAGTATCAGGAGGTAATGACAGTAAAATATCCTTAGGCCAGGGCAATTCATAGAAATGCATATCTTTGGTCTTTACTGGTACTTGATCATCCTTTTTATATGGCTGTATTTCAGCTTGAGCAATAAGGGTTAATGAGTTTGATGCGCTGTACAATGCTCTATCGAGATCAGGCATACCATATCCGCAAGTACGAATTAGTTCTCGATAATCACCTTTAGCAGTACCGTTTAAAAACTGTCTCTGCATTTGTTCTGTCCACTCAGCAGAATGAACCATAAGAGCGCGGATAGTTTCCGGCCAAAAATCAGGATACTTTACCTGTATTTGAGCAGCAAACCAAGCCGCTTTTGCTGTAGCCGCACTCGTCATATTAAAAGGAAAAAATAATTGTTGGTTAGGATGGAAATGAATTGATAGCAAAGATAAATCATCGCATTCAGTTGTAAAACCATTGTCATCTGTTGCAGTATTACCACCTTCCATCATAATTTCAGGTTTGATTGGCCACCTATCCTCCCACAATAAAGAGGTAGTGCTAAACGGCGATAATCCACCCTTTGGGGCAACAGGATGATAGCCGTTTAAATCTGGGTCAGATAAAGTATCCAGTTCAGTAAATGCTCCCACAGTCAATGCATTCCAAGATTGAGCAGGGTCATGAATAGAATCAGTCAATTGTTCATTAGGATAATTTCCTAAATAGAATTCATTATTTCCTGCGCATAATAAAATTAAGCGTGATACACCATCCTGCGCTCCTGATGCTAAAGAATCCACCATTCCAGACCAAGAACTTGGACGTCCTTTATCACGAGTATCTTGAGCGCTGACCGCCATGCAAATTACTCTTTGTTTATTGGGCCTTTTAATTTCTGCAAGTGATATACTTTGTGCAGTGATATCCCCCCAGAGTTCTTCTAGATTTTTACCACCTGGTGGTAAAATTTTCACTGATTCCAATGTATGCCCAATATCAATGGCCAAAGAACTTTCTAAACATCTTTTTAAATCGTCGTAAGCGATGACGCCCGCCATAAGTGTTCCATGCCCGTGATGGTCATGGGTTCCCCATGCAGGGTCAACGGCTTGACAATCTTCATCTCGCAACAATGGCTGAAGTAAGGGGTGTCCATTATTGACGCCTGTATCTAAAATTAAGACAGCAACTTGAGAATCCGGGTTAATTTTGGTTCTGCTCAACAAGTCTTCCACCCATTCCGCTTGCTCTTTTGGTGACAGTTTAGTAAAAAAAGAAGCTGTTGATTTGGCGCGCCGATATTCAGCGATATCATCAGATTCTCTAGTTATCAGTTCCAGGTGGTCTCGATTAACATATACATCTTTGATAATTATTTCCGGAAAACGAATATGACCTTTTTTGTGTGGAATACCATTAGTGTCTAATAATTGTTCAAAGCGTTTTAAAACTTCTTTTGTATCCTGACTGAGCCAAACCTCACACCATTCAGGTGTACCACCGGGAATCAACTTTTTATCATCATTCCAAAATGATTTTTCAAAACGGGCTTTGCGGATATCGGAAATGCTATTAATTAAATCTTTATGTTTAGGATTGTCTGACTTTGGAATATTTTTAGCTGGATTTGCATAATCTTCAATGTATTTTAAGAAATGATTTTCCTTTTCCTTTGGGACAAACACAGTAGCATACTTGGTTGCGTTTTCTTCTCGAACATTTAAGAGTCTAATCCATTTAGTTCGATCTTTATCCCTCATGGCCTCAAGACTTTTTGTAACTAAATCAAACCCTTCTTCTCCCTTAAATTCTAAATAAACACCATGTCGAGATAAATGGTAAGCTATGTCCTCGTTTACAGCATAATCCCACGCCTCTCGAAACTTCTTAGCTAAAAATTTACTATGTGGTATTCGATGTCGAGGAGGAATATTAATTCCTTTTCCACCACCTTTAGGAGGTGGGCTATAGGGTCTATTCTCTTGTATGTTAGGTAAAAATATATGGGGATATCGCTTATCAGGCATTTTACTGCTTTCGTCCATGATGCACGCTCTGACGTTCTTGCAACATCAAAGTCAACATAGATGTATCAACTTTCATTTTGTCATTTAAGATTGCATTTTTTATAGCGTCTCTGCATGCATAATCAATTTCAGCATGACTAAGTCCTTCACTCTCCGATAATATTTTCTTCCATGATGGTCTCGATGCTAAAAAAATATTGAGTATATTTTCAATTAATCTCTTGCGGTTTTCTGGATTAGGAAGCTTGTAGAACAACACGTCATCAAATCGTCGAAATAATGCGTTATCCAGTAATTTAGGATTATTTGTAGCTGCAACAATAAGACTGTCCGAACTATCCTGTTCTATGAATTGCAGAAAAGCATTCAAAACACGCCGCATTTCGCCAACATCATTTTCAAGTGACCTTTCACCGCCAATAGCATCAAATTCATCGAATAAGTACACACCATGTTCTTGCTGAATCAGATCAAAAATCTGTCTTAATTTCGCACTGGTTTCTCCCATGAATTTCGTTACTAATCGATCAACCTGAATTGTATGTAAAGGTAAACGTAATTCATGAGCTAAGACACGTGCAGTCATTGTCTTACCTGTACCAGGGGAACCTATCAATAATATTTTTCTACGATGCTTTAAACCATGAGACTTGAGTTTATGTTGCTGTCGATACTCATGAATAACACGCTCAATACGATCATATAAGTCAGGTTCCATCACCAGAACTGACTTCTTTGTGTCGGGATTCTCTGTAAGAACCAAGCCATGCAGATCTTGAGGGAAAGGAATAACTCGGTGTTTTTGACGCTCTTTATCAACAATTTCGCGAATATCATTCGCCAAGGCAGTATGGCCTTGTCGCGCTTCATGAGCGGCTACCTGTAAGGCAATTGTATAAAAACGCTCAGAATTGTCGCTAAAATGTGATCGTATAAGTGTCCGTAGTTGATCAGCTGTTGCCATATAACAAACCTCACATTATATCTGGGGTGAGTAATATCATTTTAATTTAATTATTCATAATATAACATAAGAGATCAATAAATTTATATAAATAATTAGCTTTCATATTTACTTTGATGGTATTTTATTTATTAAGTTAGAAGGGAATTAAAATGTTTTCGTTCAATACCAGCATTCTACCGAACAAACACCGCCTATTTAACATCCTGTTATAAGCTTAAAAATGCGTTCGGCAAACTGGACTCTATCCAGAGCATCATCCTTGTAATTCTGAAGTGGAGCGTCAACGCCATGGCTTACAGTTGGCTCATCTGTCGCACACATGCGCATCTTCCTTGCAATTAATTGGTTAGCGATAATTTTCCAAATCTGCAGATGCATATTACGCAACATAATCTGGAGCGAAGAAAAAGGCGCTAAGTTTTTCTTTAAGAGGTCATCACGAGGAGCGTCAGCGACGTGGTGATCTCATCGTGTAACATGATACAGCGGAGGCGCCACAGCCTCCGTGATGCTTCGCAATGACGGATTTTTGGGGATAATTGAAGGACACATCAGTAAGTTAATTTGTGATAATTTTAATGGCAATGGGTTAGAAACAATCATCGGCGGCACTGTATGGGAACAGGCATGCCTGTTCCCTACGCGGATACGAAGTGTAACGCCCGATGCGGGGTGATGTGATGCGTCACGGTCGCTACTCGGCCGCCGCCACAGCCTTTGCGAAGCATACAATGACATACCCGAATCCGTGATTGCACTCCAGCGCGACTGCTCCGATTTGCGCTTATTTTAATATCCTGTTTCAGCGCAAGTGGAATTAAGTCATAAAAAAGGGGAATTATCCAATATGCATTGGCACGGAAACGAGGTATTGTGTTGATATGAAAAAAATGATATCTTTTTTGATGAAATTGACAGCAGGCTGTTTCCCGGCATAACTGCAATTTCAGTAATAGAACGGATATTATTGAATTTTACCGGTTTTTTAAAATTTAATTTGATTACATACCAAGGAATTAATATATTATATTATACAGGACGCGAAATTTCTTCTGCTATACGATGCGATAACTTAGGCTAATGACTATATCTTGATGAACTTCTCACGATCAACCATTCAGCAAGCAACAAAGGAGCTAAGTATTATGGTTTCCAAGAAAAACGACATGGAATGCATTGAGAAAAAAGCCTATGAATTATGGGAAAAAGACGGGCGTCAGCCCGGCCGCGAGCTGGATTATTGGCTCGATGCCGAAAAGGCTCTGAAGCTTTCGGCTAAGCCCAAGGCAAAAGCCCCGAGCAAGAAAGCCGCTCCAGCCAAGAAAAAAGCGTAATTCACGGAAAAACAACGACAAGGTTGGATGCATCTTTTTCCGGTCTTGTCGTTTTTTCTTATGCTCTGATCATATGATTTCCGCACAGGCATTTGGTTTACACTGATGTGTGAGAAGGTGCCTGATATACAGATTACCGGAATCTTTATGCGGACTGCCTGACGCTGTGCCCGCTTCAAATTTCATAGCGGATATTATTTGTCTGTGAAATAAAGGGATTTGTGTGCGAACACTCGAAGTCCCGGCATGTGTCTGAGGACGTAATGCTTAACGCGATGATACATCCTTTAGCTTCGGTTAATTTTATTAAGGGGAAAAGTACCTATGAAGAAAACCGGAATAGTGTCAGTCATTGCATTGCTTGGGATGTTCTTTAATTTGCCGATAGCCTCATCTGAAGAAAAGCACACGATTTGCGGCTTCGAATCACCACGCGATGGTGTTTATGCCAAATATCCCAGTTACTCGTCCCGAAGTGTTACTGCAAAATATGCGGTGAGCGGCAAGCAGTCGCTTATGATCGAGTATAAAAAGGACAAAGAGGGATTTTGCGGATACTATATTCACCTCAAAAAAGATACTTTTTTCGATGCGTCGAAATATTCAAAATTAACCTTTATGGTTAAAGGTGAAAAGGGTGGAGAAAATTTTAGAGTTGGGCTTGCTGACGAAAAATTATTTATGTTTGATGATACTGTTCCTTCCAACGATGTCACCAATTATCTTTCCAATAAGAGCAATCGCATAACTGCCGAATGGCAAAAAGTGGAAATCCCTTTAAAAACGTATGTTGATATCCGTGACGGCGATTTTGACGTATCAAAATTAGCGGCTGTCAGCATAGCATTTGATTCCGAATGCTTTCCTGATGGAACCGGGGAAGGCGTTATCTACATTGATGACCTTATGTTCGAATAGAAAAATAGAAAATTCGGGACACATTGAGGTATCCCGGTGTAAGGGAAAATAGACAACAGTCTCGCTTTGGAGATCTAATTCCCTATGCTAATCATCACGCACACCTTTGTCTTCGTTTCCAACAACCTGCGGTAATGGGTATTAGCGCTAATAGAAACAAGATTATGGTTGGCACTATAAGAAAAATATCCTTAATTTTGGGATCAAAGTAAAAAATAATATTTTCCGTGCCTTTTGGTACGAATATTCCTCTGTACGCGTAATTAGTTCTATAGATTTGTGTGTCAGTTCCGTTAGTCTTAGCTTTCCAACCGGGATAATAGGTGTCATTAAGCAAAAAGAATGTATTTCCTGAAGCAGGCTCAAATAATGAAATTTCTATTACTCCGGGCAAATCCTTTGTTATAGAGAACGTTATATCAGTCGTTTTCGGCTCATCCGCGGAAATTGAATCGGTTTTCCCTGTATCATTAGTTAAAATGAGCGCTTCGCTCAAAGGTTTATATTTCTCTGATTCTAAATATTCCAAAAGAGTCTTTTCCGTACTAAATGACTTCACATTTGGAATAAAACACATTCTTGGCAGAGCCGTTTCATTGCTATAAATATAAACTTTTTCTGAGGGTTTTAGCCATGGCGAATAATGAATTGTGGTGTTATCGATTTCTGTTTTTATAAGTTTAAATTTTTCGCCAGATATCGGTTCATGATGAAAAATTAAGCGTGTTGAAGAGATATCAAAATAAATTTCCTTCGATTTATTTCCCTTAATATATTCTGCGCAAAAGGCTGGAATATCACCGGCCCAGTACGGTAAAAATGAAATTTTACCGTTTGTGCCCAGAATATCACAGAAGGTATTAATATTCGGGACATAAGGCTTTATTAATTCATTCCCTCCGTAAGGAAAAGTATTTAGCGTACCTGGCCAGTCCCATCCAAAGCCTGAAACATAAATTCTATGTAATTGTTTATTAAAATCAGGATTATATTGATGTATATTCTCTCTTTGAATTACGCTATTAATATCGAAAGTAAGAGCAGGATCTGTAGATTTGAAGACTATTGTACCATACAAATTCAATAACATGCCCAGTATTCCAAGGAAAACGCCCCATCGGCTTGTTACTGAAAAACAAAATAACATTCCAACAATCATCATAAAAAAAGATACAAGCAATAATGATGCATAACACCAACTGCTATTGAATAAGTATAAGAATTTCGGCGAAATTTTTTCTGTCAGGAATCCCAGCAGTTCCGGCTTTATGATTTTTAGCGCTAATCCTCCTAATAAGAATAGACTGAGTAGGCAAATAATCGAAAGGAATAAGGATTTCGAACTTAATCGCGAGATTTTTTTTTGAAAAATAAATTTCAGGCCATGGGCAGAGAAAAATGAAATTGAAATTGGCAGGAAAAACAGCCACATCAAAGGGCGCCTGAAATTTCGTAACAGCGGGAGAGCATGTACGAGTTTCCATAAATTTACATATGGTCCGAGAGCCATAAGCAGTGTGAATATTAACGAGAATAGAAAATACGTATATTTATAGTCCTTTTTTTGAAAAAAAACACCCATACCTGCCAGAAAAATGGCAAAGATTGGATAAGTAAGTGTATCGAGCGGAGATTCCTCGTTTAATGGGATAGGAAATAACGTATATAAAAACCAGTGAGGCCGTATATGCAATTGGTTTTGTCCGATATCCAACGGGATTGGCTCTCTTCTGGGAGATATTGGAAACAGTTCAATCATAGGCAATATATGCGGGAGGCTTATAATAATCGCGACCAGAGATATTAGTGCAATATCGACTACCCCTTTTTTAAGAGAAGTTTTGACAGTATTATTCTTCAAACTCTCTCCGAACTTAATTAACCAGTAAACAGTGATCATCATCGCTTCGTATATCATGCTTGGAGGGTGGCCCGATAAGATCAGGCATGAAATAAGTATGAGTAAAAAAATGCCTGAAAACCGTTTATTTTCCCAGTAGAGATCTATAGCCAGAAAAAATAAAGGATATAATGCATAATTCCACATTATTGAAGGTACCCACGTCTCTCTTAGTACATAACAACAGAAAGCATAAATTGAAGCACCTAAAAGTGAAGGAATTATAGTGTCTTTAATATGATGCTTCAAAAAACAGAAGCATGCAATGAAAGCTGTCAAAACATAGGCGAGAATCTCTATAAACCATCCGAATTTCGGAGGAAAAAATCTATATATTATCTGGGTTGCTGGAAAACACAAGCCATTTTGACTTTCGGCATGTATTGAATGTCCTGAACTTATATATGGATTCCATTGAGGAGTATTGTTACTGCTATACGCCTTTTGAATTAAATAACGTGTTGGAAAATGTTCAAGTAAACCATCCCCGTATATAATTACATTTCCTTTTAGAAAATATGTCTGAATATACGCTGAAATTGGCAGAAGAAATAGAATGATAAAGAAAATCTTTTTTGCATTGAAAAAGCTTATGTTTTTATCCATATATAATTCCTTGTATAAAAGGTTATTTGAATACAATATATTGCAGTGTTCATTGTAAGTCAACGTCAAATTATTGATAATATATTGACATCATAATTAGAAGTGGTATGAATGACAAATTCGGGACACATCCCAATTGAT
>QZJZ01000100.1 GCA_003599815.1 Candidatus Auribacter fodinae
TGCCAATACGCCCAGATTACCGTTAATATCCAATGCATATGCTGTGATAACCAGCGGTTCCGGCGGATTGCCAACCGGTAATGTAACCGGCATCTGGAATGGCGGAATGCTGAATACCGATTCTTCGCCATTCACATTAATAGTCACAGAGGTCAAACCGATATTATCAGTCGCAGTGATGTCAACCACAGCGCCAGTGCCCTCAACCAGAATATCGTTTACATCAGGACTGTTGAGAACTATCGCCGGAACTATTGTGTCTTCCAGAATATTAATAGTTATACCCGGATGATCAACAACATTACCGCCAAGGTCGGTTGCTCTTACCTGAATTGGCAACTGAACCGGAGCTGACTGCGGTGCGGCATTGTAGTTAAACTGGAACGGTACAGTGTTATCAACACCAACAATCGTACCTTCAGAAATAAACTCGATAGTCACACCTGTATCATCAGACGCTTCGGTCGTAACCCTTACAGACTGTCCCTCAAGCACGTTCACGTCAGGATATGCAGTGATAGATGAAATCACCGGAGCTTCTGCCGTGCCGCTTGTCAGGCGAATAACCCGTAATCCATTCGCGCCATTGGCGATATAACAATAACTGCCGACCACGTCAAGCGCATAAGCCGTTCCGCCTGTTGAGGAATTGCCTACTTCAGCCGTCCGTGCAGGATCCTCAATGCTGACCATCGTCACGCCATTGGAACCATCTGCGACAAACGCTATCGCCCCGACCACGTCAACATCATTCGCCTGGTTCAGCCGTGACGGATTGGTCTTCAAAGGTTCAACACCAAGGCCTCTCAACAACGTCGACCCTTCACGTTCAACCAGCTGATAGGTGAACAAGCCTGCATTATACTGCGCTTCAATAATAATGCCGTCATTGACAATTGCGCTCTTTCCTGCGCCTGAGACCACTGTGGCTGTCGTCAGGATCTGCGGATTCAGCGGGTTAAACACATCAATTACAACAAGGCCTGAATTGCTTGAACATATAGCCACTGTATTATGCATGGTAATGTTGTTCAACGGTTTTGAGGTCGCGAACGTTTTCGCAACATACGGGGCTGTCCTGTTGCTGATATCAACTGAATAGAAGTTACCATTATTGTCTGCCACAAAGACATAGTTCCCTGACGGTTCCAGATCAGTAGCATTGCTGAATAATGTAACATTAGCGCGTAATATCAACTGGTCGTTTTCGAACCGGAAGATTAACAGTTTTGTGGTAGTAATCGCAAAGATAAGGTTCTGTACCACACGCACACGAGTTATGGTCTCACCGGTATATTGCGTAACCAGTGACATGCTGGCAGGATCAGCAACATTAACAACTTTCAGCCCGCCGCTCAGATCAGCGATAAACGCATAGTCGCCCTGTACAGCTACGTCGCGAGCGTCTGTAGTGTCAAACTCGCCTGCCAACGCTGTAGAAATGATATTTTCCAGAGTGACCGGAGCAGACTCGCCTACCTGTCCGATCGAATCTATCGCTTTGGCTTTTACTGATATCACACCGCTTTCTACTGAAGGTATAGTAACCTTCTGTTTGTAAGGAGCGGATGTATCAACAGGTGATTCGAATCCGGTCTGTTCCACATCATCAACACAGACAAAGAACTGAACGCTCTGAATAGCGCCAAGATCGTCGCTGGCGACAGCTTCCACATCTACTTCCGCACCAGCGGCAACTTTGGTATAAGGTGCTGGCGCAGTCATAACGACAACCGGAATCTGATCGTCAGTTACTGTTCCCTGAATTGATACGACAGCGCTGTTATTCGAACCGCTGTCAGTAGCAAATACCGCTACGTTTAATGTTGCTCCGGCAGTGTCTTGCGGAACATTGTATGCATATGAGAACGGTGAGCTTGAATCAGTATATGTCGTAACAACAGGATCATTACCAGGTATTGACAACGTAACTTCAAAAGTCATACTTGGCACACCATACGTATTGCCTCGCGCATCACGGTCATAACCGGTTGCTTGTATGGTCACTATGTCGCCTTCAATCACATCAAAACCGTGCGACGGTGAAGAAATAGTAGCGACAGGCAGAATATCACTAATAACATTCGTCGTGATGATATCGGATGTCGCAGTATTGCCATATGTATCTGTTACAGTGGCTGAAATGTTCACTGCATTGCCCAGCTCGCTGAGTGGAACGGTGTATATAAGCCTGTATGGATATACCGTCGTAGTACGGGTTTCATTGAGTGTCGGCGATGTAATATTGAAGTCGATCTTTTCAACCGCGTTACTTTCGGTTACTGCAACGTCAATGTATATTTCCTTACCAGCTTCAGCTACTTCGGAAGTCGTAGCAGAAATAGCTGTCTCTGTATCCTGTTCAACACTCATTGACAATGTAATAGGATTAGATGAATTGCCTGCTACGTCATACGCACGAACTTCGGTACTCAATTCGGTAATATCGAGAGGAACATCAGCAATCGCGAGATAATTCGGATAGGTGTTGAACACATTTTTATCCATAACAACAACGTCATACTGCCACTGGCTATTCGGTATAAAAAATACAGCTTTATTTGCCATGGATGTATTCAGTACACGATTCGTGCCGTCAAACATATCAAAGATAGCGCCGTTCGGTACACCGCGTGTGTAACCATTCGTCGACAAATCAACCTTTGACATAGATGAGAGGCTGGTACCCGGCGTAATACCGATGATACCGCTCACTGAATCAAGATCCGTTGTTTGACCCGGAGCGCCGTACACTATCTTAATTACACCATTCTTAAATAGCGTTATTTCATAATGGTTTACGCCAAGACTTGTGCTATAGGTGCCAAGATTCAAATGATAGTACGCAATAAACCGATCTGCATACTGACGATACGTTACGACGTAAGTACGCTGGTCTGAGTAATACATATACCACCATTGTTCGTCAAACAACGCGGCTATTCGTGGTTGCGGCCCTTTGAAATTGTCTATGGACATAGAGTCATGGTCGCCTGCTCCAAACGTTAAATATCCGTTTTCGTTGAAGTACACGGAACTATGAGTAACGCCATAGAACGGGAATGTAAATCCGCTGGTGAAGGTATAACCAATCGGGGTTGAATCATTATAATAACGAGAGAACGGACGGTCATTTATGAAACCTATTTCCTTTTCAACATCCTTAATAATGCTGAAATCCATAGAACCGCCCACTACAAATGACAAATAGTCAATAGCAATATTGTCAGAAGCAGTTGCCAAGTAGAGCATTTTTGAACCTTCAAGCGCTACGTTGCTTACTGTCGGGTAGAACAGAGATAATAGCGGCAATTGTTCATCCTGCGTACGGTTCACTGTACGCAGATAGGTAGCGGCATTACCGGCGGCATCGTACGCTGTTACGGTGAATACTATCTCCTGAGGCTCAATATTGCCAATCTCTGTCGGGAACTGGAACGACCTGCCTGTAAACGGACGTGATGTCACTTCGAAAACCGGAACGCCGTTGGCGGAAACGTAGAACGAATCAACAGCGATATTGTCGGTTACGTCTATGTTCACAGTAATGGTTGAACCTTCCATAAAATCCTGTCTCTCCTGAGGTGCAGAAACAGTTATGACTGGCAGGATAGTATCTTCAACCACTAAGGAGGTAACAGCCGCGGCATCCTCGCTCACTACACCGGAAAGGTTGATTGCGCGAGCCGTGAATTCATGAACAGTGCCCGCCGCATCAAGGTCTGTCATGTGATAATAGGTGTATGGAGCTTTGTTCGATACTCCCACCACTTTTCCATCAGCGAGAAATTCAACGGTAATGTTGCTCACTTCCGGTGTATCTGTTTCTGCCACAACTTTAATAGCGGTGCCGGCAATAGCTGATTCATCCGCAGTCAAGGCCAATGATGGAACTTCAGTTTCACCGAAATTCAGTTCGAGAAGCGCATGATAGTAATTAACCAACGGGCATATCATGTATTTACCGACAATTTCCATATTTATCGGACGATCAGCAGACGCCGTACCGGCAGGCTGGAATGTGACCACATGAGACACATTTGCTTTATCGGATACATCATACACATAAATATCATTGGTGCTTGAAGAAATTATGAAGGCATAATTACCGATTACATCAAAGCTATAGTTTGTTGTGCCTACTGTCTGCTTGCTGGCAACTTGTGCTTTCGTCTGTTCATTATAGATATAAAGGTAGTTGGTTGTTAAAACATATATATACCCATGATCTACCACAACATCCATCGTGTCCATAGATGCGAAATTCAGCGCAACCTGAGCCATTGTGTCAGGATTGTAAACTTTAACACCTGATGACGAAGCCAGATAAACATAATCATCCGTAACAAACAGATCCCTGATTGTGCCGCCAGGGAAAACCCGAACGTCAACATAGTGATTATACGGATCACTGATGTTAATCTTGGCTAAACCGTCGTTTATATCAGTTACATACAGGTTCTTGCCGCGCATCGCTATTTTCATAGCAGTAGTACTATGAGTATCAAATCCAGCTATATCGGTATAATTGATGCGGCTCAAAGCGCCATTTTCATTAGTATTGAACAGTTCAATTTGTGATGTAGAGCCGCTATGAGTTGAAGCCAGATACAACCTGTCATCCGCAAATATCGCGTCGCATGCATACCCTATTGTATTAAAGCTTGCCATGTTCTGCGCAGGCAATTTGTAGTTAGCTGACATATCAAAGAATGTTGCTGTAAGGTTCTGAGGCGCCGCCAGAGCAACCGTCGGAACAGCATAGAGCAATGTCTCTATATAGTCTATTGCTATCGCGCCGGGATTCGTGAATTCTATAATTGCGACACCATCCTCAAATGAACTGATGACGTTAGACGGCAAGCTTAAGGTTGACATCGTAATACCACCGTCACCCAGCCCATCCTGTGGGAATGACCGCCAGAATTTTGATACGGACGTACCATCAATCTTAACTGTCATACTTGAGTTTGTACGTTCAGAATCTTCAACGTCACCTGTTAATACATTGATTGACCCGTACAGAGGCGTACGCCCGCCCAATGAGAATGTCTGAATTGCCACAAACGATGCGTTCACCCATCCGTCAGTATAGACAGGATCAAGCGGACCGGCGTTATTAAAGAAATCCTGCGGGAATTCAACTTTGCTGTTTCCATCGATATCAGGTAAATAACCGCCAGCGCTCAAAGGAGGATTAAATCCGAAGCCATCCTTATCACCGCTCATAATTGATATCGGTTCCAGCAAGCCGGTGCTTACGTAAACCTCGAAATCCTTGAAGTTGTGTGTCCCGTCACTGTACGGCTGGTAAATACGTATACGGCTCAAGTTAATCGGATTCTTGAAATACCATATTGCGCTTTCACCCTGACGGCCATTGACAGCCCAACCGTTTCCACTGCTGGATGTCTTATCTCCATCATATGTTTCACTTACAGGATAACTGCTCTGTTCATATGTCGCAGTTGAGTGCAGTATCTGAACAGGAGTATCGTCCACTGCGCTGAGGAACTGAATTTCACCAAGTACAAAATTATGGTTGCTGGCGTATGTATCATTAACCTTAATCTTAACTTGCGCCGCATTTATAATTGTATCGAACTTCAGTTCCATATACCCGATACCCGGGTTAGCAGGAACAATAATCCGAGCGCCATCAACCTTAACATTCGAGCCGGCGTATTTTATCGATATTAATTGAGGATATGATATCCCGGCAAAAATAAGGTCTCGCGTTGCTTCAATCAATGGCGTCATTGAATAAGAGCCGGTTACCGTGTGCTTGTTCACCAGTGTCGCTCCAACCGCGACCTGATAGGTCAACCGCACTGTTTCGCGGACGTTCGGTACCGGCAGTTTGGTATCAATTACACGCGCCATAAGATCAATGTTATTGCCTACCTGTGAAGCAGGTACACGAATACTAAACGACGGCTGATAATACGTTGTTCCTGCTGATGGAGTCAGAACGAGAGCTATATGTTCTTCCTCTGTTCCGTTGCCATCTTCATCATAATAGAATACAACTTCAACACGGTTTATTGCCACATCGTCACCAGCGGTAAGGCTGTATTGCAGGAAAGATCCCGCCGCCGCAACATTTGAACTTGGAATACTGGTAAAGTTGATTGACGGAGCAATATCCGGAATTAAATGTAATGTCACAGGCGCTGACATCGTAGACTGGCTTGTCGAATCGATAGCTTCCGCCTGGAGCAATACTTTATTAATTATAGTCGGATGAGAACCGCTGAACGAACCTTCAATGGAATAAATAATGCCATCAAACGATATAGTCGCGCTAAACCCCGAAATAGTAGTATTCGTATAGGTGAACTGGCCTGAGATATCCTCGATCGTATGCGCATTACCATCAAGTGTAAATGCTACCGGTTCAACCAGCGTAAATGTGTCGTCGCTATTACGTTTGACCTGAGCATTCACGATCAGTGTATCCGCGTTCTGAACGAATGTCATTTTCCATTTTGACAGATCATTAAACTGATTAATGGTCAAAGCTGTCAGGAAAGATAATGATGTGTTAATCGAATATGTTCCTGAATAGTTCGGAGCAATAATCGGCAGAACGACACTATTGCTGTAATAGTAATACCCGCCTGATGATGAATTATATGACGAATCATATGATTTATACACATGATCGACATAGAAGTTCATCCTAGAAACGCCGCGGTCGTCACTTGCTTTTCCAGTAACCGTGATCGATTTACCTTCGCTGTATACAGTATTAACCGCAGGCGAATCCACATCCGCGGTAGGCGGGATGTCATACTGAATAGCAACCGTACTTGCTCCCGAAGTCACATAATGGGTGCTTACCTCAACCGACCCGCCGTAATTATCTTTCAGTACCGCGTATATTTCCATATAATCGTAAGCCGGATCATAAATCGACGGAGCCGTCGTGCTAATACGGTAATAATACGCATTATATCCATCACTCCAGCTATAAGACGTATCGTAACCAAGCGAATAACCGGTTACCCATTCAGTTCCATTGTAATAATTCATATAGAAATCCGCACGGGAGAAACCGCGGTCATCGTTAACCGGCGTCTTCACCTTCAGGTCGATATTGTAGCTATTCAGCTCTTTTATCGATGCCGGAACAACCAGCTCATCACCCACCAGTACTGGAGGAACATCGCGCCGTATTGTCACAATACGAGGTTGAGCTATATTATGAGTCGCGCCATAGGCATCAACTACCGTCGCGGTTACACTTGCTGTTCCGTTTGCGGCGGATGACAGCCAACCCGGTGAGTACGTATAGGTACCGGTATAATTGGTCTGATACGGACTGCCGAAATTCCAGTATGTAACTCTCGACCCGTTAATATACAGATTAATCTGTTTGAAACCGCCTGTAGCATCAGGATCAATCGCACGTACTGATAATGAAATACTATTTCCTTCTATCACGCTCTGATTATCATCAGCAGGAACAGTTATTTCCACATACGGTTTTGCATCCTGAGTAATATTCACCTGAGAAACCGGTGACCACTCGGCGCTTTGCTGACCAATTGTATCAACAGCCTTCGCTGTTACATCCAGCAGTGCAGGATAGGTTCCAATCGGAACAATATATTCCGCACTATATGGTTGTGAAGTATCTTGTTTTACAACGACACCATTAACAAGGAACAATACCGCACTGACTCCGATATCGTCTGTTGCTGTCGCCGACATATTAAGTTTACCGCCCTCGATAGCGCTGGCATCTGCTGTAAACGATGTCACTACAGGATCAGCATCAAGCTCCAGTGTACCAACGACACTGCCAGTGCCCGTGTTGCCTGCAACATCTGTTGCTTCAATCATAACAGTAATGTTTCCATCAGGTTCATTCTGAGGAATAGTGTAATTTGCGGTTACATTATAAAGATGATCGTTGCCGGCATCCAATACAACTGAAGCAGAAACTATATGATCGTTGACTTTTACAATAACCTCATCAAGATAACGATCGCCCGCTATAGTAGCAGTTATGGCAAGCGCATTGCCCTGTTTCTTGACAAAACCTGTCGTCGGCGCTGAAATGGTAATCACTGGTGCAACAACATCTTCCACCCTGTTCAATGTCAAAGCAGGAGTTGTTGAGACGTTACCGTTAATATCGGTCGCTACAACTTCCAGTGATATCGTCGCAGGAGCGTCGTTGTCGATAATTGGAATTTCATATGTATATTCCAAGGTATCAAATGGCGGTTCATCATACAATTCCATGAGAACACCATCTATTGAGAGGCTTACTTCCTGAACAGCAACATTGTCATTAATGTCAGTAATACTTACATGTAACTGCTCGCCTTCGGTAACTGAAGCGCCCTGAGCAGGTTCAGCAATGACAAAGGTAGGAGCGACATTATCTTCAACCACCAGAATAGTGATTGGAGCGCATATAACTGAGTTGCCGGATACATTGCGTGCGCGGGCATTCAGTGTATACACAGTGCCGGACGTTGATGACGGAATCGGCATCATGAAGGTATACGGCATAGACGAATCAACGTTCGCCACCATGCCGTCGACAATAAATTCCACCACAGAATTATCATCGTTCAGTCCATCAGCCGCAATCTCTATTTCCGTACCTTCACTCTGCTCAACACCCGATGCCGGGGAAACAATTTCCAAGCCTTCAGGAATGATTGACTCGCCAAAGTTGATTGTACGTACTTCCAATTTATTTCCTGTTAGCATAAGAAGCAGATCCGCACGATAATCTATAGCCTTTATCGGATTAACAAGGCGGCACAGCCCGTAATATGTTTTATTCACGGCGCTTGTATCATGTAATTCCAATGCGGAACCATACCCATAGAGATTACGATATCCTGCATTAACCGCCATAGTAGCCTTATCGGACAATACGATGACATCAAGTTCAGACAGGTCGGATTCGCTCAGGGATATAACAGACGCGCCCTTTATTACCTGTAAGACACCATCAATAGAAAGCATATTGGTTATAGTGTCAGCATTATAGGAACTCATATCCTTGCTGGTGCTGAAAACCGGCTTTTGCGGATTGGTGATATCATATACCTGAATGGCCGCAGGTGTTCCGATATACAGAGAAGAATCCGACACTTCCATAGAATTGACCGTGACACCAGTCAGCGTAGCGGCAATATACGGTTGCGATATTGAAGCAATATTAATTACCTGAACAGTATTGGATGATGTAATACCCGCAAATAATACCTGTCCGCGAGGCAGAAGCGAGGTGATGCCGTTCATAGGCACAGTCGCTACTACAACAGGATTTACAGGATCAATGACATCCACTATTTTATATTGATTTGATTGCGCTATGAACAGATATCCATTCTGGTATGACATGGTGGTGCAATTAGCGCCCAAATTCAATGACGAAATTTGTCCGATTATATACCTGTCAGTAATACCATTCGGTTCCAGCACCCTTCCTGTGAGATTCGTAACAGGATGGTATGTTGTTCCGTCAGTGCTTGCTTCAATAGATACGTCCGCTATACGGGATTGGTTCACTGAAGAATACTGGTACAAGTCGATAGTTTTCAGATTACTTACAACTGTCAATGTAATCGTACCAACTGTACCGGGAGAAGTCCCCCACCCATTGTCAGTTGTCCCTAAACCCAAATTACCATCAAGAGCTTCAGCAATGTTCAATCCTGCAATATTAACATTCGATGACGAAAAGAGCGTATTCAGCATATCATCGTTATCATTATATGCTTTCAACTCAGTGATTATCGCATTGCCGTTAAAAGTACCATTGACTTTAACACGATATTTAACTGTGTTTTCCGCTCCGTCAAACGTAAGGCGATAAATGCTTACGCCCGGATCGTAATCCACTGTCAAGTTGTTGTCAGATGATTCTATGGCGTTATTCTGGAGATCTATAACGCGTAAATTTGTTCCATCAATAACAAAAGCGTAACCGTTGGCACCTGTCAGACATGATCCGGTGGTGCTAAGATTAAATGTATTAAGCGTCGGCAGAGAAACACCAATTGAGACCGGAATTGTGACAGATGTTGATGACGTGTACCTGTCATATGCCTTAGCGGTTAGTTGAGCGACTGAACCGTATTCAGTATCCACCATCGGTACCGTACCTTTATAAACAGTACCTGAAGAAAAAAACGCGTCGCCAACATACGTGCCGTCAACAAACAATTCCACTTTTGAAACGCCAAGGTCGTCCGTTGCGGAAACGGTGATGTCGGTCAATGCACCGCCAATCAACTGTGTCGCAGGCGCTGGCGAGACTATTGATACAGACGGAGCCTGATCATTATTGACAGTCAGGTTGATAGAGGCAGTTTGCTCATGGTCAAGCGTATCAATCGCTTTCACCATGATCGTTGACGCCTGTGTCTCGATACCAACAGCTAAAGACGGAATATGAATGCTCAATGAGTGATTGAGTGTCGCATTTGTCGTTCCTGCAACCGGCGGATGGTATCCAACAAGAGCTCCATCAAGATAATATTCAACACGTTTTACTCCAATATCATCACTGGCGCTAAGCGCTACGGTGAGCGACGTGTCTTCAATAACAACAGTTCCGTCTGCCGGTGATGTTATTGAGATAACCGGCTGTGCATCTTCAGTGACATGAATGGTAACCGGAGCCGCATAGCCAATATTTCCGTCAAAATCATATGCTTCTGCGTACAGCACATGCTCATTCCCTGCACCTGTATAAAGCGGAGCAGGAACATTTGCTTTAAACGTGTAATTATTACCTGTCGGTGAAGTAACCCAAACAGGCGCATCGGGCGTATTAACATATAGTTTCACACTTTCAACCGCAAGGTCATCGGTCGCTATAACTTCAACCGGGAACAATTTTCCTTCCGTCGATGAAGCGTGCGCCAACGGTTTGGTAATCAGAACCTGCGGCGGACGGTTTTCAAAGAGGAATATGCGACGGTTCGCAACCGCGGCATCCGGATTAGAAGCCTGGCCTTTGGAATCTTCAGCAACAACTTTCAGGTTAATCTGTGACAGTGTGGTCGTGGCAACAGTTCCATATGTCAGTTCGTAGAAACCATTGCTTGACTTTGTCGTTACTGTCCCTATCGGATTATTGTCCGCATAGAAATCCACTGCTGAAATCTGCAGGTCATCACTTGCCTGAACCGCAATGACAAATTGTTTTCCTTTGACCATTTCCTGATCCGCCGCCGGACTAATAAAGCCCGTAATGGCTGGAGGCTGGTCATCAACCAGAACCAACGTTACATAAGCGGAAGTTGCCTGTTCCCTTGTATCAGTTGCCTTCACCTGTACAGTCAGGGACAATGGACCATTGATTTCTACAGGAGCATGATAGTTGTATGTATACGGAGACGATGTCAGAGTAGCTACCTTTGTCCCGCCGATAATGAACTCAACAACAGGATTACTGTCTTCATCAACCACGGTAGCAGAAATAGTAACGGATGTATTTTCTATTAACATCAGACCGTCAGACGGTTCTGTAATAGTAACTACCGGCGCCTGATCATCAACAACTTTAAACGTACGAACCAAGTCAGCGCTTACATTACCAGCAAAATCATACGCTCTGGCGGTAACAGTTACAGTCTGGGTTCCGGTTACATAAGGAGCCTGATAATTATATTGGTACGGCGAGTTATACGCCACAGCTACAGTACTGCCGCCCATGATAAATTCAACTTTTGCTACACCAAGGTTATCCGATGCAGAAGCGATCACAGCAAGCGGTTTGCCTTCAGTTACTTCCTGATTTTCAGTCGGGCTGAGAACCGATACTGTCGGTAATACAGTATCATTTACAACATGGATTGTATAATCGATTTCAGCAACATTGCCGGCATAATCAAGAGCACGTACGGTCAAAATAACATCTGTATCCTCACTAACCATGGGCAGTTTCAGTTCCATCGCGTACGGAGGAGCATACATGGTATTGATCAACTGATTATCAACCAATATCTGAACATATGGTGTATCCTCTACATCCTGAGCGGAAACGATAACGCTGAGGCGCGCATTCTCTGAGAATGTGGCGACAGTTGGAGCATTTAACTGGATTTGAGGTACATTTCCTTCGTCTGGAATAATATAAAACGCTTCGACATTGCTTATCTGAGTATTTCCTTCAAGACCGACAACACGCGCATCGATAGTAAATATACTGCCCAGAGCAAAGTCGACTGGCACAACACCATGATATTCATATGGTTGTTTCTCATCAGTGTACAAGAGAGAACCGTTCAGGAAGAATTCTACACGGCTCACGCCTACTGGATCATACACATCAGCACGTACAGCATATTCACCGCGATAATTAACGTAGAACGGCGTCAACGGTTCTATGCTTATAACAGGATGAGCCTCAGCAAACGGCAAAATCGCTATCTGTAAACCGGATAAACTGTCTGCCGCATAAATTACGTTACGTGCGGTTGTGACTCCTGTGCAATAATCAGGAGTATCAACCTGTGCAATAGTAACAGGATCACCCGGTGTGGAAATATCAACAATCGTGACACCATACATACCGGAAGATACGATCAGGTTATTGCCGTCACGCTCAACGCTGATAGCGTCGGAAATATTGAGTGTCTTCAATACTACCGGATTAGCCATATCAGCAACACTGATTGCCTGTATACCAAGTCCATTAACCGCTGTATATACTATTTCAGTCGATTTGTCATAGACAACATCGTATGTAGACTTCCCTGCTGGAACAGGTACATTGGACAATACACTGGTATTATCAAACTCAGTGATATCCATAATCTGTAAGCCAAGGCTTCCATCCGCAACAAAAGCGGTATTACCGGAAGCATCCATATCGAAACTGTCACCAGGTGTATTGAAAGACCCTGCCAGTGATATTTTTCCGTCAGAAGCAATATTCCAGACAGTTACACCACCGCCCGTGGAGTAAAGCTTGCCATCAATATAATTCACGCTCTTCATTGCGCCAAAACTTGTCACATTCTGGAGAAGTTTTGTGCCGCTGACAGGATCAACATCATAAACAAGCAATCCGCTATAGGCATTCGCAACATATGCATAACC
Source organism: Candidatus Auribacter fodinae (assembly GCA_003599815.1). Classification (GTDB taxonomy): domain Bacteria; phylum Auribacterota; class Auribacteria; order Auribacterales; family Auribacteraceae; genus Auribacter; species Auribacter fodinae. The sequence goes on from QZJZ01000100.1 coordinate 13,084, forward strand.
ATTTACCAATTCGATATCAACTGGCATTCCGTCTATATCCAGTGATTTAACCAGTACCGGCATATTCGCTACGGAAACATCGTAAATCAGCAACCCTGTTGTAACACCAACTACATAAAGGTATTTTCCACTGGTAATGATACCGCGGGGTTCACCCGGCGTATCCAAACTAGCTATCAGGCTTGTCACTGTTTCACCTATAACAGGTATGGAGACGACTTCTCCTGTCGAGCGCGCCGCGTATATCGATGACTCAGCAATAGCAAAGCCTAATCCATAACCAGTATTAGGAATACTTCCGACAAATGATGGCGCAGTAAGATCGACGAGATCAATCAACGCTATAATATTTTCAGCGCATGCGATAACAGCATAAGATCCCAGTTTACGTATATTCTTCGCATTTAATCCGAAATTAGACGTTCCTGTGGCAGACGTCGAATTAATATGCTGTATCCTTATCCCGTTCGCACCTGCGGCAATATATGCGATATCATTCTGAATAATCAGATCCTGAGCTCCAGTGGTACCGTTCATAGAATCTATATATGCCAATGTAGAACGGTTATATCTGCGAACAATGTCACGGCATACATATATGACAGAGCCATACCCCTGCGCATTTGCCGCGCCAACTGAATCAGACAGTTCGCCCCTCGTTTTCAGATTGGTCAATGTTGTTACATCTATCACCATAAGATTCTGAGCCGCACGTGTCGCGTAAAGGTCATTCGCATACAACTGCAGGCTGGTGACCGTACCGGTTACCGGCATTGTGCTTAATAATGTTGCATTGAGGTCATTGTCCAACTCGTATGCAGATACATAACCGTTACCGCCAACAAAAAGTACATTACCGCGCTGTTCGAGAGCCAGAGCAGGTACCTGTATAGTGCGGACTATCGAGTCATTATCCATATTAAAGATAACAACACCGGAATCACCGCAGGCGGCAAAGAGGATATTCTCTTTCACTCTTGAATCTTTCAACGCACCCTGAACAGTAAATTTTGTCGTTGGTACGTCAAGAGCAAGTGCGAGGTCAACATAATAGGTAAATACTTTATGTGTGATATTTCCAGACCAGTCGGAGGTATCGCTGTATACCTTGAATACACTACCGCGAGCATCATATGGCAGTGTATAAGCAACTTCTTTGCTGGTATCGTCAAATACCCATCTTTTCACTTCAACATCATCTATGGTCATCCATATCGCTGTTGAGCGTACATGCTGATTGTCTGTCGCGTCAATTTTGTAGCGCAATGTTGTTCCGGCAATGATAGTCTTATTCAATGGATTGCGCGTAACCGTAACATTTGGATCCATCGTATCTAGTACGATACTAATAAGAACTTCCGCCTTGATGGATTCATTACCTGCGCTGTCAATGGCGATTGCCCAGACCGTACCAGGTGTGAACTCTTCAACCTGCGGCACGGTTGCCAGATACTCATACGGAGGAACAGTATCAAAGACAAGCTCTTCATCCGTTACATCACGGCGCAGTCCTATGCGTACGCCTGCTATCTGCCCATCAGCATCGCTGGCTGTTACTTGAATCAACAACTGGTCACCTTCCATAACACCCTTGTTTGCTGTCGGAGCGGTGATAGAGGCAAGCGGTTTGTTCGGGCTTGTGTCTGCCTGAATGGTAACTGTCTTGGATGCGGCAGTGCTGTTATTGCCATTTACATCCTGAGCAACTGCTGAAACCGTAAATGATCCCGCGGAGACAGCAGGAACAACCACATCTTTCAACTCGAACGGATATTTGTTATCTACAAGAACTTGAGACCCATTCACGCTGAACGTTACTGTTGAAATTGCGACATTATCCTGAGCAGTAACATAGAATCGCGCTTTACTGCCTTCAAAGGCGGTAGACGGTCCATATAAAGTGGCCGTCGGCAATGTTGTATCAGCAACAACCGGAACATTTGAGGCGCTGGTAGACAGAACGTTGCCTGCGATATCACTTATCATTCCAACTACAGGAATCTGAGACCCTACATCATATCCATCCGGTACAGCGATGGAGGCAGTATAGGTAAATCCATCTGAGCTGCAAAGCACGTTACCAGCTATTTTCACACTAAGTGTCGCCGCAATAGAACTGTTCGCGGAAACGGTTACATTAAACCGTCCATTAACACTGGCGTTTGGCGCAACAGTCAGGTTTACGAGAGGTACCGGTATTTGCTTGTACTTCAGATCAATAACCTCAATTTCAGCATCTGTAACATAATAAATCCGCGAACCTTCTATTTCCATGTCCCCTATTTCCATTACAGGGAAGAATCCAAGAATCGCGTCATTGTTCTGAGGATCAACTACAACTATGCCTGTTTCCGCAAGTCCGATGAACATAAGGTTCCCACTGACAACACCTGAAACAGGGGTCTTGCCCTCTATGGTGACTATATCAAGCAACTGTATCACACCGGTAGTAGAGTTAAACTGGACTTTTGCTATATTGTTTGAATCCGTCAGTACATACAGCATATTACTCCATACAAGCAGTTCCTTAACCGGATTAGCTAACGTTAATTCCGATACTTTGGCAGGAACGCTCGGGTTCGATATATCCTGTACCAGAATTCTTCCGCTCTCATGACCGGATATCAGATAGTTTCCAATCTTTTTCAGAGTACGGGCCGCGCTTTGTACCGGATACATATGAACCAGCTCTGCCTTACTGCCCAACTGTATTGTTTTTATTCCATATATACCATCCGCAACATATACAGTTGATCCGTTGAATAAGATATCTTCAGCTCTCATCAGTACGTTTGCGCTCAATGTCTCTGAAACTGATGATTCATCTGAAATATCCAGCACTTTGAGGCCTTCAAAGCGATCCGCTATAACAGCTGTATCCTGAAATACACGGTTCATGCGGTTAAGCCCTGTTGTAGGATACACATCTTTCAGTGACACTGATGCAGGATCAGTAACATCAAGGATAACAAGTCCATTGACACCGTCGCTGACAAACAGCGTATTGCCGCGGGCAGTAAGTGTAGCTGTGTTATCGTCTAATGAACCCAGTGAATATGTCGCGGCTGTAGCCGGTATTACATTATAAGAAACTTCTGCTATTCTGGTATTGCCTGATGTATCATGCAGATCTGCCTGAATCTTAAGTACCTTGCCTGATGCAGTAACCGTTGGAACAGGTATAATATGTTCTCCTGTAGCAGGGTATGATTCAACCAGAACGTCATTAAGAAGCACCTTAATTGAAGAATCTTCTTCATCAAGATCATCCGCCATACCGTCAAGCGATACAAGTAACTTTGAGTCTGAAATAATTGAACTGTCATTTGGAAATACGACTAGTCCAAGTTCCGGTACGGCTTCAGTATCAGCGCTTACATTCAGAATAATCGACTGAATCATGCTCAGGTTTCCAGCGGAATCCGTAGCGCGTGCGCGCAATACATATGTCTGGATGCCGGCGGTAACTTCAGGAGTGACTGTTGTGAAAGTATATGGCTGTTTAGTGCTGGTTCCAATTACTTCGTTATTACTGTTCAGCAGTTCAACAGTCTTAATCATGCCGTCATCCTGCGCATTAATAACAACTTCGATTTCACGATTTTCGAAGAAAGTCTGTCCGGGAACCGGCGATTCGAAGTATACTTGCGGCAACTGGTTATCGTTTTTAATCTGGAACGATAAACTATCAATTTCACTTATATTGCCGGCTTTATCCTCAGCCCACGCGTCAAGACGAATCAAAACACCGTCGTCCGAAACCAGATCAACCTGATAATTAAAGATATACGGCGGAGCAGTTTTTACTGGCTGTTCTATATCATTGACTTCAAGGTGCACTTCGGCAATGTCCTTATTGTCGGTCACCTGAATGCTGATAGGCAGTATTATACCCTCCAACACCATGGAATCATCCGTCGGCGATACAATTTCAGCAACCGGCGGAAGCTGATCAGGCAGTATGGTCAAAGTTATGCTCTGTGCTGTTGTCTTATTATTCGTATCACGAGCTTCTACGGTGATCGTCGTTGTCAGCGATGGATTAGCGCCAACCAACGGCAGTTTATATTGATACTCATGAGAACTGTCGTAAATACTTTGAGACGATGTATACGTAGTAGTTTTCACCACAACGCCATCGACATAAATCTTCACCCACTGGGTCGTATAGAAGGAAGATACCGTTGCCGAAATAGTGACAACTTCCCCTTCACTGTATTCCGTGGGCATGGAAGCGATAGTAACTTCCGGAGCCGGAGCCGCAAAAATGGTTAATGTCTTATAATACGGCTCTGACGTATTGTACGCATAATCAACAGCCTGTCCAAATAGTACAAGTTGAGAATCCTGCGTTACATCCGGAATAGTAAATTCACTGCCAGAACCACTTGTGCCCAGTCCTGTGGTTACACCATTCAACGTGAAATTCATTGTTGAAGATCTAATGGAACTGAAATTATCCGTTACATATAACCTTGGCCTTAATTTCATACCGCTGTATAAAACTTCATTACCGGTATATTCTGCATTAGTATGATAGTTGCGGATTTGCGCAACAGGAGGTGTCAGGTCGCGAGTATAGAAATAGAACGTATATGCAGTAAGAGGATTAGCCGTTAAATCCGTTATACTGCTATGAACAGTGACATAATACTGTAAACTATCCTGAAGCAGAGCATCCGGCTGTATCACTACCTGCGTATCCGAAATACTTACCAATGTCCACGGTAAAGCAGGATTACTTGTATTTGTAGGACGCAGGCTAATACTGTTCGCAGTAACTGTTGCTGCCAAGATAGGTTCCGAGAATACTATTGTAATTGTTGTATCTATCGGAACGTTGGTAGTCCCATTCTTAGGATTACAGCTATTTGAAACCACTGTCGGCGGAGTCGTGTCAGTGCGTTCCAGAGCGTTAGGTACAACAATCGGATCCGTGAACGGACGAACCAGAGTTAAATCATATACTCCGATATCGCCTGCCGGGACAGTAAACCGAATCTGGTCAAACCCGTCATAATATTTCATATCAATCTGGGTAGTATCAAGATAAATTTTTGTGTCAGGAGTAAAACCTGATCCCTGAATACTTACAATATCACCGCCCACATTGGAAACAATACTCGGCGATATTGAAGAAATAAACAGCTGATCCATATAGTTATATGCGTCATATTTCACAAGCGTAGCGCCGTCATTCGCCTGAAGCGTTATATGCACAATACCTTCCTGAGCAGAAACAGGAGCCAGAACTTTAATTTCATTACTGCTGATAGACTGGATCGAAGCTACCTGTGCATCAAAGTAAACCGCTGTCACCTGAGACAGAACCGTTTCATTGTCATCTTCAATAATGAATCCAGTACCATTGATAGTCACAACATTACCGCCGACTGTCGGGCCGGAAATTGGTTCGATCTCTGTTATTGCCAATTCAGTTGCTCTATCGACAGCAGTTGCTGTTTTAAACTGTGTCTTGATCTTATCGTTGAGCTCATCACCAGTCAAAATCGTATCAGCAAGGTTGACCAGCACATCGTAGGTCGAATTAGGTGCCGCCGGCTGATTCAGTGTCAGAATTATGGATGTCTCATTGATTCCGCGAGATACCGGTACATTGACACCATTCTTCATGACTTGTACACCCGTAGTAGTGACAAGGAATGTATCGCTGTGTGACGGCAATACTATTTTTATCGGAGACATAATATCAGGCGTTTTATCGATGATAGCGTTATTAGCCGGCGTAATTATGTCTATGTTGTTTATAGGCAGGTAAACCGTACTCAAATTGTAGGATGATACCGCAAAAATTTTGCCGTCTGAAACTTCAAAATCCTGAATCGAGTAACTGTTATACCAATAGGTAATTTGATTGACCTTGGTCGGGTCACTCATATCATACAGGTATATTACATTATTGATATTGATATACAGTATGCCCGGTTTATATTCAATATTGTTGACATACGATGTGGTGAACAAATGATTCTTCAACACAATGAATATCGGGTTAGATATATCATAAACCTGTACACCCTTATTCGTGGTCGCTATATACGCCATATTACCGTCAACAACCATCTTGTTGAATGTGCCGTTGATCTCTATCGATCCAAGCAGTGCATAGTTGCGGTCTTTACGATTACGAACTTCAAGATAATACTTGCTATTGCTTCTGTACGTTACCGCAATCATTTTATCCGAGACAAAATCAAACGCTTTTAATGTGCCGTCTGTAGGTTTGAAACGATCAACAACCGACATCGTTACTTCGCGTTCAATTTTGTCGTACTGGTTGAGATAAGATATAAAATTGAAGTCGACAGTCAACAGGCCGAGGCTGTCGGTAAGTACCTTCAAAGCGCCGTTTACCTGTTGTACATCAAGCACATTGATGGAATTCGGCAATGCCAGAGTCGCTTCGTATTCCGGAAATTCCAAATCAAGTACATCAACTATTTTCAGTTTACCGCTGGCGATAACAGCAACAAAGTCATCGTTCAATTTTTTAACCATAGTACAGTTGCCACTGAGGCCAATGGATCCGTTATCAACAAATACCGGATCATCAAAAGCAGTCAGGTTAACAATTTTCATAGATGTGCCAGCGCCTGTGAAACCATACCTTCCATCAACATCAATGCAATAGAAATTCGTATTTAACGCACCGGACGTCGGCAAAATGAAACTGAACGCATCTGTCTTCACATTGGTCACGCCTGTACCAAGCAATCCGCCGGGTGTCGTTACCGACACATTGACAGGGCCGATAAGTCCCGGAGGTGTTGTAGCCTTTAATGATGTAAATGTATCGATTTCAATCTTTAATGCAGGAAGCGCTCCAAATTTAACAATGGTTCCCGGGTAGAATCCGTTACCGGTTAAAGTAACATCAAAATTACCTTCATAACTTCCTGATGTCGGTGACAATGAACTCAATACCGGATTCGGCAAATAATTGAACGCCGCAAGAGCAATGTCGCTTAAACCGCCCGGATTAACTATAGATACAGCGGCAGGACCCACAACGTTAGGCGGAGTAACACCGATAATCTTCCTTCCGCTGTCAGTTACAGTTGTACCGATAAGAGCCTGATCTCCAAGATAAACGGTGAGCCCGCTCATAAATTTCTCACCTGTAATCTCTAAAGTATCGCCACCTTCTGCGAGGCCGTAAATCGGATCTATAAGCTGGATTTCAGGTTTCAAGGCATTCGCCGCGGCGGCTGTTCGGAATATGCTCCTGAACGGAGATCCAAGCCCGTTACCCTGCATATTCTTAATATCGGTTGTTACAACAACACGATACAGCTGATCAGGATCAAGCGATGATGACGGTGTAAAAATAAGAACCGTACCTGTACGGACTGTTGTATTAACAATAGAACCAGGCACGACTTCTTCAGTTTCCATATTGTATATATAGAAATTGTTGCTGTTAATCGTGTTTGGATGCATCAAATCAGTAAAGTAGACCGAGACGGAAGTATTCGGTGCGGCAAGTTCACGATACCCCGGTTCGACTTTCAAAACACCGGCAGTACGGATTGGTAAAATCACAACCGTACCATCACCATTAAATTCCGTACCGACATAAGCGGTGTCAACATCGAGCGATACAGAAATAGCCTTGCCGTCGACAGCGCCATAATTAATCAGCGACTGGTTTTCCAGATCATTTATGTCAATTATCTGAAGTTCACCTTCACCGCATGCGAGAAACGCGACAGTACCGACAATATCAACACCAGTAACATCGTTTACTTTATTCGCCACATTCTTCGGTGTAATGTAGCCCATTGTAATAGGCAGGTCACGCGCGGAGAAATCTATGACCTGAACCGCCGCGCCGCAAGCGGCATATGCAACATTTCCAAATATCTTCAGATCTTTCACTGGACCGACAACGGTAATTTCGCTCTTGATTTCGAAGTTCGCAGTTTTCAGGTCAACAAATTTAATTACATTTTCATTGTTGCTTTTCTTCACAGCGATAAGAGCAACGTCTGATCCCATTCTTATTTTCTGCGGCGTGCCGCCTATTGAAAATTCTTTAATCTTCAACGGATTAGAGAACATGGTGTAATCATAAACATGAATCTTCCCGTCTGATGTCGCGGCCATTGCCCAGTTGGCTGTAGGCGCAACACTGATAAGGGACTGACCTGAAATCGGACGTATACGGTCTTCAATAACAGGTTCAGCCGGACGGTAAACATCAACAATATAGAAATATCCGGTCGATCCAGCGGCAATAAATGCCTTATTATTCAATATCTGGAAATCCATCATCTGCCCATTACCGCCCCAGTTGAGATCGATGCGACCTATCTCGCGCGGTTCAAGCGGTTCACTAACATCCATAAGGGAGAACTTGCCCGGTTCTCTATCTATACCAGCTATGGCAAGGTTGCCGCTCCCCAGAACTTGTTTAACTGGACCAAGGTTAATCTGAGGCGGATATGTCAGAATACTATACGTAAATCCGCCTTCAAGGACATCGGATGTCCCAAATACACTTACTGTCACATCCGTAGGCCCATACTCCCCTGACGGAACAATAAGGCGAATAGTGTTAATATTCAATACGGTTACGTCTTCAGCAGGTACATTTACTCCAAATATAACGGAGGTACCAGGAATAAACCCGTTGCCTTTAACCGTAGCGAAAATACCACCTTCCGCTTTACCGTTATCCGGGGTAATCGATTTAATCGTAATATGCGGTATAAAGACAAAACCTGCATATAGTGTTTTTTCCAATCCGCTAGGCGTAATAATCTTAAGAGCGGCAGGCCCATAATCCCTGCGTCCCAACGGAGGAGCTGTACAGGTAATCGTCAATCCATCGGCGGAAACATGGACATCTGTCGCCTCGCGTCCACCAATAATCACTGTTGAACCATCGACAAAATCCGTACCTTTAATAGTTAATGCTTCACCGCCTTCAGGCAGTAAGTATCGAGGAGACGTTGACGTTATCGTCGGCAGTCTGTCCTCGCTTGTCGGAGCCGTAAAGAAAGTGTTACTGTAATCGCTGGTAAGATAAAAGACACCGCCGCGGATATCACGTAATCCGGTCGTTACCTTTACCATATATTCCGATGCTGGTTCCAGCTCGCCTGACTGGGCCAAAACTTCAACATAGGATGCCCTGTCCGTGAAAGTAATCGGATAGCCTGCGGGATCGCGACGAAATGCCATCGGTGTATAAACCCAATCGCCATTGACCCTGCGGTACAACTGAACGGTATCGCTGTCCGGATTCGGTTCGTCATCGAGACTGGTATTGATCACGGTCGCAGGATTAATCGGACGTGAGAAGTATACGCGCATAGGCGCTACTACATCAACCGTTGATCCGACTTTAGGCTCAACCCCGACCACGTTCACAATCGGCACGTTGACTATATGTACATGCTGAGCACTGACATAAGCATTGGATCCCTTTACCTCTACGCCGCTGATTGCAAGATCAACTCCAGCATAGAATCTGATTTTTGGAGGAAGTATATTGCCTGGGTTTTCTTTATCTTTAGGATAAATATCAACAACTACGATCTGTTCATTCAGAACTGTAAACGCAAGTCCTCCAAGAACACGCAACCGTTTGTAGTCACGGATTTCCTGCATTTCATAGCCGTCAAGCTTATGAGTTTCCTGACCAAGATGCAACGGTGTCGACAGGACATTCCCTTCATTGTCATACATTTTGAAGTACATATTACCCTGACCTGCATCCTGCAGGAGATAATATACGTCGCCTACAACTTCAAGATCACGGGTATTGCCAGGAATATTGATCTTCCTGACCGTATTCAGTTCAGGCATGTCAATATCAATGATCTGAATAGAACTGTCTTCCGGCTTCAGGTCGTTATACACAGATACATGAGCTCTGTTTCCCTGAATATCCACGCCTGTCGCGCGGCCGTAAGTCGCTATCTGATCTATCACAAATGATTTCGCAAGATTATCCGCATCAACGACAACCAGTCCTGCATCATCGCACGCGACAAAAATCAAATTGTCTATTACATCTAGGTCGAGAGGACGTCCCGGTACTTCAACAATTGTCTTTCTGATCGGACGGATTGGTATCGATATATCGAATACTTCAATGTGAGGCGGCAGTTCGCGTCCTGTCAGTTTCTTATATGATGTATCGAGTTTCGGTACAGTCACGTAAAGTTTTTCGTCATAGAACGATTTGGTCATTGAACCTGTGATGCGCAAATCGCCCGCGTATCTTGGCGGGAAGCTTGGCAGGTCAATCAAATCATCCGGCGGTAAGTCATATGAGAATATCCCCGCAAGCGCCCTATCCCCGTTCGGGTTCACAACCCAAACTTCAACAAGACCTGAGAAATCAGGCATCGGAGTCATTGTCGTGATTGTATTCAATGAGTTCACATCTGTATCAATACCTTCGAGTGTCCCCTCAAAGAATACTTCCTCTCCTATAAACTCAATTTTTGCACCCGGAGCTATACATGCGGTTTCCGCGGTTACTGTAAGTGTATGTCCACCTTCGAGTTTACCGCCACTGCTGACCGGATCAATGCTTAATACATTTTCAGTCAGCGGATCAAGATAAATCAATCCGCCCATAAGCACATCGAGCAATGTTTTGCTCTCACCATTGACAAGACCGGTGTTCTCAACACGAATTGAAGCAGACCCTGTTTCTTCGAGCGGCGGGGCAATAACACGCAGTTCGTTTGCACTAATAAAAGTTACATTCGATGGAGCTATCTCAATACCGGCAATAAATACGCGCGAATTGCTCTGGAATCCCTCACCAAATATACCGATAACATCCCCGCCCGTAGTCATCGCGAGCAATGATGCTGGTTCCTCAGGTATGTTTACTTTGGTATTAATAGAGGTTATTTTCGGTTGTAAAATAGTATTAGGCGCGGTTGTGAAGAAAGAGTTGAAATCCATCAGCATCTTTCCGCCTTCCTGATCTGTAATGGCGGAGCCGACCCAGATTTTATAGACCGTATTCGGAAGCAGATTCTCATTTAACGTAATAACTGCGTATTCAGGGCCGGTTGGGAATGTCGCGTCCTGTTCAACACTTAAAACGCCGTTTACAGGCACCTTAGCGCCGTTCACGTTTTCATACCAGACCTTTATATTATCTGATGTGATAAATGCCGGATTGACATTCCTATTGAAACGCAACCAGATTTTATCAATATTTACCGGCACCAGTGAATCAAATCCCGGATAGAAATCACGTATATTTGAGAATGGTGTTGATAAAAGCTGGATACCTTTTGTAGTTGACGCCAGAACAACGGTGTCTTCAACAACAGTCACGTCTGCGGCAAACTCGGTATTACCGGCACTGATTACACGATGGTTTAACGGATCTGTAATGTCATAAATCTGAACACTACCTTCTTTTGCCGCGCAGAAAAGCATATTGCCGCGAACTTCAAAACGATATGGTTTACCAGGGTTATGAACATCCCACCACGTCAGTTTAATCTGGTTCACTATCTGCGGATTGTACGGGTCAGAAATATCTATGACATACAATCCATCATTGAATTCACCAACAAACGCGTAGTGGCTGTACAGTTCAAGGCCTGTCGCATGGTCATCAAATTCTATAATGCTCATTACTTTCGGTTCAGGCGAGCTGATATCCAGAATCTGGAATGACCCGGTGTAATCCCATGGCGGACAATCCTTACTGCCCGGAAAATCTTTCGGGAATTCCGTCGCGTTTGCCGCAAGGAATGGATCAAGGTGCGCATCATCCTGCAACACTTCGCCTTTATCATTTTTCTGAATATAGCGCGTCTTACCTGAATGCTGGCCGATCATACCGGTTGTCATAAACAAGCGGTCACCGCGAATAGCGATATCACTCGGATGCTGGAATTCTGCCTGATTAATATCTTGCAGATAAAATTCACCGAGCATGACCGGGTCAGCCTCAACACTAAAGTCGACTATCGAAAGAGGCCCGCCCATACCAACAGGATGACATCCGGGCAACCCGCCGCCGACACCATGGATAAACCAGCACATAGGAGGCTGCATCTTATGCAGTATCTGATCTGCAATAATTGAACCGATGTTGATCTGCAACCCGACATACGCGACATTATTAACGGTTTCCACCGTCAAAGCATGCGCGCCGCCGCCGCCGCGAGCATCATAAAGCTGATAACCAAACCGGAATTCACGTCCTATTAACGGTGATGAGATCAGGTCTTCGCCATCTAACAATACAAGGCCGCTCAAACCATTTGCAACAACGATTAATTTCGTACCGCTCAAATTAGTAGTGTACGCAAGGTCGCGCGCATCACGGTTGCCTTCAAGCAAATTGTACGCAAGCAACGGTTCATCGTCATACATCGGAGGGGTGCCTGTCAACATGTTTCCAATATCGTCATGATACCTGCATATAGTCCCTACGTTGTTATCAGGACTGCTTCCATGAGTGACATTGCCATAATAATTAGCGAGCAAACCGAGCAATCTGCGGTATTCCTGCAGTTCAGGACTGGTCATGGAACCACCGCCAACCATCGGTTCTTTCGGGTCGCTGACGTCAAACATAACAACCCTGAACGATCCGGCAACTTCTTCAGTTGACTTAGCAAAATAAAGGTTGCCGTCAGCAGTTGTACCACCTGTAGCAAACAGGAGTTTTCCAGCATTTGCCGCATCCTGCATCAGGGTATTAACACCTGTCGCCGCCGCTTTGGTTTGAGCAATATACGGCAACCCGTATCCGAAACCATCTTTTAAGACATAAGATCGGAAGAGCAC
>QZJZ01000088.1 GCA_003599815.1 Candidatus Auribacter fodinae
CGACGCGTTCGGGCAGGTGATCGGATCGGGCATGCCGGGCCGGGGTTTCTCGTCCAAGGAGTACAACGAGCGCACATCGCTCTCCTATTTCGGCGCGCGCTATTATGACGCGTCGATCGGGCGGTTCATATCGCGTGACCCGCTCGGGTTCGTCGACGGCCCCATCGAGTACATCTACTGCGTAAATAATCCCCTAATCGTCTCTTTTCGGCGGGAAAATGATATATGTTACCACAGAGAACACTGCCAGCGAAATGGTCGCTCCGGTAATCATATAGACGGGAATATCAGGATAAATAAACTTATTCAGATAATAACTGATAAAGAAATTTCCGAATTCCCCTGCGCCTGAAAGGCCCCGGAAGTAATTTTCAAGAATCGTGAGCGGGCAATAATACTGCAACCCCGCAAGAATTGACACGAACACAATCCCTATCACATGCAGAGTACGAAAGAAGCGCCATCTCAGATACCCTTTATGTCGCGTTAGCAGAGCATGCAGGGTAAGAACCCCTCCGGTAATCATGAACACTATCCATAAAGCATGTATAACGGCGATACAGTCTGCGGTCATAAACCGTTATTTCTGTTCTGAAGGAACGAATTCCAGTGATTCCGAATTTATGCAGTATCGTAGTCCGGTTGGTAAGGGCCCGTCCTGAAAAACGTGTCCCAGATGCGCGTGGCAACGGGCGCATAGTACTTCGGTTCGTCTCATGCCGAGGTTGTTATCTTCTCTGGTTACGATATTTTGAGCCGCCACAGGCTGCCAGAAACTGGGCCATCCCGTACCGGAATCGAATTTCTCTCCGGAACGAAAGAGATCAGTCCCGCAACACACACATTTGTATAGCCCCTTTTGTTTGTTGTCATAATATGCGCCGGTAAAAGCGCATTCCGTGGCTTCGTGCCGAGTCACTTCATACTGTGACGGAGATAGCTGTGCTTTCCAATCTTCATCGCTTTTAACGATCATGGGCATTTTTGTCGTTGTGCCTGTCTGTGCGTCGTATATCTCGACCAATGTTTGGCTGTTCTGCTGAGTTTTCATTTGTTTCCCTCCGGCGGTTAGGGCACATAATATGCAAATACCTGCTATAAGATATATAAACGTTTTCATAAAAACCTCCTGTATTTTTGAGCCGTAACACGGAGAAGGTGTTTAAAAAGAGGCGGAAAGAAAATCCCGTACTCGTTTCTTGTATTCAGCGGGGTAGAGGTATTGCGCCTGCCCGTGGTCAGCGCCGGGCACAATCCAGAGCCGGGTAAATGTCTGATCGGATGCCTCATACAGGCGGTAAGCGTGTGATACGGGAATTTGTGAATCCCTGTCTCCATGAATAATCATTATTGGTATTTTGTATGACGGTATTTTTTTGACCGGCGCGAGGTCTGAGACGAAGACATGAAGGAATAATGCGGTGTGCAGTTCCGTTAACCATACAAACGGTTTTTTCAGCGGTGACGGTATGTACCCGTATATCAGGTTGATGAGCGCATGGATATCTGCGAATCCCGAATCGGCGATGAGCGCTTTTATGTCTGGGGAAGCGGTAAGAATCAGTGTAGACGCGCCGAGCGAGAATCCCCATGCCCCGATTTTAGTGAATCCTCTGTCTTTGAGCCATTGCACAGCGGCGTGAATGTCTTTTTGTTCATGGTAACCGAGAGAGGTAAACCGTCCTTCGCTCTGCCCGAAGTAGCGGAAATCTATCAGCAGGAGATTGTAGTCTTCAGCAAGAAAGGAGACGGACTCAATAACATTGTTTTTGTCGCAGGGGTAGCCATGGCACACAATAATGGCTGTATCTGATTTTTGTTTAGCGGGAACAAACCATCCGGCGATGATAATAGAGTCGTTTGTCATGAAAGATACTTCTTCGTAATCAAGTCCGAAATCGCTCGGGGTTACAGGCGTTTCAATGCGCGGCGGGCATACGGATATAAAAAAGATAAACAGGGTATATACAATAAGTATGCCGCCAACAATGCACACAGCTTTTATAATGTGGTGGCATATTACTGGCATAGCGCTCTCCCGTATGCAGGTTATATCCGTTCAACAGCGTAGTTATAGAAATTATAAGTCATATATTTTTCCTAATCCAGCTCAAAATATGGCGGTCTTATATGAGTTTTCTGTTTCACAAAAATCAATATATGTGTAACTTATTCTCTTTAAAACAAATAATACGATATCGAAATGTTATTTTTATGTGATTTTCAGCTCAGAAAAATTGAATAAATTCCGATATATACTATGGCAGGATAAGTTTATATATGGAGTTTTCGTCAATATAATGTCGATTCGGGTAAAAATAGTAGCTCTATTTTTAATCTTAACCGGTATTTTTTTTATGGTAGTTACCGGAGTGCATAAGCTGTATATTATTCCGCATTTTAATCAGCTTGAGCAGGTTGAAGCGCAGCGTAATATTGCGAGGGTGCTCGATGTGTTGAGCCGTGAGATAACGCATCTGGACGTGCTCTGTCATGACTGGGCGGCTTGGAACGACACGTACGAGTATATTAATGACAGAAACCAGGCGTATTATGAATCCAACCTTAAAGACGCTTCATTCGATGCAAATAACATTAACATCATTTTTTATTTCGATCTTAAAGGCAATGTTGTCTGGAGTAACCAGTTTGATTTGACGGAACCTTCGGAAGGAACGGCTGATTATCTTCCATCACAATGGTATCAGGCCTATCCGGGTCTATTTGAGCACCCCTCTACAGACAATAGTATTACCGGGTTTATTGTTTCAGGACAACATATTTTAATGGTTAGCGCACGTCCTATAATCAAATCGGATGAAAGCGGCCCTATACGCGGAACGCTGGTCATGGGACGTGTCCTGAATAATCGGTACAAAGGAGAACTAGAAAAAATTGCGAAAATTCCGCTTTATCTATGGCGGGTTGACGATAGTTCTCTTCCGTCCGGCATTGTTTCAGTCAAAAATAAGATTTATGAATCAGGACAGATGTATATCGATAATTCTAAGAAGGGCAGTATGCATATCTATTCATCTTTACGTGATATAAAAGGGGAGGATAGAATCATACTGGAAGCTCATTTTCAAAAAGAGATAGTAGCGCAGGCAGTTGAGATTGTAAAAATTTTGACTGCGATTGTACTGATTTTCTCATGTATACTGTTTATAATGCTTTATGTATTCATTCATACCATGATAATAAAACCGGTTATCCAAATCAGAGAGCATGTGGCAAAAGTCAAGAAGACAAATAATCTGATGCTCGCTTTGCGCTGGGATAAAAAGGGGGAAATCGGAGAAATGTCCCGGGAACTTGACCTGCTGTTTGACCAGCTGAATATTGCTAATATTGCTAATGAGGAGATTCAGCGGCAGTTAAACTCCAAACACGAACTGCTGAAGAAAATGACGATCACGGATGTCATGACATCTGTATATAACAGGAGGTATTTGACTGATATTGCTCAGAGCGAATTTGCCCGCGCCAAACGCCATAATACGCCGTTATCCATTGCGATTCTTGATGTGGATAATTTTAAGAAAATTAATGATTTTTTCGGGCATCAGGTCGGTGACGAAATACTGAAAAGCATTGCGGTTCTTCTTAAGAAAGCAACGCGAGAAGAAGATTATGTTGCGCGGTACGGAGGTGAGGAATTTGTCGTGCTCGCTCCGGTAACAGACCACAACGCTATTTTTCGGTTAGCGGACAGACTGCGCGGCCTCATAGAAGAAAATGAGGTTGAAATAGAGAAAGACGTGTTTGTCGGCGCGACAGCCAGTTTCGGCGTAGCAACCTATATTAACTGCAATTATGAAAATGTCGATGAGTTGCTTCGTGACGCTGATGATGCTCTGCTGAAAGCAAAACGTGACGGTCGCAACCGGGTGCATTCCCTTCAGTCCATTTGATGAAGGTGTGCGCACTCTGAGTATTCGATAGCCTGAAGTATCTTATGCCCTGCATTGAATTACTATTTAAAAACATAAAAAATCGAGTGCCCGGCACTATCTGCCGGACACTCGATTCCTGTATGGTACACGGTCTTTATCCTATTGCCGCATCAATTACTGCAGTTCGGCGATAATATTGTTTATCATGACTGTTAACGCCGCTCTGTCTTCCGAATTGATAGATGAACTTTTGCTGTTCATATATGTGATAGCGCCTTGCAGAACTGTTATCGTTCTCGGGATATTTCCCGCAACGAGATAAGTCCTTGCATTCTGCAGTCGTGACACTATGTTGCTTCTTATTTTCCAGTTGCTCACTCTAATTGTTTCCGCAAAGGTTATGGCGTCATCCAGCATTTCCAGCGGAGATATGCCTGATTGCTGATCGGTGATGGTAACCGCGCACTCGGCAACATCAATTGCGCCGTCATCATCTGTCACAGTAACGGTTATAATATAATTGCCGGCATTTGCATACACGTGGGAACACGGAATTGTGCCGTTTGAAACGGAAAACTGGTCAACAGCCGTTCCGTCGCCCCAGTTGATTGAAGCTGTATGCGTATCGGCTCCGGCATCTGAATATGTTACAGAAGAAACTGAGAGAGTCTCATTGACCAATCCGGATGCTGAAGCAGGAAGAGAGAGAACAGGCGCGGCATTTAAGAATGTAACGACTGCCGTGTCAGTATCACTCAGGTTGTTTGCATTTGTTACTCTTAGAGTTACAGATATGGACGCATCATCCTGCCTTGCAATGGACGGTGTTGCTCCGCTGGTTTCAAAAACGCCATCGGCATTGAGATCCCACAGGTATTGTAATGTACCTCCATCAGGGTTAACCGAGTTTAAGGCAGTGAGCGTGATGACGGAACCTTCCGTTGATGCATACGGGCCGCCAGCGTCAGCGATGGGAGCGGATACCGAAGCTACTACGATTGCGCTGTCTGAATAATCAGTACTGCTTAACGGATCTCCCAATAACTCAGTGATGACGGCTTTTATACGATATGTACCGTTAGCGATCGGGTATAGCGCCGGGTTGACGGTATACTCTGCTGTCACGGATGAAACTGATTTGCTGATTATTTCTGAACCGAGAGGAATTTCATTTTCATCGCTTAATGCGGAAAAGGTGATTTGAAGATCTGCTGTATCAGGGTCATAGGCTGAGTATGAAATATTCCAGCTCAAAGCCGCGTTTATTGTACCGCTGTTTGGCGTGAGTATAGTGCATACCGGGCTATGGCTGAACGGCTGGTTAGGGTCAGCGGTTTGTGTCGGCCTGAGCTGTCTGTATGATTCTTCCGTTGTAGCGTCAGTTTCGTAATAATGGATACCTGCTCCTGCGTAAGAAGGGGTTGCGGCATATAATGTGTCCAGCGAATTGATCATTAATTCAAGCTGGTCGTTGCCTATATTCCAGAATGTAACAAGATTGTATGGATCAGCATCGAAGAGGTTCATTGTTTCAAGAATCGTATGAACTGAACCGGTTTTTCCGATACTGTCCGCATATGAAATTTCGTTATCGCATACAGAAAGCGCACTGTCGTTTGTCCGGTAATTCAATATAGCGATAAAGTCAGTGATATCCTGTATATACTGGTTGACCGGGCGGCTCAGGTAAATATGCTCGTCGTACCAGAAAGTGATAACACCACCAAAGGTGAGCGTATCAGCAGCTGAACTGTTATGAGTGCCTACCAGTGACTGAAAGTAGGCCATATTGTTGATATATTCCTGCCAGATCGTATCGTTTGGCCACCCGTTTAATATATGCGGTTCAACATCGAACAAGATGCCGTCTATTCGCTCATCATTTGATGCGGATGAGTTGTACTGGAACACAATATTCAGGTGATTTATAGCGTAAGGAAGATAGTATGATAATGCCCAACTCGGATCGCCGCTCAGAAAATAAACTTTTAAGCCCCTGCTGTGTGCGTCAGCAATGAATGTCCTTACAGCAGTTTGTGAATCACCATTTATGTCAACAGTATAAAGCGTCATAAAAAGGGTATTGATCCGTGCATCAGGATTCCCATGCGGAGCTTCTATAAAAGAGAAAAACTCGTTCCGCGCGTCAGGTGAGTTAATGATGTCTGTTGTCTGGAGCCATACAAAAAGAGACCGTGTGTTGCTGGCTTCAGCAACAGGCGGTTCAGGACGGGTTCCGGTACTGTAATAAATGGATTCTGGTGAGTCGTTATATCCGACTTCCTTTGCTCCTACAAGATAAACACCGAAATTAACCGCTGATTCGGGAGTAAACCAGTACCCGCTGGCATCAGCGTGTGTCGAATCCGTATCTTTTACTAACTTAAATGACCATTGTACCTCTATTCCGGTAATAATACCGTTTGTATCATAAAGTTTGGTTACCGTAGTATTGTTGTAATCAGACATGAAAATGGATGAAGTATCACGGGGTCCGCCCAGATATGATTCCACAAAGGTTGTTACCCAAACTTTGTTGAATGCGGAGTCGATACGCATCATGAGAGTAGGGTAATTCATTCTGCGTGAATCGCTCATGCGAAGGAAACAATACGAGATGGACGGACTGTAATATCGAGCAGTTACTACGTAAGTGTCACCTTCATCAGCATATATTTCAGAAAAAGCGCATGATACCTCTCCGGCAGGTGCGTCGGTGTAGCATGAAGCTGGGATTGTGTTAAACACTAAGAACGACAAAAAAAACGCAATAAGAACATAAATCTGTTTCATGAGGCTGGTCTCCTTTTATTAATATAAACAAGTTGTGTCTGTTAATTAATTATATAAATGAGATTATATCATATAAATACTTTCATATCAATGATATTAAACAAGGTAATCCATAGAATGTTTCTTGAAAAATATTTTCCATTTATAAAAACTGCCGTGTATGATCAATTTTGAGATACCGTACATCTCATATGTTTGCTTAATTCTTCTTCATCGTGTATAATATATAGATATTAAACACTTATAATCTATAAACAATGAAGAATGAGATGAATCGTCTTTTTATCTTCCGACATGGATATATATATAAAGCCGTCCTTCTTTTGCATGCCGTATTCGGGGTTTTGTGTGCATCTCTGTATGCCAACGAAGAGCAGATAATCCTGTCAGACCTTTCCATTCCCTCTATAAACGGACAGATTATCGAACGGCATATTGATCCTTTATCAACGGAAAGTATTATTATACTGCAAGATATCCATACCAGTTACACTGCCCAGAGAAACAGTGCCGCTATTACCCGACTGCTTTGCGATAAGGGAGTTGGCTTAATCGGACTGGAAGGAGCATCAGGCGCTATTCAACTCAATGATTTTACCGCATTTCCAGATAAGGAAGTCAGGAGCAGTGTTTGCGATTATTTTGTGAGAAGCGGTTATATTGGAGGTATTGAGTACTACTGTGTCGCGCAGGGATTACCGGACAGTATATTATGGGGCGTGGAAGATAAAGATTTGTATAAACTGAACTTAAACGCGTTTTTATGTTCGTTGAACCATTCTTCTGATATACAGGCGTTTATATCATCGGTTTCAAGTATTTGCGATACCGCTCGGCAAAATCATTTTTCATCCGACCTGTTGAATTATGACAATTGTGTGCGGTCTTTTTATGATCATAACGGTTCGTTTCTTGTTTACCTTCAGGACATTCTTCATTGGGCAGGCAAAACCGGTGTTGAATACAATAGTTATGCGAATATTGCCCTATTTAACCGTATTGCGGATATTGAACGGACATGTGATTTTCTTACTGCGGAACAGTCTTTATGGGCGTCGGTTTCAGACCTTAAAACTACTGTTGGACATGGTGATAGAGACGTTCTTGACAGACAGGCGGACCTGTTTAAAACCGGCAGGATATCCGCCGGAGATTTCATCGCGAACCTCACGAATCTGGCGGATGATTATGGGTATTCATTTGAACGCTTCCCACACCTCATTGATTACTTAACATATATCAAATTGAACGGAAAAATCGATCAATCAGCGCTTATTGAGGAAACCAGAAGTATAGAGCGGCTGGTCTACGGTAAGCTTGTCAGAACTCGGGCTGAACAGGAAATCCATGATATATCTGCGTATATACGGTATGTGCACAGGTTGTCGTCGCTACAGATTACCCGTGCGGATTTTTCATCTTTTACCGAATTGAATGAAGAATTAAGTCCGTTTTTTCTGCACGCCAGATTAGTGGAAGACAATGCGCTTTTTTCAGGAGCCGCTCAGCCTGATTGGAACCCGCAGTCCATCGCGGAATCGATCGATTTTTATATCCAGTTTTATCTGTTGGCTGCTACACGGGAAGCCGCTATGGTTCAGAATCTTATGACAAAGATGAGTGTGCATGGTTTCCATACGGGCATGCTTGTGGCAGGCGGGTTTCATTTGACCGGGCTGAGGGATGAATTGCGAAAAAGAAATGTTTCATATGTTGTCATTTCTCCTTCCATTGGATCATCGAATGATTCTCTTCCATATATCTCGATGCTGGAAAATGCGCAAACACCTTTTGAGGAATTTATCTCCGCTAATACAGGCACATTAAAAGCGGCGGCGTGGTTTGCTATGGAACCGCTTGCCTATACCGATCGGAAAGAAGTCCTTACAACAAAGATGAAAACGTTGTTTTCCACAGCGGAGCTCTATAATCTTTACGAGGCTACTGCCCCTGACGCTGAAATTGACAGGACGGAAGTGGAACGGAAATTAGAGGAAAACATCAACATCCTGCTTGCCAGAGCGGGGTATGATTCCCTGCTCCGTGTGCATTCAGTAGTTATCCAGAGGGACTATATTTCCGCTTCCATTGCCTTTCAAGACAGGAGCGGCAATGAGGTAAATTCTGTTTTTGTGAAAGCGAAGAGGGGTAAAGGGGCGGAAGCATCTTCCGCATTGGCTCTGCTTGAATCAATCACTCTTGATACGGGAGTTACCTTTGACTTCTTTGACTACGCCGGGTATGTCCAGATGCGGGCCAATGATTTTCAGCTTCAGCGCACAGTGCTGGGATTGATACGCGACGGGGTAACCCTCACAGAACTTACCGACATTTTCAGTCTTGATACTAACATGTCTGAAACGGTTAATATCTATCTTAAAGATTTTATTGATAAGGGAATTGTCACGAGGCACGTTGAAACAGGGAAACCGGAGTATTATAGTCTCACTGATAGAGCGCCAGTGCAATTATTAGCTAAATCTCTTTCAGCGAATATGATTAATCAGAATGTTGTAGACAGTTCCATAATCATTCCGCTGGACAGCCTGAATATACAATCAGCGCGAGGGTATGACAAAATCCAATCCGTAATGTTTTCTCCGCAGATGAATCTCGTTGATGTTGTTAGTGTTCTGGACTCGATATTATCTGATGAGGAAATATCTTCCCGGATGGCAACTCATTTTGTCCCTGATTTAACCGGAAAGAGCAGTATTATGTATGTACGTTATGACGCTGACAAACTTTTAACTGATCCTTATGCTTCTGTGCCTGATTTGAAGCGTGTCAAATCAGGCCTCACTATTCCGTACTTTAAAGTACATACCCTCAGGGAAACTTTAGATGGGTTGTTTGAATTAGCGCGGATGGGCGATCCTTACGCAGAAAACGAATTGCTTGTAAAATATGACTATATAGCGCGGACAATGGCGTCAAAATACCTGTATGTTTTTAAGAAGTCTCCGTATATTCCCAAGGGCATTGATTTTCAGGAAACTTATGACGTGGCCAGAGAAGGTTTATTGCGGGCTATAAGGTCGAATAAGAATGGGGCAACGTTTAAAGCATATGCTTATACAGTTGTGCAGAATGCAATGCGGCGTCATATATCTTCCAGCAGTTGGATCACGCAATCGATCCATACCCAATTGATGGAACTGATTGAAGCGGCAAATACCCTGAAGTTGCGTAATGGGCGTAGTCCCAGCGATCAGGAACTCGCTGATTATCTCAACACTTCAATCCGTCAGGTGAGAAAACTCAGGACAATTCAGGCATCAGGGTTTGTTTCTCTGGAACAGCCTATTACAAAAGGCGGATCAAAAAATGATGAAATGACTCTTGCAGACATAATACCCTTGCCGAACGATCGTTCGCCTGAGGAAATACTGCTTCATAAAGAAACGTGGAGAAACCTTGAGCATGTTATATCGCTTCTGACGGACAGGGAACAGGAAATTGTACGGATGTATTATTATGACGAGTATACATATGATAAAATCAGTGAAATATATGGGGTTTCCAGACAGAGGATTAATCAGATCCTTGAAGCGGCATTGGAAAAAATGAGAGCCTTATTTGAACTGCTTGACTTGTTTTCAGGGACTGAAATTAACCAATTAAAAACAACCATACTGAATGAATTGGCAGAGTTATCCGACAGAGAACGAGAAATGATATTATGGAGTTTTGTCGGCGCCGATAGCGATAGCCAACAGGCGTACTTGTTTAATGTTGGTCACCCAACGGCATTCAGGAGGATGCGCGGGGCAGTATATAATAGAATGCGGGAACGAGTCCTTGCGTCTCTGGAA
This sequence comes from Candidatus Auribacter fodinae, assembly GCA_003599815.1. Classification (GTDB taxonomy): domain Bacteria; phylum Auribacterota; class Auribacteria; order Auribacterales; family Auribacteraceae; genus Auribacter; species Auribacter fodinae. The sequence continues at coordinate 10,505 of QZJZ01000088.1, forward strand.
CCGAAATCGCCAATGCGTTTATTTCTGAAAGAGAAAGAAAGTGAATGGCAGGTGCTTGTCAGGATGTTTCTGCCCAATAGAAATGAATTTTTTATGGATATTTTTGATGATTATGTTTCCCGCAATATCGATGAAGCGATTGACATGGACGATATCCGCCCCGTGCTGAAAACAATTATTCCGCACCTGTCTTTTCTTGAACAGGAAATTATCTTTTTAAAGCAGTACGAAGGCAAAACTCTGCATGATATCGCGCCTGTTGTCGACCGTCCTGAGCAAAAACTGATCTGGGTTCAGAAAAGACTGAATCAAAAGCTGGAGAGTATCTTCTGGGCACAAAAGTCGTTAGGGAGTGATGTGCGTTCTATTGTTGCAAAGGCAATAGTTGAGTCATTGAATGAACAGTCCCTGCGTGACCGGGATATCTTCACTGCCCTTTATCTTGAAGATGTCAGCGCGCATGAACTGGCAGAACAGTATGGCGTTACTCATTCCGGTATGCGGGTCATCCGCCTGACTATCCTTGAAAAGTTGCGCGTCGCGATAAAACAGGCGCTATTAAACAGCGATAGTTCCTGGTCAGAACTGAAAAAATTTCAAGGGTATAGTGATACGCTTGAGTTCACTGAAATGCTTGTTTCCGGGCTGGTTACTGATATTGACACCACTGCGATATCGGATGAGGAAATTCAGCGGCCGGCAAGCCTTGTGGATGCTTTAGCGCAGATCGCTCGGAAAAAGTATGAGTCGAAACTGGATGATGATTTCTTGGTCGATATCCTGAACGAGTACGCCGATTTAATGAGCGAGCGCGATAAAAATATTATTCTGTTACGGTATACGGAAGGATTGTCGATGCCTGAACTGTCGGATAAAACAGGTATTACAGTCAATACTTTGACTCCCATATTATACAGGAATATATTGCCATCACTGGAAGAATACCTCAGATTTTATGAAGTGTTTAACGATGAAACGCTCTATATCGCACGCACCAAAATGGCGGAAGCGATTACCCGGCTTCCCTCCGCCCGTGATATGCATATGCTTGTCTACTTTGCCTACGATCACCTTCCCATAGATGAAATCGCCGACAGATTGGGAATCGAAACGAATGACAACAATCATCATAAAAAGTTTCAAATGGCGTTACGTGTTGTTCGTGATGCGTTTATACAGGCTGTTCCTGAAGAGGGAAGAGCGTATTTTCTTAATGCAAGAACATACACTGATTCCATGCGCTATTTCCTGCGCGGATTACAGTACTCTTTGCCCCGCTCCTATTTTCAGATACCTGAATTGCAGATGAATGAACAGGTCCAGGTAGATACGTTATATTATAATGAGGATTTCCTTCGTGAAGTGTATGACAATGTAGGATTGGAGGGTGAACCATCCGAACTTGATCTGCGCGAACTGAATGCACTGCTCGAAGATTTTAACGACCAGCAATGGAATGTTATGTATCTCAAGTTCGTGAAGAAAAAAGTGCGCACTGAAATTGCCGAGGAACTCGATATACCTTTGAGCATTTTTGATGGATCCGTGAAGTATGTGCGCCGGACATTACGCAAACATTATGATTTCCTGAATAAGTTTACTCCTGAGGAACGGGCGCAAATACGTAAGGGTATCGCTGAAAGCATTAATAAAAACCTGATATTGCCGGAGAATAAACAGCTTCTCGCCGCATTGTATTATGACAACCTATCCGCGCAGGAAATTGTCGATAAAGGACTTATACCGGGACTGAACAGAGGGGCGATTCTCGCGCGCATTGACGCCATGATAACCAAAATATACGAAACATTCATGCGGGATATTCCTGAACCCTTGCGAGGGCCGTTTGCCGGCACAACGGTTAAAATGCGGTATATGATGTTCACGCTTAAAACAGATATTCCGCTCTCTCAGCTCGGGTTGGCTGATAAATCGTTTCGCGAAAGAAACTGGATCCCCTTACACGAGGAAGAAAAACCGCTTAATCAAGTGGAAGAATCCGCTGAAAATATCGTCGCGAAACCGTCTCAGGATAAGGAGCCGGAAACTCGCGTGGAAGAGATTGTTTATAGCGGACAAGAGGTGAACGATATTTTTCAAAAGTTTCATCCTGACCCGGTTCAGGTACTGAACATGAAACAGTTTTTAACGTATTCAGTGACAGCGGTTAATCCAGTCATGCCGCACCCATTGGTTATCAATCGCAACGCTTTTTTTCATTCTCTCCGGGTAAAGGGCAAGTATTTGGGGGATGAGCAAAAGGGCATACTTATGAGTGAGTATGGCTTGAACGCGCTGGAAGTTCATTATCTTGAGAATGTACTGATTAAATCAGGGTTTCTCGCGCCTCGAATTACCGCAACTGATGTGATTGTGGTTGACATCGATGAATATAATATCCCTAAAATGTATAACAACACAGCGTCAACTGTTTACCTGCGCGGCACATTACAGCGGTTATTTATCAGATTGAACCGTGATTTCCAGCGTTACGGCAGAAACGCTCGAGTCGTCATCTATTCCTCAAAATATAACGCTATGGAAATAGAATCTTTTCTCGGAAAAGAACTTACCGATTATTTTACTTCGGGAAATAATATGATTGCAGGCAATGAACTGCTTCTAACAATTGACGCGGAATCCCGGGAAAAGGCAATGACAGAATTATTTCTGTCTTTAATGAATGCGAATGGCGGTGGAAGCGCGAACGTCAAGGTGTATTCGCAGAATGATACTGTGCATGAATTGGCACGGAAATTAGGGTTTATGCGTTCGGATAGGGAACAGCCTCTTTATATGTCATTAGTGCTTTGGGGAAAAGTGCATCCGCATACTGCTCCCGACTCTCTTTTTATCGGAGAGGAGCAGATACCCGTGTTTGATCTTGTTAATCAGAATGGGCAGGGTTATTTCTCGTTAGCTGGTGAGGCGCTTGGAATGAAAAAGCCAACACGGAACGTATCTAAAACGTCTCTTATTGACCAGTCGCTGTAATACAATTTGGCGATGTTTTAGCCTTTTTGTTGGTGCATTATGAAATTGGGCGCGATTAAAAGTCACAAAATGGGACAACCGACACCGTTTAATCTCCTAAGTTTAGAGCGATGAAAAAGTCACAACAGACTGTCATTGCTCTGCCCCGCAGGGGCTGTGGCAATCTCAGCTCTATTCATTTTGAGATCACCACGTCGCTAACGCTCCTCGTGATGACATTTTAAAAGAGCAATTAAGAAACTTTTTCACCAACCCTAAATTAGGGTTTTGACTCATAGTATCTGGAGTTCGTTATGCTAAATATTTATGTTGATGCTGACGCGTGTCCTGTTAAGCGTGAAGTGTATCGTGTCGCGGAACGGTATAACCTTTCTGTGACACTGGTTTCCAATACATGGATGCAGGTGCCGGAAAAATCGTGGATCACACTTGAAGTTGTCGGCGGCAATCTTGATGAGGCTGACGATTGGATTGTCGACCATCTGACGCCGCATGACATTGTTATCACAGCGGATATTTTGCTCGCCAGCCGTTGTTTGAAAAAAGAAGCGTATGTGATTGGAATAACCGGAAAATCATTTACTGAAAATAATATTGGCAATGCGGTTGCAACTCGCGCTGTGATGTCAGATTTGCGCGATATGGGAGAAATGACCGGAGGCCCTCCGCCGTTTCAGAATAAAGACCGATCAAACTTTCTGCAGGAACTTGACCGGGTGATCCAGCTTGTACGCCGGAAGTATCCGTTATAATGTCATTCTAGTTTTTAATTACTATTTAGTTCCTGAATCGTATCCTTAACAAGAGAATCCATAAGTACATTAACCGGGATAATTTCTTTAATTTTATAAACATTTCTTCCCGCAAAAACCACAGCGTTGTCAAAATCAGCATCCAAAGCGTTACATAGCGCTTTCGCAATACAATAAGGAGACGTTTTAGGGTTACATGTTTTGAGGCATTGGTAGTCGCATATAAATCTCTGTGGAGACGATTGTATTTTATCAATAAAGTCTGTTTTTATAACCCGTCCAGGCATGCCGACAGGACTTTTTATGATATGTACGTCATCAATGGATGCTTTAATATATAACTCTTTGAACTTACTCGTTACAGCACATTCATCAGTGGCTACGAATCGGGTAGCCATTTGTACGCCTTGTGCGCCTAAATTTAAAAATCTGGCTATGTCTTTACCATCGAATATTCCACCTGCCGCAATAACAGGAATGGATATTTTATAATCCGTTTCATATTCCCTGACAATTTTCAGCACATCAACGACTATATCTTCAAGTTGAGTTTCATACGCATTTTCTAACTCTGCTTCGCTAAAACCGATATGCCCTCCGGCAAAAGGCCCTTCAATGATAATTGCGTCAGGAAAACGGTTATATCGTCTTTTCCATGTTTTGAGGATAATATTTGCCGCTCTGTCCGAAGAGACGATGGGTATGATCTTGGTAGATGTATTTTCTACAAGTTCCGGTAATTTTAACGGCAGGCCCGCGCCTGAAACAATAAAATCGACTTTTTCTTCTGCCGCCGCTCGAACGAGTTCATCATAATGGCTGAGAGCAAATAACACATTGACTCCAAAAACACCATCTGTTAATTCTCTGGTTTTTTTGATTTCACTTTTCATACTCTCAGCGGAAATTTTTATATAGTCGATATTTTTCTCTTTTGTGCCGTACGCAAGGCCGACACTTGCGATGGTACCTGCTCCGCCGTAATTTGCAACAGCGGCTACCAGAGGAGCAGTAGAAATTTTTACACCCATAGCTCCCTGAATAATCGGGACTTTGATTTCTATATCGCCAATACAGAGCGGTTTTAATTCCTTAATCATCTGTGTTCCAAGCGTTAACGTTCAAACAATGTTATGTTAGGTTTTGTCGAATTTTGCTCGATTTCATCGTTATAGATATTAGTATTCAGAATGTTTAGGCAATTCCGATATTTCTTAAGATGAACTAATATGAACTGCCACAGAAGATAGTATAGCAATTTCTGGAGTGAGTAGTAGATATCAGATCACAAAAGGTTACATAATAACTATTAACCCTTATTGTATTACTGAACAGCCGATTGAACAAGATAAATTTAAGTATCCTGTTCAAATTTCATCTAACGACAACGGAAAAGTGGATATCTCAACGCCCTTTTTTATCTCCGCCGCCATTTTAAAAATTGGGATGTGTCCCGAATGTTTCAAATTGAAAGATTTGCTCGACAAGACTCATTCTGGGATCTGCTTGAAGATAAATCTTCTGCAGTTTCTTGATCAATCGTTGATGAAGTTATTGTTACTTCTGTTATTGCGTTGGCGAGATCATTTAGCGGTTTAGCAAGTAAAGAAAGATCTAGATTTGTTTGTGGTTCAGTCGCTTCACTTAGAATCTCATCATGAACTGCTGCTAGTGTATCCATTAAAAGGCGGGTACCTCGTTCGGCAAACGGAATGCTTTCATCTGAATAAAGTCCACCAGTTGAACCAATATTCCGAAGATCTATGTAAACGGTAATATCTTGTTTTTTTTCAGTGTTTCTTTTAGATAGAGCAAGATATGTGTTTTCCCAGTGCCACGCCGACCAAAAAAATTTGATTGTCAAAGCCAGATAAAGCCGGTATAACAGGCCCAAGCTCAACAAAACTAGACGCTGCGGTTTCCAGATCCATTTTTTCGGATTTTTTCATAAATTTACACAAGATATTTCTTAGATTTTTGTCCATAGTGTCTCTCTATAAAATTAAGAGTAAAAAAGAAATAATAGCACCTTATTTTCTGTATTTAGCTTTGTTTTTAATATACAAAATGTAATTATTTCCGTAAATAAAAAAGCTCTTTATGTTATTTGCACAGTTAGTGTAAAACGGTTTTCTCAAATGTCAAAAAGTTGAACACGCTATCTTAAATTGGGCTCAAAACGTATTGTCTTTATCTTTCTGCAATCTTTTTTGTTGAGCTATGAAATCAATAAATTCTGATGATTGGTTCTCTCTCTGATATTCACGTTGTTCCTCGAAATCAAGACTAGGCACCAAACAAAGACAATTTGAGTCATTGTAAAGGCTAATAATTTCTTGATTGTAATCAGTTTTAGGAATTAACCCTCGTTCTGCCATAGTAAACTCCACAGCGCCACCAACTAATATATCAGCTAATTGAAGACCATAACAGGACGTCGAGTCTCGTTGCACAACATTTTTTACCTTTAAAGGATATGTCAATTTCGTTTGTTGAGTAATTTTGAAGGATTTTTCTTTTTTTATATTTATTATAAACTCTATCTCCTTATGAAATTTTTGTAAATTTTTAGACGTATCGTGTATAATCAAATATTCTTCAGCCATAAATTTTTCCAGATGACTTATTAAAGCTATTAACGTAGAAAAAGATATGTCAGTATCGAAGTTGTTTTTTTTAATTTCGTTTATGCATTCAGATTCATCAAAAAGAAGAAAAACGTCATGTGATAAGTCATTCTGCATCACATTTAAGAACCGAATTTTAAGAAGCAACGTATGAAGTGTCTTATCATCTTTATATCTCGAAGCCCTCTGATAGAAAGTTAAAAGCTCTTCGAAATTTCTTTTGCCCCAATATGCCACTCCTGTATAATAAATTAGAGAAGCAAGAGCAGAGTTATGCCCATCTCTGTAAAAATTAAATCCTTGCGCATGATAAGATGGTTCAATACAATCATTTAGAAATTGCAATATAAGAAGATATCGTTTATCACTTAAAAATGTAATTCCTAAATAGTTATTCAGTATGATTTTTTGTAATTCAAGAAGGCTTTTGTGGTTGGTTTTTCTTCTTGAAAGTTTTATATGTTTAAGCTCATTTGTTTTTCGAGTTGGGAAAAATTGATCTATAAGTTTGTAGGCAGTATTTTCATCTATTCTTAATGATGAAACTGCTTGTATTGGTTGGTGTGGATTTAACAAATCATGGCCGGTATAACCTGATTCATCAATATAAATTGTTTCCATATAAATCCTTTGTTACTGCTATTAACACTAGGATTTTTTCATAACAGAGAAAAGCATAATATTCTAAATTAATGTTACATCTATTATTTTTCCTTCAGGATCATGAATAAGCTTTATGTGGTTTAAAAAATAATTCTTTAATTTACAGTATTTGCTTCTTATCTTAATGTCGTTTCTAAATTTTTTAATTTGTTCCTCAATAAATTGATATGCTTGTATTATGTCTTCTTTGATATCTTCAGCCATTTTTTGCTCTTTTAAGACATTAAAGTAAGATAAGATAATGATTCCATCATAATCTTGTATAAAGATTTTCTTAAAATAATCTATGATAAACTTTAAAATTTTCTTTTGATTTTTATTAAAAAAGTTTTGATGCTTATTATAAAAATCACAGTAATATCCAATGGCGTTGTTTAAATTGGATGTTGCTACTATTCGAGGATAATCCGCATAATTATATTCATAGTGGTATGCATCTGCCAATCCGGTTCCGTAAATGTCGTTGGTTTCATGATTCAATTCTGCGCAAATTCCAAATCCTATCGCACCACGAACAGAAAACCCTACTGAAAAGCAAGCTAATATTGTCGTGGAAATAATAGTTGTCATTCCATACAAAGAATATAGGAATCGTAACACTAGATCACTTAGCGGGATATTTTTAGATTCATTTTTTGTTATGATAAAGGGTATTTTTAAAATTGCACTGTCTGAAAAGAATTTATGACTAATTTCAGGGATAGGGATACCTGGTAACTCTTTTTTGTATGTTTCATTAAACGCTTGTAATACCTGTCTAATTATATTTCGAAACATTTCGATCCTAAAAAAAGTTGTTTTAAGATTCGTTTTAAACTCTTCAACATTATCATTAAGCAAAATATCCAATGGCTTATCAAAAGAATGTAATGCATGTCCTTGTCCAAGCATATCTATCCAAAAAATAAGGTAATCGCTAATAATTATTTCGTTTCCTAGACCAGTTGTTAGGTCACAGTGGGAATGGTATGGTCTATCATTATTCAATATGAACTCCTGTTTGATGATAGAAACTTATGAGGTGAGCCCTCAAGTAGCCTTTTTGTATATATTGCGTTATATTTCAATATACAAAACAACCCCTATTTCCGTAAACAAAAAAAGCTCACTCCGTAATTACGAAGTGAGCTTGAGGCTAACAATCTAAACTTTTAATTTTTCGTCCGACGATACAAAAATTCGTCCTGAAATAAAAATGGTGGAGGATAGCGGGCTCGAACCGCTGACCTCCACACTGCCAGCGTGGCGCTCTCCCAGTTGAGCTAATCCCCCACTCAAATTTTTCGTAATTATATGCCCTGACACGCGAAATGGTCAAGCAGAATATGTTAAAAAGTTAGGATTGGTGTCATAAAAGCAAAATTGGGAGTGCTGAAAAGTTTTTTTAAGATGTCATCACGAGGAGCGTCAGCGACGTGGTGATCTCATCGTGCAACGTTTTCCGGCTGAGGAGATTGCCACAGCCCCTTCGGGGCTTCGCAATGACAGTCTCTTTTTGACTTTTCATCGCATGCAAATTGGAGTGCAGAAAAAGTTTTTTTAAGATGTCATCACGAGGAGCGAAGCGACGTGGTGATCTCATCGTGTAACATTTTCCGGCGGAGGAGATTGCCACAGCCCATTCGGGGCTTCGCAATGACAGTCTCTTTTTGACTTTTCATCGCATGCAAATTGGAGTGCTGATAAGTTTTTTTAAGTTGCTCTTTTAAGCCGTCATCACTGTAAAAGTTACATAATAATTGTAGGGGCAGGGCACTGACCTGCCCGTCTCTGTGTGCTGTGATGCTCAATGGACATTTGATATCGGGCTGTAGAGTAGTGTTTTCCCTGTGATGCGTAGCGGCGAGATGTCTGAGCTTTGCGGATTCAGGCAGGTTTGCTCATGTCAGGGGATCTGGATAAAATACAATCGCACGCCTATGGACAGGTCGGTGCCCTGTCCGTACAAGATTAATAATATTTTGCAGTGGAGGAGATTGCCACAGCCCCTTCGGGGCTTCGCAATGACATAATTATTGTTTGCGTTCTAAATATCAAGCACCAGCTCGTCATAGGCGAGCGACACGTTGTCAGGTAATGTAACCTGAATGTTGTCATGATCGACATCGTGGCTGATATGAGTCAGGTACGCCCGTTTCGGCTTGATTCGCTCTGTTATCAGGGTACAAGCCTGCTCTATGGAAAAATGCGTGCTGTGAGGACGATACCGCAGTCCATTCAGTACCAGCGTATCAATGCCGCGCAGAACCTCAACCGCCTGATCCGGCATGTCACTGCAATCCGTTATATACGCGAAATTATCCCATTTGAAACCGAGAATCGGTACGGAGCCGTGCAGTACCTCAATTGGCACAACCTGTTCGCCAAAAAGGTCAATGTGCCCGTTCATTTCGTATAACTCGAGTTTCGGCAGTCCGCCGCCTTTCGGCGTATCAGGATTGAAGATATAATCAAAGGCGCGTTGTATCACGTCAACTGTCTGAGCGTTGCCGTAGCAGGGGATGGATGATTTCTGTATATGGTTGAATATCCGCACATCATCAAGCCCGAAAAGATGATCTGCATGAAAATGGGTAAACAGAACGGCGTCGATATGACGCTCGCCGCACCGGAGCATCTGATAACGCAGGTCGGGCGTGGTATCGATCAGGACATTCCTGCCGTTGTACGATACAAGGATAGAACTGCGCAATCGCTTGTTATAAGAAGAAAACGACCGGCACACCTCACAGTCGCAACCAATCATTGGTATGCCGTATGATGTGCCGGTCCCTAAAAAAGTTACCCTCATCGGGCCTCAACTATTAATTGATTTTAAGAAATTCCATAATCATCGGTGAATATTTTACCGTCACACCGGCAACAACAACGCTGACCATACTCATCAGTTTGATCAGAATGTTTAATGACGGGCCGGCTGTATCTTTGAACGGGTCACCGACAGTATCGCCAACCACACCGGCTTTGTGGCAGGCTGAACCTTTGCCGCCATGAGCCCCGGTTTCGATATATTTTTTCGCGTTATCCCATGACCCGCCGGAATTGTTCAGCATGACAGCCAGCACAAATCCTGCGGATAAACCGCCTGCCAGCAGTCCCATTACGCCGGATACGCCAAGCACCAGCCCGACGAGAACCGGAACGATGATCGCCAGAAGAGACGGGAAGAGCATTTCGCGCTGAGCGCCTTTGGTTGAGATCATAACGCATGCCGCGTAATCAGGTTTTTCCGTGCCTTTCATGATGCCCGGTTTGGTTTTGAACTGGCGGCGAACTTCTTCCACCATTTTACCTGCGGCACGTCCCACTGCCTGTATCGTCAAGGCGCAGAATACAAATGCCATCATCGCGCCGAGGAACATACCGACAAGAACTTTCGGGTTCATCAGGGTGACATCATAATATGTCATGAAATCGCTGAGTGAAGCCAGTTTGTTTCCGGTTGCTTTGGCGGCGGCGTGCGTTACTGCCAGTACATCTCCTGATACGGTAATAACACGTTCTCCCATACGTTCGAGACCAATACGAATTTCTTCAATATACGCGGCGAGAAGAGCAAGCGCGGTTAAAGCGGCGGAACCGATCGCGAATCCTTTGCCTGTCGCGGCAGTCGTGTTACCGAGTGAGTCAAGAGCATCCGTTCTGGCACGCACTTCTTTGCCTAATCCGCTCATTTCAGCGTTGCCGCCCGCGTTATCAGCGATCGGGCCGTACGCGTCTGTCGCCAGCGTAATTCCGAGTGTGCTGAGCATACCGACTGAAGCAATCGCTATACCGTATAAGCCCATGCTTGGGTCAGCAAACCCGCCTGCGAACGCGTAGCTTAAAATCATGCCAAGACCGATTGTCACCACAGGAATACCGGTTGAGAGCATACCGACAGCCACACCCGCGATAATTGTAGTGGCAGGGCCTGTTTCTGTCTGTTTCGCCAGATTTTTGGTTGGGCTGTAATCCGCTGACGTGTAGTATTCGGTTGACTGACCGATAATGATACCGGCAAGAAGCCCGGTAAGGATTGACCAGAATATCCCGAAATTATCCGGCAGGAACCATTTTACCAGCGGAATGGAACAGACGATAATCAGAATAGAGCTGATAACCACGCCTGTTAAAAGTGAGTTCAGCAGGTTTTTCTGGGTTGCGTTTTCTTTGGTGCGAACCATATATATACCGACAATTGAGAAAATAACGCCAAGCCCGGCTATGACCATCGGCAGGATGACCGCGTTCAAGCGTTGTGCGAGCGTGCCGAACGCCGCGGCGCCTAAAGCGGCAGTAGCCAGAATCGACCCGCAGTACGATTCGTACAGGTCAGCGCCCATGCCTGCAACGTCGCCGACGTTATCGCCGACATTATCTGCGATGGTAGCAGGGTTACGCGGATCGTCTTCAGGTATACCAGCTTCGACTTTACCGACAAGGTCAGCTCCGACATCAGCGGCTTTGGTAAATATACCGCCGCCGACCCTGGCGAACAGCGCCTGAGATGAAGCGCCCATACCGAAGCAGAGCATTGTAACAGTGATTTCTGTAAGCGTGTATTCAAAACCGAGTTTAGGAGCAAGGACGTACAGAATCAGAAACCAGATGCATATATCGAGAAGTCCAAGCCCGACAACAACCAGCCCCATGACAGCTCCTGAACGAAATGCTACCTGCAATCCCTGATTAAGAGACTGTTTCGCGCCGTTTGCGGTACGAGCTGATGCGTTAGTTGCTGTTCTCATGCCGAGAAAACCAGCCAACCCTGAGAAAAAACCACCGGTGATAAACGCGAAAGGCACCATTCTGGACTGGACGCCAAGCACAAATGACATGACTATAAACATAATAAAAGCAACGATAAAGAAAATAAAAACGACTTTGTACTGCTGTCTCAGATACGCCATTGCGCCTTCGCGGACATACTGAGCGATTTCTTTCATTGTGTCCGTACCTTCACTTTTCTGCATCATGCCTTTATAAAAAATAAAAGCAAAGACCAGCGCCAGTATCGAGCTGATCGGCGCGATCCACCATGCGAGCGGAATAGGCACTGTTGAATGTTCTGTCTGCGCCATAACTGGTGACGCCGCGACAGTCATCAATGACAAAAGCAGTGTTGCAATCTGGTTTTTCCTCATTGAGAACCCCTTTTCTGTTGTTGAGTTGTGTGGTATGTTCGGTTAGTTGTGTTTATCCATAGAAATCGTAAAATATAATAATTAAAAAATTAGTGCATATTATGTTCAATATACATGAATTGTCAAGCGAATAATTGGATCAGGCGAGCAAAGTATAACAGCTTTAAGAAGTTAGATAAAACGAAAGATTTAAGGCGAAAAAGATGCCTGAATTTTACGAGAAAATGATTTTCACCAGCTTTTCCGGGTCGATGCGGAAAACTGATCCATGTCCCTGAAAAAAACCGTGTTCGCGGATAAGGTGAATGCACATATCCGCCCATTGTATTGAGTCTCCGGACGGCAGGTGATATAAGGTTGTCACTGTTTTTGTGGTATGTCCTTCATGCGGCCATGGGCATACAAGCACGCCCCGGTTTTCCTGCGTTACCGCTTCCAGAGCGTCGCTGATTTTTACGCGTGTGCCAAGCCCTTCTTTTGCTTTATCGCTGATTTCCGCAAGACGGTCGGCGATCTGGCCTGTGGTGTAGCCGAGCTGTTCCAGTGTTGAAAGATCAGCGTCGATTATTTCAGCGAGCGGGCGGGTATCAGTCCCTAAAAAACCGCCTGCTACGAGTTTTGATGAATGAAGAAAATCTTCCAGTTTCTGAGTTTGGGGCGATCTTTTCATTATGTCACCATTCGGCAAAAGGTTGATGCACTCTTGTTATCAGGAAAACTTATCATAGAAAATATTTGCTTCGGGCATACCCAGATTTTTCAAAACAACGATAGACGCGTCAATCATGCCCGGGCTCCCGCATAAGTATGCTTCCGCTTTCGATAAATCTTTTTCGTTACGTAACACAGCTTCGGTTACCAGTCCTTTTTCTCCGTTCCAGCCTTGTTCAGGTTTCGCTACAACAGGGACAAATGAGAAATTGGCGAGGTCTTTTTCAAACTGTTTCATTTCGTCTAAAAGGAAAAGGTCTTTTTCCGTATTGCCTCCGAAATAGTATACAGCCTCGCGTGTTGAACCGGTATTCTTCATATGATGCAGGATACATTTTATCGGCGCCATACCCGACCCGCCTGCGATGCAAATCATTTTCGCGTTGGTATTTGACATGCGGAATTCACCATATGGGCCGTTCAGTTTGACTTTATTTCCTTTTTTCATATACTGAAAATAATAGGTAGTGCATATACCGCCGGGGACGAGACGAATAATTGTTTCCGCATATCCTTTATCCTTAGGGTCTGATGAAATTGAGTAAGCCCGGTATACTTCTTCTGTATTCCCGTCATATTTTGGTGTGAAAAGCTGAAGATACTGGCCCGGAATAAATGACATATCCGCCGGTTCAATCAGCTTCATGCGGAACTGTTTTATGTCATATGTGAGGTCTTTGATGTCAACAAGCTCACAAGAATACTCGCGTACGGACAGTAGTTCTTCAGGGATGGATATATCCATGTCATTGCGTACTTTCACCTGACATGAGAGCCGCACGTTATTTTTTCGCTCTTCAGGTGACAGATAAGGTTCTTCAGTGGGCAAGAGTTGTCCCGCGCCCTCGTTGACCGTTACTTTGCAATACCCGCAAGTTCCTTTTCCGCCGCAGGCACTGGGAATAAAGATTTTTTCCGAGGTTAAGGCTTCAAGGAGCGAACAACCGCCTTTAAGGGTAATGTGCTTATCTTTATTGATGGTAATGGTGCATTCGCCATAATTGGCGATAACTCGTTCAGCGATAACAAGTATTGCCGCAAGTACCGCGCTGAATGAGCTTACTATAAAAATGGATACAAGCGTTAAACCCATATAATTGCCTTTAAGTACCTTTTATTGTAAAACACCGGAAAAACCAATAAAAGCCAGAGCCATGAGCCCGGCTACAATAAGTGTAATCCCCGGCCCCTGCAACCCTTTTGGTATTCGTGAGTTGTTGAGCCGTTGCCGTATTCCTGCCATTGCCACGATAGCGAGCATCCATCCGAGTCCGCTTCCTAATCCATACCCGACAGTTGTAATAAGTGAATAGTCTCTGATGACCATGAACAATGACGCGCCGAGAATAGCGCAGTTTACGGTAATAAGAGGCAGAAAAATCCCCAGATTGGTGTACAGCAGGGGAGAATACCGTTCGATTGCCATCTCAACGAACTGCACAAAGGCGGCTATCGTAATAATGAACAGAATAAACCTAAAAAACTCAAGATGCAGAGGTACCAGAATATAATGATAGGCAAGCCAGTTCAGCAATGCCGTAAACGAGGTAAACCAGTCGCCAGGAGCCAAAGAAGGAAAGCGCTCCGGCGATTGCGGTAGCAGATGCGCCTCCCAGGAACATCATGCCAAAGACTCTACCCAGAGCGTTCTGGGCCTCTTTCGGGTCATGACCGTAGGCATCTCCAACAAGAGACATCGTGACCGGGATAATGGCAGCGGCGAAGGCTCCATTCACCGCACGAATAATAGACAATGACGTTAGGTCAAAGGCGACAGCACCAAGACAACTGAAGATCGCGGTGACAAAAGCGGCAATGTTTATTACCTTGGCTTTGCCAAACCTGTCAGCCAGCGGCCCGAAGACAAGAGTAAAGAGTCC
>QZJZ01000090.1 GCA_003599815.1 Candidatus Auribacter fodinae
AGTTGATGGATATCAACGTAACACGCCAGAATACGGGCATCATGGATACCGGTTTCCCAGAGCTGTAAGGCAAGCTCGTGTCCACGGGTGAGCGATTTGGCAAAACGCCGAAGATCCGGCCTGCTGATCCCAAAGGTATGGGCTGGGCAAACACCGAACCGCGCCATTCCCGCGATATTGTCCTGATTTGATAATGATTGCAGTGTGTCTATTATAGTTCTGATATTCATAGTGTCATTATTGTAAATTCTAAAAACCAGAATAAATCGTTGTTTCTGTTAAAAAAATGTCCCGGATTAATTCCAATCCGGGACGGTGTGTGGGGGTTTAAATAGCAATCACAGATGAAAAAAATCAAAGATGAGAATCGCTTTAATTCTATAAAAATAATTATAACACCCGGTAAGCGAAATGTCAAACAAGAGGAGCAGTAAAATTGCGGTTATATCATAAGATGTTTTGAAGCAGTATTTTAATGCCTATGCCGATAAGGATTATCCCGCCAATTATTTCTATTCTGTCAGCATATAAATTGCGCGTCCTGATACCAATCATCACACCGAGGAAAGAGAGTATAAAGGTAACAGCGCCAATAAAAAGAGCCGGTTTGATTATGCTGACGTTCAGCAGTGACATGCTTATGCCGACGGCTAAGGCATCTAAGCTGGTAGCGATAGCGAGCACATAGATGAGGGAACACGGGCATGATTTCCGGCATTCCCGTTGTTTTAGCGCTCCGGACTCGAACATCATTTTTGCGCCGATAAAACAGAGTATGCCGCATACTACCCAGTGCGCGAACGCAGATATGAAATTAACGAGCCCCATGCCTGCTATCCAGCCGATAACAGGCATGACTGCCTGAAAAAGTCCGAATAAGAAGGCAATTATTAGCGGCGCACGGAGGCCCAGACACCGTATTTTCACTCCTTCCGTGATGGAAACAGCGAAAGCGTCCATGGCAAGCCCGATAGCGATAAGGATAATAGTCAGCGTGCTCAATCAGCGTGCTCCGAACGTAATTTGTTGTTAACGGGTATCGTAAAGAAGAAAGTTGAGCCTTTTCCCTGTTCTGATTCAACCCATATGGAGCCGTCATGGCACTCGACAATACGTTTGCACGCCGCGAGGCCGATGCCGTGACCGCTGTAATGAACATTACTGTGCAGGCGTTTGAAAACATCAAATATCTGTCTCAGGTACTCTTTTTCAATACCGATTCCATTATCGCTGACTGAGAAAACCCATGAGTTTGCATTAGTTTCAGCGGTGATTTTTATATGAGGTACGGTACCCTGCGCCTGGAATTTTATGGCGTTTCCGATCAGATTCTGAAAGAGGCGTTCCAGTAACATGGCGTTACCCCAGACAACAGGGAGTTCCCCGCATTTGACGCGGGCTTTCTGCGATTTTATCACGGAATGAAGATTGGCAATAGCGTTTTTGACTATTTCATTGGAATCAACGGATTCCATCGGTATTGATTCCTTGCGGATTTTTGAATATTCCAGCAGGTCGTCAATCAATCCGCACATACGGCGGGTGACAGCCTGTGCATTTTTCATGAACACCTGAAGGTTCTCGCCTCTGGTTCTGTTCATTTCACTTTCGATCAGTTCAAGGTACCCTGCCACAGATGTGAGGGGCTGTTTCAGGTCATGTGAAACGGTAGAAGCAAACATTTGAAGCTCTTTATTGGAGCGTTCGAGCTCGATGGTTTTCTGCCGAACATTCTCTTCAGCTTGTTTGCGTTGAGTAATATCAATGGTGTATTCTATAAACTGAATGACATTGCCCTTATCGTCAAAAATAGGATGAGCGTTGACCTCAACCACCCGTTCGTTGCCTTTGTTGTCTTTATGGACATGTTCCACCCTGATGGATTTCTTCGTCTCAAGTATCTTCTTCAGGGGGCAGGGGTGAACGTCGGATTCGCAGGGATGACTTGCTGAGTGCGTTGCATGATAACAGAGCATATCTTCTTCAATACCAGCTTGTTTTGCCGCTTCGTTCGCCAGTTTTATGGTATAGTCGTTTACATCAATTACATAAAAAGGGTGCGGCAGTGAATTGAGTATAATCTGCAGGAACTCGTTCAGCTTCTTTACATTTTGCTCTGCTGTGCGGTAACTGGTAACTTCCTTTATGTGCATCAGGAAAAATGCATGAGACGTGTCCAGCGGCGCCATATGGAGGAGAAACCATCTCTGGCGGTCAAACCGACAGCAGTTTACCTCAGCGAAAAATTCCGGTTTGCGCCCTTTTATGACATCGATGACATTGCCGAATATATCCTCGTTTCTGTGCACACACATCCCGATTGGCGTATTGATGAGATGGGCAAACGATATTTGCATCGGAGATGAAACATCCTCACAGCCGCAGGCAGGCGTAGGCGTGGTACGCAGTTCACGGACAAACTCTTCCCACGCATTGTTAGCGAGAACTACATGCGCTTTGTTGTCAAGTATTCCTATAAAATCGTTAAGGCAATCAAATGCCCCTTTCAGGATGGAACACGCGTCCTGAAAAAATGGTGTAACCGGTGTATCCATAGAAACTTGTAAACTCCAAAAATAAATGTACGGAAAGCCTAATGTTAAGATATATAGTATCCCTTTTGTGTTCAAAAAAAAAGGGTTTATATTATATTCGCCAGAAATTAAGCATTTTATGTACCATAAAACAACAGTTTTTTATGGTTTTGAGCTTACATAAAGTGAGCCGCAATTCATTTTTTTTGTGACATACACATGTCCGGCATGTATAATGCCCTGTACATATGTAGGTGAACTGGCATCTTGATATAAGGAGCATTACATGATAACTGTGGTGGTACAACTAACCTGTGTTCACGACAGAATAAACGATCTTACCCCTGCGTTAATGGATTTGATTGAAAATACACGGCAGGAACACGGATGCAGGGACTATAAGCTTTATCAGAATGGCGAACAGAAAAACAATTTTGTCATCATTGAGGAGTGGTCAGACCGCCGTGCGCTCGACGCACACATGCAAACAGATCATTTCTATCGTGCGGCGCGTATTTTTCAGGAATTGTTGCTTGTGCCGCCTGATATACGGATGTACGACCTCGTGTATTAACGAGCTGGTTTTACTTATCGGAAACATATCCGTATTCGTTTTCCAGCCAGTGTGCAAGATTAACAGCTATTTTTCGTTCTGTTGATGACTCCTTCAACGCCGGTGATTTTGCGGCAAGAGATCCCAACAGCCGCTGAATATCAGCGGTAACGTGCGGCGTATCCTTTCGTGCGAGGGAAATAGTCGTTCCTTCAGGCAGATTCCGTATACGCTGGGGGATAATGGATATTGCATTTTCCTCATGCAAAAGCGCATAGGTCGGGATAATTATTCCTCTGCCCCGGTCAGCGGTAATTGTCCATATAGTTTTGCCGTCGCCGGGTTCAGGGAACATGCTTATTTCTCCGTCATGGACGTGAATAACCGCGCAATCCAGCGCGATATCAACGAATATGTATTCGCCTGCTTTTATTGTGATCGGCGTTGACCCTGGTTCTGTCAGACGGATAACAACATAATTCCTTTCTTCAGGGGTAAACAGCGACTGAATGATGATTCCCTGATTGTCGCCGAAATCAGCGTGCGAACCGTCGGGAAACGTTATTTTGCCGTGGATTACTGAACCGATATTAGTAATTCCGGTATTCGCGCTTAATGGTGCGGTTTTACATGATGCGGAATCGGTTGACGCGAAGAGGGCAATACTTTTTTTAAACCGCGAATGACGGGGACAACCGAAAACATAACGATGCTCGTCCGTATCATCCGCCGCGCCGGTGTAGAACAAGGTATAGCTGTCGTATAGTTCTCCCTTATCCGCCGGGCACAGGAACGTCCGGTCATATGTAATATATGACTCAAGCGTGTTATGCAATGTGGCGTAGGGATATCCGAAAGGGTATTGGCGGTGGTCGCTGTTGTACATTTCCGCCGCGTGCATGACTTGGCGAATATTGGTTTCGCAGAGTGTCGCCTGAGAAAACGATTTCAGCCGTGCTCCGCCGATAAGAATAATGCAGGACACCACTGCTAATGTGGCGAGACATATAAGCAGGTCTAATACGGTAAACCCGAGTTGGGCATATCTGCGGCGTACCGCCTCTCTTTGTATTGCAGGGTGCAATGTATTCGGCATTAACGTTATTCCTGCTCGAATTTCAGTGTTTGTAACCTTAAATGTATCGACAAATACGTAAAAATACTTTATACTCTGAATTCTGGAGAAGTCCTTAATGAAGATCGCAACAAGTTTTTAGGGAGACAGACAGCAGGCGTGATTGAATTAACCAGATATGGATGGTGCGGTTTCTTTGAAGAGAGTTTCAGCGAATTTGCGGGAAAGGATGTGTATCCTGCCCGTGTTCTTGCCGAATACGAGAAGATATATCACGTCATAACCGGGTGGGGTGAGTTTTCCGCTCGTGTGTCGGGTTCTATGCGTCATCAGGCGAAATCGCATTCCGATTACCCGACTGCCGGGGACTGGGTTGTTGTCAGCAGTCCGTCCGGCGTCGATCAGGTGATGATAAAAGCGCTTCTTCCCCGGCGCACAAAGTTTTCGCGACATATAGTGGAATCGGGTTCCGATGAGCAGGTTGTCGGAGCGAATATCGATACGGTGTTTATTGTGCAGGGGCTGGACGGAGATTTTAACCTGCGCCGGCTTGAGCGGTATCTGGTGATGAGCAAGCAGAGCGGGGCGGAGTCTGTAGTAATACTCAACAAAACGGATTTATGTGACGATATTGAAATGTGTGTAGCTTCTGCGCAGAGGGTTGCGGTTCAAGTGCCTGTGCACGCGATCTGTTCGATCACGTTGAGAGGGTATGAACAATTTGATGCATATATCGCTCCGGGGAGGACTATTGCGCTTATAGGGTCTTCGGGCGTCGGCAAGTCGACCATACTAAATAATCTGCTTGGTGAGGAAGTGCAGCAGGTTGCTGAAGTCCGTGAGAGTGATTCGCGCGGGCGGCATACAACGACGAACAAGGAACTGTTCCTTCTTGGAAAAGGAGGATTGATGCTGGATACGCCGGGTATGCGGGAACTCCACTTGTGGGATGCTGAACACGGTTTTCACGAGGAGTTTACGGATATTGAAGAGATAGCCCTTTCATGCCGGTTCAGAGGGTGCAGGCATGATTCCGAGCCCGGATGCGCGGTCAAGGACGCGGTGGAAAACGGGATGATCACCGTTGAAAGAGTGTACAGTTACCGTCATCTGCTTGATGAGAAAAGTGACGTACAGGCCCGTGCCCGGCGCAAACCTGACCGGAACAGAGGCAGGCAATACCGGCGGCGGGATATTTCTTTAAATGATGATTGACAGCCAAAGGGTTTTAAATTTAAACAATGTGCACGGCAATGTGGTCTGTTATATGAAATCGTTTATATTTGTTTAAATGATAATGGCACCATTGATTCAGGAATGTATTTTGCTTAAGACACCATGTAAGAGAGTTATTCAAATAAGGAAGGTATAATGAAAATAACAAAAGTGGGGCGGCTGATTATTTCTCTGTTACGGAAAAATAGTTCGCCTCATCAAATCGCGCTGGGCGGGTCAATAGGTGTATTCATCGGGTGCACGCCGTTGTACGGACTGCATACGGTAATTGCGCTGGTGATTGTTTTATTGATTCCCCGCATAAACAAAGCGGCTGTTTTGCTTGGAACAGCGGTCTCTTTGCCTCCTTTTATGCCAGTAGTTGCATGGGCGAGCCTGAAGACCGGGTCTATGGTTCTGCCTGCGAAGGAAACTAACCCGCTGGAAGAGTTTATTACGCAACTGAATTTGAGCTCTTTCAACGAGATGTATATTCCCTTGCTGATCGGCGGTATAATTGTAGGATTACTGCTTGCCGGGCTCGTGTACCCGTCATTGTATTTTCCGTTCAAAAGTTTAGTTCTGCGCAGGAAATCTTCGTGATCAGTTTCTTTTCCGCATAATAAAACATACGAGTGTCTTTATTCGATTTCTTTCTGTTTCGCCAGATCGTCAGATGGTATCAGCAATGATTCTCCGGGCACAGGGATTATAAAGCGCTGATTCGAAACAGATAATTTTTTAAGCGCTGTTTCCATATCTTTCTCCGGACGTCCGATGGCTTCGTCCGACAGTTGAAATGTACGGAAATGAATTGCCATGGAATATTTCGCGTTCAGGTCAAGATGTGCCTGTACCGCTTCTTCAGGGTTCATATGCGAGTATTTCATAAACCATCTCGGTTCATATGCGCCAATGGGGAGCAGGGCAAGTGCGAAAGCGCCATATTGCTGAGCGAGCGGTTTAAAATCCATATAGCCGGTATCTCCTGCGAAAAAGACAGTACCTGCCGGGCTCTCGATCACAAATCCGCCCCATAACGTTTTGTTGCGGTCAAACAGGGTGCGCCCTGACCAGTGCTGAACGGGCTGAAACGTGATGGTAATGCCGTGCGTGTTGACCGATTGTTTCCAGTCCATAGCCACAGCGGGTATGCCATACTTTTTCAAATAGGCATCAAGCCCCAGCCCGCAATAAATTTCAGGATTAAACCGATCCCGCAGTTTCCTGAGTGTCGGTATGTCGAGATGGTCATAATGGCTGTGGCTGATTAAAACTATATCAACTGCCGGCAGATGATCGAAATCAATGCCCGGTTCGTGGGTGCGTTTTGGGCCTGCCCATTGCATCGGGCTGGCGCGTTCCGACCAGATTGGGTCGGTCAGGATATTGACTTTACCTGTCTGGAGCAATACGGTTGCGTGGGTTACGAAAGATGCTCGCCAGTGTCCGCTGTCAACGGATTCCTGGGGATGGTGTTTGGGGAATGAACTTATCGTATCGGGCCACGGTTCTTCATCGCGCGTGAATTTCCACTTGAGCACATCAAAAAATGATTTTTCGTCTCTGTTCCATGGATTGAAAAACTTTGTTCCGTCAAAGTGTCCTGATTTTTTTCCAGTGTAATAGCAATGTGTGCGTGTCATTGTTATACCCGCGGCGATAAGAATCGTGAAAATTACAATAGTCAGCTTCATATTTATGTATTCGTTGTTTTGTCTAGTAGGTTGGAGCGCTGAAAAATTTCTAAGTTTCTCGTTTAAGCTGTCATCAGCAATGACAGCCTTTTGTGATTTTTTTATCGCTCCGATGTTATAAATTAACTTATCATTATGATAACGAAAAAGAAAGAATAGTTCAGCCATTTTGCCGGGGTTGATTTTTATTCCTGCGTAAAATGATGCCCTGTACTTCCGCTCGCAATGCGGTCAGTTCATCCAGTGACATTGATGTGACTATGGAATACGGCGTATCCTGATCCGGTGCGGATTTCTTATTGTTCGCTGAAGAAATGTCAATTATGGCTTTTGCCGCTTTGAACTTCATATCCAGAGAAGCGTCTTCCGACTGCAGAATCATGGTATATACCGCAAGCGCGTCAGGCAGGAGATGTTCAATACTGTTTCTGGTATCAGGCTTAGTTGCGGGCATTCCTTTGGGGTGCGTCAGAAGTTGGTTTTTAGTGTCGTCAAAACAAGAAAACGTTTGTTCATGCATGCGTGTATCCTCCTATACATAAATAATACGACAAAATGAGGTCATTTTCAGTACAACTGAACCGGCATGCAAAATGGCTATGCCACAGTGGATTTGAAGGCAGTGCTGTTGAGCATATCGTTGAACGCGGGTGTATGCCGTGCGCATTCACGTAAAAAGGGGTTTAGCTTGATTGCTTCGTCCAGATAGGATAACGCTTTTTTCCTGTTTTCGAGCATAGCGAAAATCTGTGCTCGTTTGAACCAGTACCATTCATCAGCGATGCTTGGGTCTAAATTGATGGCGTAATCAAATGAGTATAACGCTTCATATGTTTTTTGCAGTTCGATGAGCGCCATGCCTTTATACATCCATAGCCGGGCATCTGAAGGCTGATTGTCCAGCGCGTTCTCGCATGCGGAGAGAAACTGTACGATCCTGTCGTCCGCAAGCGGCAGGGTACTGTGCGCAAACCAAGCTTCAAGCGCTGACGCAAGCCCTGAAATATTGGATTTCAAGCTGAACAGAGGCGTTCCGAACACTTTTTTCTGGTGATGGTCAGGCACAAGGGGACGCATATTTTCATCAAGGTTGGAAGTGATCCGGTATATTTCCCTGAAAAGGGGCGAGGCATACTCCAATGCTTTATAGAGCGAATCAAGAGCGAACTGAACATTATGCTGGCGGCTGTGAACCATCGCTTTAAAAAACCACGCGTCCGTATTGCATGGATTTTCCGCAGTTACTCTGTCAAAGGCGGTTAGAGAGTCACGGTAAAGCCCGAGCTGAAACAGAAGTTGCCCGACGCTTTGCCATACCCGTTCGTCAGATGGGTTCAGTTCAGCGGCTTTAATTAATGCGTGGAGCGCTTCCTGAGGTGTATCAAGGCGCAGTAACGCATATGCTTTACATTGCCATGCGAAAATGTTTTCAGGATTAATGATAAGCACATTATCAAATTCTTTCACAGCTCTTTTGAGATCATTTTTCTCAAGAAACCGGAGCCCTTTGTGGCACTGTTCTTCATCATTCCCCTTCAATAGTGAAGCATGATGCAAGTGCGAAAAGAACGGCCGCATTATAAGTGACGCGGGGAGATATGTTAAGCAGTATGCTAACGCGCCGCTTTTTAAGGATGAAGTACTCCATCCGGTGGTGTTTATCACAATAGTTTCCTCCATGTGGTGCAGGCACACGATGCGTATCAAGTATAGTAAGTATAACATCAGAACATAAAATTAAACACAACTTTTTTTGAAAAACGTCATTAATGAAGCCGTTTCTATTTGCGACTTACGCTTTATCCTTACTACGAATTTGTTAGTACGAAATACAGTTTTATTGATGTCGTCCGGTTATCAGTCACAGCCCGTGTCCGATGTTCGGACAACAAAGAAGCTTTTTGCTTTGTATCTTGTTGAAAATGAGCTTGATAATGGCTTGGTATATTAGTTGCTAAGATATAAAGTCGGTAAAAATCAATTTTGATATGTTTTAATAAGGAGAGAGATTATGAGAAAGTTAAACCCGAGTAAACAGGGATTCAGCCTGATAGAACTATTGATGGTATTTGCGCTGGTATCTATTCTTTCGCTGATGTTGATGCCTGCTCTGCACAGGATGCGCGAAAAAGGGCGTCAGGCCACGTGTATCGGCAATCAGCGCCAGCTGGCGGTAGCGGCACTGCTGTACGCCAATGAAAGCCATGACCGACTTCCGGACACTCTGGCAAAAGTATATGAGGGGAATTATATTATAGAGAATCTCCCTTCGTCTGTACCTTGTCAGGGGAATGTGTATGCTCAGCAGGCGATGGCGGATTATTATAACAACAATATGCAGTTGTTGTCGTGCCCCGGTTCTGACGGGCCGGTATCGTATGGATTGAATGTATTCATAGCAGGCTGGCGGCTTGACCTTATACCGAACGCCGCCCGGACAGTACTGCTGGCTGACAGCTATTATGAAGCCATATCCTCTTATATTTCAGAAGACACTGATGAACAATATCTTGAAGCAGTCGCGTTTCGTCATGGCGCTACATGGGATTCCGGATACGAAAAATCGATAGCCGCCTATGTTGACGGGCACATTGACGTGTTCAGCCTCAGCGATTTCGATCTAATTGAAGACGATTTTGATGAAGAATATGATGGAGAAACCCCGGACACGGAAGGCGGGGATCAATATGCCGATGCTTCTGACCCTGATGGTGAAGATGACGAGTCTGACGGGAGATCACCAAAACGGAAACGGTATCGCTGGCGTCATCGCGAGCGAGAGCGTGAACGCGAAGGCGGGAATGACAACGGACAGGAAAACGAATACGAACATGAAAACGAGTATGAAGGCGGCGATGGATCAAATGGATCCGATAATGGAAACGGCAATGGCAATGGTAACGGCAACGGAAATGGAAATAATGGGTTAGGCAACGGCGGCGAGGAATCGCAGGGCGAAGATACCCCTGACGGAGAAGACCCATCCAATCCGGCGCATGGCGATGGAAATACCCCGGGCAATGGCAACGGAAACGGTAATGGCAACGGCAATGGTAACGGTAACAATGATGACTGCAATAATTCTGACGACGAGCCAGATGGATGCGATAATGGAAACGGCAATGGCAATGGAAACGGCAACGGAAATGGAAATGGAAATAATGGGTTAGGCAACGGCGGCGAGGCATCGCAGGGCGAAGATACCCCTGACGGAGAAGACCCATCCAATCCGGCGCATGGCGATGGAAATACCCCGGGCAATGGAAACGGAAACGGCAATGGCAACGGTAACGGCAACGATAACAATGATGACTGCAATAATTCTGACGATGAATCAGATGGATGCGATAACGGAAATGGAAACGGAAACGGCAATGGAAACAACGGATTAGGCAACGGCGGCGAGGAATCGCAGGGCGAAGATACCCCTGACGGAGAAGACCCATCCAATCCGGCGCATGGCGACGGATCCGATAACGGCAACGGCAATGGAAATGGCAACGGTAACGGAAAGAATAAATAAGTCCCCAGTTCCCATATATCTGCTACACTCTTCTTAAAACGCGGCTATGTTATTTGGCCGCGTTTTCCTTTTTATCCGGGATTAACAGCTCCAGCAGTACGGGTTTGTGGTCAGACCCGATATCAGTGCCAATTTCCCGGTTGGTTACCGTGATGTTATGACTAAGAAAGGCATGGTCTATCGGTATTGAGAGGATAGGGCTCACCTGATGCCAGCTTGGCTGAAGCCCAAAACCGTGCCGGGAATCAAAGACGTCCAATTCTCTGATGAGGCGTTTATAGATAGATGACCATTCGGTCGTGTTGAGGTCGCCGAGGAAAATCAGAGTATCGTGCCAGTGTTGGCGATGCGGGATGATCTGTTCCAGCTGATCGTTTCTCAGTTGCCATTTTAATTGTGTGACAGGTGAAACAGGGTGCGTGAAAACGAGTGACACCGGTTGGCCCGAAAGTATAAATGAAGTAACCACTGTGGGGAATCCGGCTTGTCCATAATACTCCATTTTTCCGTTGTCAGGCTGGGCTGAACTAAACAGACCGATACCGAAATTGTCATTGCGGATCTCATAGAGAGAATATGAATATTCTGAAAGCACAGGCTGAAGAGCATCGAACCATCGCTGGTCAAGCTCGGCTAACGCGATAATATCAGGCTTAACGGTATTGAGATAATCCAGAGCGGCGGTGTAATTTGTATTATCCTGCCGGAGATTTATCATTACAATGCGAATCCGTGAGCCGTCGCCGGTTTCCGTACTGGCAGATGCGGATGTGTTTGCGGGTATCTGGGGAATAATCAGAATAAACGCCGTTAGAAGGCAGAACCAGAACGGTTTCCATGAACGTATAAGCGCAAAATAAAGAGCGCAGGAGCCGAGGGTAACGCAATACTGTGTCCTGAAATGGCAGGCGAGGTCACAGATCCAGAAATAACGGTTAAAAAGACCGATTACTGCAAGTATAGAACTGATAATGGCAGAGAAAACAAATAATGGTTTGAGCCTCGTCAAAACGTTCATCAGTCAATGCCGCCGAAAAAAGTGTTATTCAGTTAGAGCCTTAAACGAATCCAGCCCTCGTAACGATTCAAAATGTTCGTCTTCATCAATATCATATTTCAACGCGGGATCGAGGTCAAGAGCGGTTGTAAGCGATTCTATTGCGTCATCTGTTTTTCCTTGAATGGCGAATACCCGTGCTTTGTTGTACCATGCCAGAGCGTGGTTGGGATCAAGGAAAATAGTCTGGTTAAATGCGTCAAGAGCCTGATCATACAGGCGGTCTGCAAGGAGAGTCAGTCCTTCCTGAAATGAGTTCATGACAGGGTCGGCTTCCGACGGTGTTTCATTGGCAGGCTCTTCGGGCACGACAGATTCTTCTGTTTTTTCGACGCTCCTTTCAGCGTTTTTGCGTAGTTGAAGAGCTTCTTCATCACCCGGCACAGTGTTTATAACTGTATTCAGTACTTCCAGCGCTTCGTTATCATATCCCAGATGAAGCAGGCTCCGGGCTTTGCCTTTCATTGCCTCAATATTTTCAGTGTCATACGCCAGAATTTTCTCGAAAATGTCCAGAGCTTCCTGATCGTTATTCTGCTGTAAAAGAATAGCGCCTTTGCGCAGTAACGCCTGAGTATGTTCAGGGTTAAGGTTAATAACGGCGTCGTACGCGTCGAGCGCGTCTTCTCTGCGGAGCATTAGTTCTGCAGTTTCCCCTTTGATCATCCACCCATCCTGGCTTTCGGGATATTTCTTAATGAGTATTTCTGCCAGCGAGTCAGCTTGTTCCATGTCCTTTTTTTCAATCAGTTCATGCACAGCGGCGATGAGTTCTTCTTCAGAACGAGTTTCCGAGGCGGCAAGAGCGTTTTCAAAAATGGCGGTTATGCTTTCATTATCGTTTTCCTTTTCCGCGTTAATTTTCGCCATTTCAGCCTGAGCTTTTTCATAGGATTCCCGGGCGACAGTGTTTTTATCATTTATCTGCATGGCCCGGTTTGCGGAATCCAGCGCTTCCTTATACTGTTCCATCTTGATAAAAGCGACACTGCGAAGTGCATACGCGTCATCAATGGAATCATTCATTCCCAGAATTTTTTCACAGGTTTCCACAGCTTCTTCATATCGTTCCAGATCAATAAGAATAATCGCTCTGTTCAGGCGTGCGTCAATCAGGTCAGACCGCTTATCGATAACAATATTGAACATCGCGAGCGCTTCGGGTAATTTCCCCAATCTGTATAGAACAGTGCCTTTTCCTCTCCATATATTAGGGTCACGCGGGTCGCAGAGGAGCGCCTGGTCATAGGCGTCAAGGGCTTCTTCATATTTTTCCTGTTCGATGAGCAAATCCGCTTTTGCCATCCACGCGTCAAGATGGCGTTCATTTTTTTCGAGCGCTTTTGCCAGTTCCTCGAGCGCTCCTTCCTTTTCTCCCTTCGCGTTCAGGATTCGGGCGTGCACGACCAGCGCGTCCGGGTTTTCGTCATCTTGGCCGAGCGATTCGTCTATATATTTCTCCGCGTCTTCCATCTTATCGAGTTTTAGCGAGGTATATGCGAGATGGGTGAGGAGATCCTGATAGTCGTCATTGATCTCAAGCGCTTTGAGGTATGGTTCCATGGCTTCTTCATATTTTTTCAATTTTTCAAGAGCGACGCCTTTGTTATATAAAGCTTCGAACAATTCAGGGTCGAGCCGCAGAGCTTCATCAAGAGGTTCAAGGGCTTGTTCATATGCTTTGTAGCCGATCAGCATAGTTCCAATTTTGCAGTGAGGCAGGCTGTACTCAGGATTAAGGTCACTTGATTTGTTCAGTGCGGCAAACGCTTCTTTCTGCACGCCGGTACGTTCGTAAATGACCCCGATATTATACCATGTCCGCGCGTTGTCAGGGTCGAGTTTGAGCGATTCTTTAAAAGCATGTAATGCGTCGGTATCGTTTGTTTCATAAAAACTTGCCACGCCGATAGCCCGGTGCTGTTCCGCGGTCGATATTTTAAGCCCTTTATAACGGCGTTTTCTGTTGAGAGCGAGAAAATCCCTGAAGTTTTCAATATCATCTTCAGAAGGGTTCGGAATAAGGACATAATCATGCAGTTTCAGCGCTTCTTCCTGAAATTCCCGCTCGAAATCCGACTGGGGAGCGGAGGCGCTGTCGTCATCGTCCTCATCATCTTCGTCCTCATCTTTGGCTATCAGGGTTTCCGGTGTTCCTGTTGCCTCAATGGTTAATTCAGGCATCCGCTCAGGGATACCCGGTTCAGAATGCGGCTCCTGCACAGCCGCGAGATCTGTGTGATAAAAGCTCAATACTGCAATGGCAATACAAATGGAAAAGAAACGTATCATCGTATACATCATCCCTGCTCACTTATTGAATGTGGTTGTTGATTAAAATCATGTGCATTGATGATACAGCGTATCAATTTCAATAATCAACCATTTTTATTACTGCCGTATGCGCCGGAGGACGGGCAATGGGCGGAAACTAAAGGATAACTACATAGTGACGTTATAAGATATAGTCAGTACTGCAAAAAGCCTCTGTCTCGTAAATGTATAAAGGCTCCCAATACTCATTGGGAGCCTTTATGCCGCAACCACAAACAGAAAACCGGAAACACTTCAATTTCTTATTACAAATAGTATAGCATGGAAACAGCGGTTTGTCAAACAGGGTGCCGCATTTTTATGACTGTATAAAGAAAATTTTCTCTGTTTATATTATCTGCCGGATATGGAATAATACATTATGGGAGCGATGAAAAGTCCCAAAAGAATGTCATAGCTGTATGACATCTTAAACGAGAACCTGAGAGACTTTTTCAGCACTCCCAATACAAACACTCGGGGTATAATATGAGACGTTTTTATTCCATGGTACTGATTATCAGCCTGTTGTTTTGCGGGTGCGCTCACAGGAAGGAACGCAAACACCAGATGACTGCCGTGCAGGGGGGTGGCGCTCCGAAAGTTGTGGAAGGACAGACCACGCAGGAACAGGTACAGTCAAAATACGGAAGCCCGAACTCCGTTTTTTATGAGAACGAGTCTGAGGTGTGGATGTATTATGACCTGCCTATGTCCGGCAAGGTATACGGTTATTATCCGTCAGCTGAGCAGGGTTTACTGAGCGGACAGCAGTCAGCTATTGTCCGCCGTTTTGATATGCGTATTGAGTTTGACGGAAACGGCTTTGTCAAAAAGTATACGTATCGCGCCAAATAATTATTCATATCCAGCCATATTTGCATTGAAAGTCGTACCTTTTTTTAGATTCCTGTGCTATATTTGTCCTGATCCCGAAAAATATACAGGAGGCTTTCAGTGTCTGAAAATGCCGTTATGCTTCGCGACCCGGTTCATGGGTACATAAAAGTATATGATTATGAACTTGATATAATAAATACCCCCGCGTTTCAGCGGTTACGGAACATCAAACAGCTTGCTCTGACCTATCTGGTTTATCATGGAGCGGAACACTCACGGTTCGGGCATTCTCTTGGCGTAATGCATCTTGCGACAAAAGTGTATGACGCACTTCTCGAAAAGCATCGGCACGACATCTTGAAAAAATGGACGGACATTGAAGTCACCCGCAACCGTATGTTGTTGCGGCTTGTGGCGTTACTGCACGATGTGGGGCACCCGCCTTTTTCTCATGCGGGTGAAAGTGTCTTTACCGGCACGGACGGGCATGAAGAATATACCCGCCGCATAATTGATGAGTTACTTCGTCCGACGATCGAAAACCGTTACTCCAAATTCGGTATAAAAACCAATGACGTGATAGATTTTTTTGTGCGCGGGCTTGGCGTTGAGGCGCCGTTTATCAAAGAAATTTTTTCCGGCGAACTCGATGTTGACCGTATGGATTACTTACTGCGAGACTCGCTCATGTGCGGCGTGCAGTACGGGCAGTACGATCTTGAGCGGTTGATTCATACCCTGTGTATAGTAAAAGATGAACAAACCGGGACTGTGCGCCTTGCTGTGGAGGAGGGAGGAATCCATTCTCTGGAAGCGTTGATACTTGCCCGGTATTTCATGTTCACGCAGGTGTATTTTTATCATGCCCGCCGTATCTATGACCTGCATCTTGCCCGGTTTCTGGAAACGTCGGATATCAAGCCGCCTGCGGATATCACGGATTATATCGCGTGGGATGATATTCGGCTGATGTCGTTTATGCGTGACAGGAAAGGCGATAACGATCACGCCCGCCGTATTCTCGATCGTGACAGCTATGTGTACGCGTTTCAGACGCCTGAGCACTGTTCGCCTGAACAGCGTGAACGGTTCAATGTGTTGAAATCCGAAGTGACGCATCGGTTCAGCGATGCCGGTGAAATAATATTTGATGCCGCTGAAAAGGAACCGCACAAGTTTCAGCGTACTGATTTTCCTGTGGTTTTGCGTAACCGCGCTTCTGTTGTTCCGGTTACCCGCCAGTCAGGAATAATCGCTCGTCTTGAGTCTATCCGCATGTACCGTATTTATGTTGCCCGTGAACATCGTTCGGCAGTCGGTGATTTCGCTTCTCGTTTCTGGGATGAATAAATTGACTGGATTTCCTGTGCTTTTTGAGAGGGAATGAGGTCAAAATTGGTATAGAATACGAGGATATTTTATGGGTAAATGGATACTTTTTCCGGTAATATTTTTTTTGTTTGCTGTCCGTGTTTGGTCTCTTGATAATGGTTATGAACTCTCATCAGGTATTAAGATCAACGAAAGTACCCCATGGGGATTTACAGCCGCGTCAGCATCAAACGCTTCGAAATGTCTGGTTGTTTGGGAACGGCAGGACTCAGCGGCAACGACATATTATCTTGATGGAAGGTTCATCAACCCTGACGGCAGTTTCGCAAGCGATGAATTTTCAGTTGCATCCGGTTATTTTGAGAGTGTGGCAGTAACATCAGATGCCGCAAACTTTTTTATAGCGAAAACGGTTGTCGGTGCAGATTGGAACAGGGATATCACAGGCGTAATTGTCTCAAATGAAGGAATTCCACTAACTTCTCCATTTCCAGTGAATATAGTAACTCCTGACTTACAGCGGGAAGCCAGCTTAGCGTCTAACCAGTCCAATTATTTTGCCGTATGGAACAGTACTGATCCAGATGTCTATGATTATGACATTCATGGGCAATGTATTGATTTGAATGGGAATAAAATCGGGCAGGAGCTGACAATAAACACCTATTTGCCAGGGAGTCAGGAAAACGCTTCTGTCGCATCGAACGGTGACACATATTTTGTTGTATGGAATGGGTTGGGGGCTGAGACGAGTACAGCAAAGGAAGTTCTGGGCCGATTATACAGTTCATCCGGACAGTCGCTTGGCACCCCTTTCCGAATCAGCCAATCGTCAGGAGCATGTAATCTCCCAGCAGTGTGTACTAATGGAAATATTTATGTTGTTGTATGGTCGGTATGGGATGTGCACACTGACGATAATAGCATTCTGATAAGAAGATATGATGGATACGGAAATGCTTTGGGGTCGGAAACTATTATTGTCAGCACGGCGGATGGCTCAACTTTAATAGCGGGTAATCAAAATGGATTTTTGGTTTGCTGGTATCACTCTGATTATCCATTTGGCGCCAGAGATGTTTGGGGACAGATATTGGATGTGAACGGATTTGTTATTGGCTCTCCTTTCCTTGTTCATGTAAGTGTGAATAGGTGCGTTGTTAGTGCCGTAGCTGATAAGTTTTTGGTGGTATTGGATGAGTCCGGTACTGACGGCATTTACGGCAAATTCCTGAATCCGATTGCTCCTTCTGATGTGGTCATCACCCAACAGCCGCAGGCGGTTACAGGGTACGTTGGTGAAAGTGTTACGGTTAGCGTAACCGCTTCATCGCCAAATGGAGCCTTGACTTATCAATGGTATAAAAACCATGAGCCGATCGGAACGTCATCCAGCTCTGTTATCATATCCGATCTGGACAATGATGATAACGGAGCATTGATATACTGCGACATTTCCGACAGCAGTGGATTTGTTCGATCCAGCGCGGCAGAGCTGACAGTACTTCAGCCCGCGTTTACAATCAGTATAACGGGGGCTGGCATTCTTTTTGGCGGCAACACTGCTCAATACACCGCTACCGCGTTGTACAGTAATGGGAGCAGTTACAATGTAAGCGATTATGTCACATGGAGCATTACTCCGGGCACTCTTGGCGAGATAGACGCATCCGGCAGGCTGACGGTTGATCCGGTGAGCAGTTTTCAGCAGGTTCTGGTGCAGGTATTATTATATGACGGTTACTATGACGAGACTCATGCAGGGCAGAAAACGGTTGATATTAATATCCCGTTTAATGTTACGTCGATGAGCGTTACTCCCGGTTCGGTGGAAACATCAGCTCCTCTTGAGATAGATATTGTGTGCAGTGATGCTGTTGACGGTTCGCTGGTTGACTCATCAACCTGCGTTTTGATAAAAGCAGGGCATGACGGTGAATTCGGTACGGGCGATGACAGCGTGCTTCCTGTACCGGCAGGGCTTTTAACTCCTGCTGTTATACGATTGGATCTCAGTTCCCTGATGTTGCCGAACGACGATTATATGGTTTTTTTATCGGGGATAAAAAATACTCACGGCGCCTTACTGGACGGCGAATATCTTGACATTTTGCCGAGCGGAGATAATCATCCGGGCGGCGATTTCGCCGCGGAGTTTACTATTTCCCGGAGTGTCGCATCAGACATTATCTTCAATGATAACGATACGGTAACGCTCTCGTGGGAACCGTTCAGGGACGGAACAGTGTATCGCGTTGACGTAACGGACGATGGCACAACATGGGCTCCTGTGGAGCCGTTAGAGCAATGGCCGATTACCGCTACAACATGGACAGGCGGAGCGTGGAAAGGGTATGCCATGCGTTTGTTCCGTGTCGTGGGAGTCGCTCCGTATATCTCGTTGGTTGACCCTGATTACGGGGTGCAGGATACCTTCTCTATGTTCGTAGACATCACCGGATACGGTATCTCGTTCCCTGAAAATGAAACGCAGGTCAGTTTTGGTGACGGCATACTGGTCGTTTCCGTAACTGCTGACGGATCAGAGCAGATATCCGTAACTATACGTATTTCTTCCACTGCTGAGCCGGGTATGCGTGATGTGGTAGTAACCACGCCTGAGAAGACTTATATCAAGCCTGCCGGATTTGAAGTGAGATAGCAAAAGCCAGCCCCATCGGAAATAGTTTTTCGCCGGAAATTTGTGTGTTTCCTGCGCCTTCATTTTCTTGTAACTTTTTGATCGCTCTCAGGGTTTTCTTTTGTTTAAAAAAATGACAAAAAATTTCCACCCGATTTGACAATCAGCTTTTTAGGTGTCATAATGTATATATGGCATTATGCATTGTTACGGGTCTTATCCCTCTGGTTCTAATAATCTTTTGTTAGCGACTTATTCTAAAAAGTAAATAATGTTTTGTTTCTATCTGGATATGATCTACGATCGCAAATTTGGAGGTTACGATGAAAAGACTATTTTTGGCTATGTGTGTGTTAGCTTTGACGGCATCTGTTGCCAACGCGTTGCCTGAACGCGGGTTTCCGGGCGGTATGAATGAAGTGAAGGATTCCACGTTTATCGATTATGTTGATGGGGGCGGCGAAGAAGGCGAACCTGCTCCTCCTATTACGTGGCGTATTGAAAAATCGCATTTCTGGGCATGGGATGATTTTATTCCAATGATGAGCGGTGTAACTGGCTATGCATATGACCATGATCAGGAGATGGATCATTACAGTATATTGACTACCGATGTTGACGCGGAAGACGGCGGCCTCTACAATCCTTTAGCTGAGACCCAGATGATTAATCTGAGTTTTTATGCTCATATTGATGATGGCGGGTATGTTGTCGCCACGATAAAATGGTGGGATTCTATGGATCCATTTGATTTTCAGGACATGATGACTAATTTTTATGAGTCTGATGGCTATGATGGGTATGATATGTTACCCGACGCGGATCATGAGATCGTTATTTATCATGAAGACCTTGATTATGATAATGAGTATCGTACCGATTTCACCATTAACGGTATTGCTCCTGTTGACGGTTATGACGGGCGTATTGATCAGGGAAGCGGCTATGATAGCGGTTATGACGGATATGAGGGCGATGGTTATGACGGTTATGACTCTGTTATGGATGTCAATTGGCACGTGTATGACCTCTATGTTTATGAAACAGAAATTGCCGCTAATCCGCAGTTCATGGTTGTAGAGATTGAAATCGGACATCATTTCTATTGGTTGCCAAGTTCAGCATATATTACTGATATTCAGCATTTTCAGAAATCTGGCGACGTTGCTGAAATCGCTGTGCCTGAACCGGCAACACTGGTTCTTCTGGGAATAGGCGCGCTGGCAGGGTTGGTACGGCGTTTCAAAAAATAACCAGTTTTTTGATGTGATCAACGAGCCCGGTTTCTTTTCGAGGAAACCGGGCTTTTTTTGTCCGGTAATAAAAACATAATTTAAAAAAGATGATGAAATAAATTTTAATTTGTTAAACTCTGATTTAGAGTCAAATTCTTAGCTGGCAAAATATATTCACTGAAAAATAAAAATAAAAAATGCCTCCCTGATTTGACAAATGATTTTTTTCGTGTCATAATAAGATATATATGGCTCGAAATTTATTGAACGTGTTTATATCTCCTCATACCTTTGAGTTCTGCTTGCTAATTACATTCAATATTATCCGTACTAAAAATATTTGATAAAGAACAAGACTTTGCCAGACGGGAGGAAAAAAATGAAAAAAACATTATCAGTGATGTGCGCAGTGCTTTTAACGGCTGGTATAGCCAACGCTTTGCCGGAGCGGGGGTTTGTTGGCGGCCAGAATGAAACCAAAGACCCTGTTTTTTTTCATGAAGTCGCAACTCGTGACGGAATGGATACGTTCGAGGATGGAACTCCTGTGATCGATTCATGGGATATTCAATCTACTGTTTTCTGGGACGGCTTTCTTCAGATGTGGACTGTAGAAGGTTTCGCGTACGATCATGGACAGAGTTCTCAAGAGTACAGCATTTTGACAACATTTGTTAATGCTGAAGATGGTAACCTTTATAACCCGTTGGCTAGTACCCAGATGATCAATCTGAGCTTTTACGCTCACATTGATGACGGCGGGTATGTAAGGGCAGGTATTTACTGGTGGGATTCCATTAATCCGGAACTATTTGAACTCGGTGAAGGTTTTGATCTTGAAGGCCTGCCTGATCCGGATCATGAAATTCTCCTGTATCACGAAGATAATGACTTTGATAATTATTATGAAAATTCGGATTTTGATATATACAGTTCAATGCCCGGCGACGGTGAGGACGGCGAAGGTGGCGAAGAAGGAGAGGGTGACGGCGAAGGTGATGGAGAAGATGGAGAACAAGACCCGGTTGTTGAGGATGAATGGGGCCATATATATGATTTGTTCATATATGAGACCGAAATTGATACCAATCCGCAGTACCTGATGATCCAAATCGAAATTGGGCATAACTGGTATGAAATGCCAAGTTCAGCTTTTATTCATGATATTCAGGCGCAACAGCAGTCTGGCATACCTGAAATAGCCATACCTGAACCGGCAACACTGGTTCTTCTGGGAATAGGCGCGCTGGCAGGGTTTATTCGTCGATTCAAAAAATAATCTGAGAATATATTTTTATAGAAGCCCGGTTTCTTTTCGAGGAAGCCGGGCTTTTTTATTTTTTTCATGGGCATAATTTGGCGCGATGGAAGAATCACAAAAGACAGTCATTGCTCTGCCCCGCAGGGGCTGTGGCAATCTTTTGGTATTAAGTAAGATATGGATGAGGTACGTTTGTTTTATTATTTTGTTTGATAAAAAATAATAAAATTTTAAAAATATGTCAGATATAAATTTGACATATTCAAAAGTATTGTGTATATTTGTTATTGAGGGTTATTTGCGGTAAAGGTGTTTTTATCTTTCATCGAGTTTGAAAATATATATAACTGTATTTTAATAAAAATTCGGGATGTTAATATCTTACGACGAGGGAGGTTTGCTGTGAAAAAAGCGCTTTTGGTTCTATGTATGGTGGCGATACCGGTCTCTATGGCAAGCGCGTTGCCGGATCGCGGTTTTGTCGGGGGACAGAATGAAGTGGAGGATTCGGATTTTACCATAGCGCAATCGATATATAGCGGTAGCGGCAATCCTGCTGATGCTGTATGGTCAATTAATCCGAGTAATCCTTATAGTTTTGTCGCGATGATGTCAGGCGCCACCGGCTACGCATTTGATCATGGACAGCAGGCCGATGACTTCAACCAGATGATTACGGCTGTCAACGCAGTGGATGGCAACCTCTATAATCCCACAGGTACCAGCCAGATGATCGACTTAAGCTTTTTTGCTCATATTGACGATGGCGGTTATATTATTGTCGGCGTGCACTGGTGGGATTCCATTAATCCGGCATTGCTTCAGAACCCGCTTAATCCGATGGCATTACCTGCGCCGAATTACGAAATAATCCTCTATCATGAGGAACCGTATGACTCATCGGACTTTGTTGTCACTCCACCTGCCGACGGTGATGAAATGGTAGGTGATATGTTTGAAAATATGTATGAATTATATCAGTTTCAGACTACCATTGCTCAGAATCCGCAGTATATGATAATCACTGTTACCATTGGTCATGAAGAAGACAGCGGTCCGCTTCCTGAATCAGCGTATTTCACTGATTTGCAGTTTCAGCAGATGTCGCTTGGCGGCGTGGTCGTTCCTGAACCTGCGACAATGATACTGCTTGGCATGAGCCTTATCGCTGGTTTTGTTCGTAAACTGAGAAAATAATTTTTCTTATATAGACATTTCAAGCCCGGTTTTCTGTTTTCAGGAAGCTGGGCTTTTTTTCGGGGCGATTATTTTTATTTCCCTTCTAATGCACTCTATTAGAAATTTACTGGCATGTATGAAGGTCTCTTCTTGGGATGTAATTCCGGTGAGAGCCTTTTCGCCGTGGAATAATCGATTTCTCAACCGAAAAATAATGCATATTAGTGCTTTAACTTTTTCATTCTTATCAGGAGAAGTTGATTTTTTTAGAATATCCGCTGTCTTCTTTTTCTGTTCGTTCAAAATAGTTTTTTTGTGCGATTTAAATGTATTTTCTTCATCTGGCACTTTTTCTGTCTTTTCCCAAATTTGATCGAAAGGAAGGTTAGTTTTGCCGTTTGTTATATAGCGCTGACGGAAATATTGCCAAGTTTTGTCCAATAAACTTTCCTCAAAATCGCTAATTTCACCAGAGTGGTATACATTCTCTATTTTTGCATAACAGTCACAACAGATGTTTTCAAATATGCTCCATATCACAGCAAAATAAAAAATGAACTTCCTGTCTTCTAAAAAAGTTCTCGTATTCATTTCAAAAATTGCTAGTTTTTGGTTAATATAATCATTAAATTCATCATATTTCAATTCGGTATCTTCGCACACATCTTTTCCTTTCAATAAATAGTTATCATAAAAATTAATACGAAACTTTGATCTCATTAACTAGTTTTTTGTTTAAAAGTTGTCTTATTTAATTCCATTTCTTAGCTCGAACTTAAAATGAACTTAATTTGTCGTTATATGATATAGAGGACAAAAGCGGTTTTATCCTCCTGAATCAAATTTCTTCACAACAAATCCACCTACAGGTTTTATGTCTGATTCGTTTCTCCAACAAATTAATACCGACACCACTGCTGTTGCGTCACCGGCAGATGTACAGCTTTTGGCTGATATGCTCGATTATGAAATTTATCGGCGGTATGAGGATGACAAACTATCGTTTTTTGTGCCGCACGAGACCCAGAAACGGTTTCTGGACTCTTCGGCACGGGTCAAGGCATTTATCGGCGGAAACCGCTCAGGCAAAACAACTGCCGGAGCGGTAGACATGATTTTAGAGTGCATCGGCGG
>QZJZ01000080.1 GCA_003599815.1 Candidatus Auribacter fodinae
AACCATTTTTTAAGACATAGCGGTCAAACCCCGGCCCGCCGAATCCGGGGTTAGTTATCATAACATCCTGCGGTCCGAACGGTCCCGGAGGCGCGGTCGCTGTAATTTTCTTAACAGATATCAGATGCTGGTTATACACATCAACACCAGCGATGCTGATTACACTGCCTGGGCTGACTGTTGTACCGGGTACAAAACCGGTACCAAAAATCTTAATAGAAGTGCCACCCTGAGGATTACCCCAGAACGGTATGATGCGATCCAATGTAGGCGGAATGGCATACAGGAAACCGCCTGACAAGCTGGCTTCCATGTCGCCCGGTACCCATACGCGGACTGATGCAGGTCCCGGATCTCCGCCAGGCGTTACCGCACGGCACAACCGTTTGTTTTCCACATCAAGATTCGTCGCTTCAACATCTCCAACATACAATTTCATACCCTGTACAAAATTATTACCGGTAATGGTGATAGGCGTACCGCCTTCAACAGGGCCTATATGAGGAAGCACTTCAACTACTTCAGGAGGTTCTGCGTTAGGAATAGTCGCTGTCTTGAAGTAGGATACCCAGTCATTAAAGAGAACCTGACCGAACTCATCCTGCAACTCTTTTTTCACGCGGATTTCATAATCACAGCCTGCTTCAAGGCGTCCATTGGTATAAAATGCCATTGTATTTCCGATGGCAATATAATCGCCAGGCCCTTGCGGCATTAACTGCTGGCCTGTAGTCAGGTTGTTGATCTGGAATGTACTGCTGTTAACCAGATTCGCCTTGATTTCCTGATTAAAGTTGACGCGAATCTCTTCCCATTCGATAGGTACAGTCTCACCGTTATCCGGCCAGAACGAATGCACTCCATGAACAGGGTTAGTCAACATATACAAATAACCTTTTTGTCCAGAACGTGCGATAGCGTATATATAGCCAAGTTTAGATTCAACAGCGATTGTAGACCCTTTGCCCGCATCCTGTGTGTATCCCATCAGAGTTACGGTACCGTCATTATCAAGAGTGGAAATATCTACCATACCAATACTGTATGTATCGTATGCCGTTAAAGCAAGATCGCCTTCCATAGCGACATCGTAAGCAGGCCGCGGGCCTGTCCATGTTCCGATCAGCCGTGGGTTCTGTGCATCAAGGATATCGACCACAGTGACACCCGCATTTTCGCGAGCAAGATATACCCGTTTATCTTTTATATTCACTTTACGCGCGGTTATATTCATGCTGGTTATAATTGGGAAATCCGGACGGCCCACATTCAGGAAATATGTTTTACCTGAACCCGGAGTCACTGATAATGTATCCCAATCCTGATCACCGGTAAGAACAACAGCCGTATCGCCTTCCAGCGCGATACCGAATGCCGGTTCATCTGTCTGGATCCAGTCGACAATGAACGGATTCTGCAGAGACGCGATATCGATAACAATAACACCGTCGTCGCCGGCGGCGGCAAATATTAAGTTGCCTCGTATAGCAATTTCACCGACCACATTACCAACTTCCACCTGAGTCGATATGATAAATGGCATTGAAGGTATCTCGGAATTAATAATAGAAACCTTACCCATCGTAGACGCTTCAGTATGGTAATATGTTTCCGCCTGTGCGAATTCCTGCGGCTGATATGACACAATAACCAAATCTCGTTTGGGTACAAGAACCATACCGCGCCCGACACCAAGATTCATGCCGCCTATTTTACGATTCAAGTTAAACCGTTTATCAGGATCAATTTCAGTTATGTCAAGATTATGAACTTCGTACCCTGCCTGAGTAAGGACAAAAGCCCAGATTTGCTCAATCTTCAAATCAACAGGTTTTGCACTAAGATTAAAGCTCGCTCCCAGATTCTTAATATATCTGAATCCTTCAGGCAAAACATCAAATGTTCCATCAGGGTTCACCACTTTAACATCAACATAGCCTATAAGCCCATCAGGAGTGGTCGCGACAATTTTCTGGAACGAGATCACCCTGACGCTGGTCGCTTCAGCAAGTCCGAAATAAACCTTTACATCGCTTGACGGGCTGAAACCTTTACCAGCAATGGTCACTTTTGTGCCGCCCATAGTCGGGCCATAATCAGGCGTACATGAGAATACTCTGAGCGCTTCAACATAAGCGAACACGCCGAATTTAATATCATATGCCGAACCGGGGTTTACTACTTTAATAGCGGCAGGGCCTGCAAAATGCGGCGGCGACTTACAGGTAAGAGTTTTACCATCAGCAGAAACCGTTTCTTCTGTCGCAGGTATACCGCCAACAAAAACGCTCGCGCCCTGCTGGAAATCATACCCCTTAATTGTGATTACTGTATTGCCGCTGGTCGGGCCGCTGTCCGGCGAAACCTCGAGAACAACAGGCTTAATAGAGTTTGTCGAGCTGGCAGTTGTAAAATTCATTTCATACGGGCCGACTACCGGAACATCAGTGAACGCGCTCTTTACACCTGTGGTTATTTTTACAATATATGTTTTTCCTGTTTCAAGCTGATCCGGCACATAACTGAAAGTATAGCCTACAACCAGTTCAGGATGTCCAAGCAACTCAGGATGAGTATGTTTCATTTCCGGGTAGTCATCCTGATTTGCATAGGTAATAAATATACCGTTGCCGTTATTGTCTTCAATTTCAACGTGACCGGGAACAAGAATATCGCTTACCGCTGATCCGGTCAATTCCGACAAAATAAATTTTCCGTCAAGCGACGTGCCCGTCACTTTGTTCCATATAACCGGTTCGGAGAATCTCACTGTCACTTTGGAATCAACGGGGACAGCGACTGCGCCCGGCTTCGGTGACGTCTCGACAACGTTCATAATCGGCAATCCGACAATCACCACGCCTTCAGGAACGTCAGTCACAATAAATGGACTGGGATGTTTCTTCTCTTCCAGTGAAACAATACAGAAGTCATCCCCTACTTCAATAGAACGCGGGAACAGTGCGGGCATAAAATCCATCGCGTCTATCAGTCGAGGTGTTTTCGGGTTGGATATGTCGATCACTTCCAAATAGCTGTCAAGCATCTGCGGCCATTCTGGAGGAGG
This sequence comes from Candidatus Auribacter fodinae, assembly GCA_003599815.1. Classification (GTDB taxonomy): domain Bacteria; phylum Auribacterota; class Auribacteria; order Auribacterales; family Auribacteraceae; genus Auribacter; species Auribacter fodinae. The sequence goes on from QZJZ01000080.1 coordinate 3,068, forward strand.
AGGAGGATTGTCTGGATCAAACTTCGCGGTAGTAACGCACGCAAGGTTACCGACAACAGCTACGCCATTCGCGAATTGCTGAGTAGAATAACCAAGCAGTTTGCTAAGAAATTCATCAACAGCGTTTTCATCATCCACACCAGCGCCCGTTATGTTTGTCTGGTAATTCAGCTGAGTATTATTTCCAAAGAGATTTGGATCTAGCGAACTAATTACTTTAGGCAGGAGCGGGTTACGTATATCAATCGCTTCAAAATCGATATTAAAACCGCCGGCATTATAGGCGATGTTTCGGTCTATAACAAGAGGACAATTGCCATTGCCTGCCAGTTTAACATTTCCTTTTACCGGAAATGCAGGAGATTCAATATCAATAATCAATAACTGCATGCCTTTGGTCCCGGCAGAGGCAGTCACGTATGCCTTATTTTCATGGATCATGACTGAACGAGCGTTAATGGTTACTGTCTGTCCATCAACAACCACGCTCTTCAATGTGGAAACAACAGCCGGATTATACTTGTCGCTTCCGTCTACAAATTGGAGACCGCCAGTGCCTGACGCGATAACCGCGAATGAGTCTTTCGCGTCAATACCGATAGCTGAACCGTCAAAATCAATACGGCCTGTTGAAGTTCCGGACGGCGCGGACGGATCAAAAACCACAAACGGGGCTGTCGGTTCCGTAACATCAACCAACACCAACTCGGGATATCCTGAGTCAAGTTCATTTACCGGTGTAGAGTTAGCGATCACATACGCATACAGCCTCATCGTCTGCGAAAACGCGTCAAATGACTGTGTTACCGCAACATCTTTCGGCAGTAACCATACAGGCAGATCTATACCGCCAATAGGATATGCATTATCGGGATCTTCAATATTAACGATACTCAATGTGCTTGCAACACTTCGTAACTGTGTTTCAAGATAATTCGGGCCCGGCCTGATAATTCGGCTGCGCACGCATATATACGCGTAATCACCGTAAATATCGATACCTTCCGAGATACCCGGAGAAATCTCTGTCGGATCCCAATCGATAGAAGTTGGGTCGATATAACCGCCTTGTTTTTCAGGCCAGAATGTGATCAGGTCAGAATCATAGTTTTCAAGCATCTGATTGACTATAAGCCTTGTATAGAGGAAACCTTCAAGGAGTACTGCTGAAGTACCATCCGTATTGGTCACCACCACATCCGCAGGACCGAATTCGCCCTCCGGTGTACGGCAACGGATGCGGCGAGTACTTTCCACCACTACTTCAGTACAATCGCGTCCGTCGATTTTGACTGTTGCGCCGGGCGCAAAACCGAAACCTATAATTTCTATCCAGTTCTTGCCGCTCAGTGAACCAACAGCCGGAACAAGGAATGATATTTCGAGAGGCACGGTGTATAAGTATGCTCCCATTAATGTATCATACAACCCGCCCGGGTTAGTAACGGTTACCGCGGCAGGCCCATAGTTGTTTGTCGGCGTGGTACATGCTATATATTTTCCGTTTTCGGAAACTTCAACTTCCGTCGCAGGGAACCCACCGATCATTACTGTAGCGCCATCAACAAAGAAATCACCTTCGATGGTGATTCTATGCCCGCCAGCCATCGGGCCGTATGACGGTACCGCCCTGACAATGCTCGGCATGACGGCATTTTCTGACCGCAAGGTAGTAAAACGGCTGGTAAAAGGTGTTATAAGATACTGGAAACCAGCGAGGTCAACGAGATCTGTCGTAACATGTATTTCGTATTCTGTTTGTACACTCAGCGCCTGCAAAGGAGTAAATATGATATCCGGGCCGTCGAAAGTAAATTCACCTTCAATCAGTGTCCCCTCAGCATCCGGGCCGCTTACATGTGTTACGTCGCGCAATGTGATATGCCCAAGCGATGCACCTGTCTGAGGATCCACTACGCTGTCAGGATTAATCTGATCGTTAAACGTAATCTTTATTGACGTATTGACAGCAACATTTTCTTCATCAACACCAGGAGATACCGCGATGACATTAGTATATGGAATCTGGAATACATAGGTCGATGACGTTGAAGACACAACCATATACTCGCCCAACGCGCGGAGATCACGTCCTTTGTTAGGAATACGGCCATTGGCGATGCGTTCCGGCTGGGTAGGATCAGATATGTCAATCACGTTCATCAGAGTGTCAACCAGCTTGCCTTCCTGATCAACGGTTTCTGTTGTCAGGAATGCCAGAGTACCGACAACTTCTATGCCAAATGTACCGCCTGATAAATGATCTTCACGCTCCGGCGCAAGATCCAAACGGCTGATCACTTCAGGGTTTGCAGGGTTAGATATATCAATGATAGTCAACCCTGCGTCCGGGGTAGCGAGAAGATATGCGGCTTCTCCGGCTACATAGGCAAGGTTACCTACTACTTTTACTCTGTTTGCAAGCCCAAATGTGTCAATCGAACCGATCTCAAACAAGTTCGGGTTGCTCAAGTCAATAACGCTCAAACCTTCATATCCTGTTGCCATATAAACATAGTTGCCACTGACGTCTATACCATACGCAGTACCCGGAGTAACACGGTATCCCACATTCAATGGTTCATACGGATTGTGAATATTGACTGCCTGCAAGCCAGCAAGTCCGGTAGCGACCAAAGCGAGATCATCGGTCACAGTAACGTCATTACATTGATCAAGAGGCAATTCAATTCGGCTCTGGTATACCTGGAAAAATGGGTTGCGCACGTCAATTATATACAAATACGCATTGTTTGAAAAACCAGAGAAACCGGTTGCAGTGATATACGCATAGCCCTGTTTGCTGACATGTATCGAGTGCGGTGTGATATTTCCAAGTTCAAGTTTACTGAACAGAACCGGGTTTTCAGGAGCGCTGATAATGTCATAAATCCTTAATTCCCATCCTTTATATGGTACATAATGGGTAACATATACAGTATTGTCTTCCACTTCGACACAGCGTTCGCCCTGTATTGCACTGCGTGCAGATATACCAACTTCAATACTGATCGGACGTGAAAATCCCACGTTCCCAGACGGATCAACTGCTTTGCAGGTCAAGGTAATATCATCACCCGGCTTACCAAACGGTACCAGATATTCATATAACCATGGAGCATGTTTCTGCTGTGGTTCAGGCACATAGTCAGTATATTTTTCAATGCCGTCAACATAGAATGTCACCGAATCAGTTCCGCCAAGGTCAACTGAATTCGCGCGTACTTTGGCAATTGTACCTTCCGTAACAACCGACCGGTCTGCCGGATACCATAATGAAACGTTTGGAGCCGTCGTATCGCGCAAGGTACCTATAATTCTCTCATTTGATTTTGTAAATTGCCCACGATTGTCATACGCTATCGCATGAACTTTGAACAGGCTGTTCGCCGCGCCCAAAGGTGCGTCAAACTTGCCGCGATAGACATCTCCGCCATCAAAAACGCCTTCATCTGCGAGGTTGGTATAGCGTGTATCATGAAGTTTATCGTTGACATAAAATTCAACTTTAAAGACTTCAACATCGTCACGCGCTGACGCTTCAATCATGACTTCCTGCCCATCAAACACAACAGCGCCGTCAAGAGGCCGGCGGAGTTCGCAGGTAGGCGCTTTATCTTCAGTAATATTAATTGTTATAGTAGTCGATGTCGCCTGCTGGAGAGCAGTATCCTCAACAACGACTTTCAATTTACGCTGTTGTCCACGAGTACCATACGGCACATGAAAATACCACTGGAACGGAAGGACAAAATCTGTTCCCTGATCGAGAAATTCACCGTTTTGTTCTTCCTGCGCTTTCAGCGTAGCTGTTTTAATATCAATATCATCGTCACCGACTGCAGATACCAGAATAGACTGGCCTTCTACAACACTGTCACCATTTTTAGGACCGACAAGTGACACAACAGGCGGTAAATCCTGAACAATGCCGATTTGCACTTCATCTGAACTCTTATTAGATGCAGTATCTATGGCTGTCGCTTTCAGAGTGAATACATTCGGTTTAGGATTCAGCGGATCACTGTAATCAAACGCGGAATCCTGCGGTATTCCGTACATACACTCATACGGAGGAACAAGGTCTGTATAGATCTGTTCGTCATCAACAAAGAACCTGACAGCCGATACTTCAACGTTATCGTTTGCCAGAGCTCTCACCTTCACTTCAGTACCTTCTATAACCTGTGAGAAGTTTGCAGGTTCCTCAATGGAAATCACTGGAGGCTGATCGTCTTTAATTACCCGAACAAAGACCTCACGAGCCCAAGTCTGCTGACCAGCAGTATCGGTAGCCAATGCTTCAAGATGCAAGGTTTCGCCGGCACTGCCGTATGGTATGCGCCAGAAAATTTCGAACGGATGGTTAAGGTCTGTTTCGATCAAGTTGCCATTAATATAAAATTTAACCGATACAACCGCTACATCATCAATAGCCGCACACTGTACAAGGAGGTATCTTCCTTCATATACAGTATCATCCTCAAATGGGTATGCAATTCCGATGCTCGGCGGGTCATCGCCTGTTACATGCAAAACAATCGGAACATCACGGCTCACATTACCGTCATTTTCAGTAAATGTATCAACAGCGCGCACATTGATTAACAAGTCGGTACCGGCAGTTCCCTTCGGAACATTGTACGTGAATGTAAACGGCGCCTGACGCAATACTTTTACAATTTCTCCATTCACTTCAAGGTCAACATACCGAACGCCCACATCATCCGCGGCTTCCGTAACGATGGTAACATCAGATCCTTCAACCACTTTTGTTCCATACCGCGGCGCGGAAATATCGATAATCGGGTTATTGTCAGGAATAATGTCTATCGGCAACCAAGCAGTCGCCTCATTGCCGGAATGATCCCAAACGCGTGTCGCAAGCAAATATTCTTCTTTTGTACCGCCAACAAATTCATTGAACGGACGTCTGTTGACACCGGTAATTCCCAGTTCACTTAAAAATGGAACTTGGAAGAGAAATTCCTGCGGCGGCATATCAACGGAATACCATGATCCCACAATAAAATCCTGAATCGGGAATCCATCTTTAAAATAGATACGTTTACCAAGCCCGTTATTTAACCAGTCAACCTCGCCTGTATCTTTGTTGACTCCGACACCGGCCCATACTTCGACTTTTGATATACGGGCATTGTCACGTCCGTTTACACCGACAGTAATCGTTGTTCCTTCTATAGCATCCCAGTCAAGTATCGGACGATAAAAACTACATTCAGGTACGCCAAGATCCGGAACCACCTCAAGATCCTGTTCAACATAGGTTACGTTACCTTCTTTGTCACTGACTTCAGCGCCTATTTTTATCGAAACAGCGTTTTCAGTCAATCCAACAGGGAAATAGACTTCCTGTTTATATAACTTCGGCCTACGAGGATTATTCGGATCAACATTATCGTATGGTGACGGGAAGCTGAATACCGACTCTTTTACCTGCGGGTCAAACGGCACAGGGCGTCCAAACTCATCATAAACATACGGAGCGATTGGCGATGTTATAAGCCCATATTTCGCAATTCTTATCTCTTCCGGTCTATCCAAAAATGCCATCGGCTGGCCATTAATATAAAAACGTGCCCACGCAAGGCTCAGGTTGTCAGCGGCAACAACCTCAAAGTTAATTGAGAATTTACCCTGCACTATCTTTTGCGTATGTATTGGCGACGCCATAGACACATACGGTGCCGTATCTGAAACTGAAATGACCGTTAATTCATCAGCGCCCTGCTGGCCTTTTACGTCAGTTGCAACTACACGAATATTGAATGGGAAAGTATTACTGCCAAAGGGAGTAGCATACGTTGCGATCTGTGTCATTGACACTGTCTGTGCAAAATAAATCTCAGGAATTTCATACGTTTTCGGTAAATCACCAGAATGCAGTTCTTCCCCATTAATGAAGACCTGAATCTTCGCTAAACCAGCTTCATCAGTAATCTTCGCACCTGTATCTATGCCTGTTCCTTCAAGAACACGTATTCCACCAATCGCCTGCTGGTTATGAGGATCGTTCAGGAACCCGCACAAAATGTTTTTAACACTCGTAATATTAACAACAGGTGGATTATCAGGAATCACAGCAAGAACGACATCTTTCGACTTGCCGATATTTCCGACCAGATCGATTGCCCTGATCTGGAAAATCATTGTTTGTCCGATTTTCGATTCAGGTATCTTAATAATCGCTTCTTTGGTTGGGTACGTAATTGACTGCACCTGAGAACCGTCAACAAATATCAGGCATCGATCAACACCGACATTGTCACTGGCTTCATATTTCAGCCTTATGTAATACCCGCCAACGATTTTCTGACCATCCGCATAGTTCGTAATAGACACTTTCGGAGGAACTGTGTCGGGGATATAGTTAATGGTAACCATATTCGATAATGTACGCTGGGATATAGTATCGACCGTCGTACCAACGATTCGTTCAGAATACGGAGCGCTGTCAAGCGGAATATAAATATCATTATATTCAAATTTTTCTTCATATTTTTGGGTTGGATCTTTCGTTTTTCCCTCTGCAGGAATTAGCTGATCGTTATAATTATACAGATGAATATTCTGATCATCCGGCATCATCAACCCTAAAGCGTAATTAATCTCAGGAATAGGCCCTGGCATTGGAGCGCTTGTGGATAAGAGCTTAATTTCATGTGTAATCATCTGAACTTGTTGTGCAGAATCGTTAAACGCTTCCAACGTCATTTTGAACGATACCGCATCCATCGGCACGGTAATTTCCAATTCCAATGGATCACCGGTTATTGAATATGTCTGAGGCGCGATATCTTCTGAATCATAATCGACATGCGCTGTGATTTCAGATATAGTTACCCCTTCTGCAGGAATAAATGTGAATTTCAAAACATTATCTTCAATCAGCCCAAGTCCAGTATCGGAAAAAACCAGATTAACAACGGAATCATTGTCATAATTAAGGTTTAACTCGCCTATTAATCCATGAACAGGATCAAACCCTTCTATTTTCAATCCCGACACAGGCACAGTTGCAGGGAACGTATCATACTTAAATGCAAAGGTATTAGCGGAAACACCGCCCAGCGAATCAAATGTATTCGATGTAATATCTGAGGTAAGTACCTCGCCTCCGGTTCGTAACACCGTTGAGTGGCGAGCACCGACATCGTCCTTAACAGTCAATTTTATATCATACGACAGTTGTTCAACAACATCATCACCATCTTCAGGTTCATCAATGGCAATAGCTGGATACGCATCTTCCATTATCCATATTTTACGGCGTTCGGATTCGCCTCTGTTGCCGGCTTCATCAGTAGCATACGCCCAGATTTTCATTCTTTTGCGATACACATTATGATCCGGAGCGGTCAGCATTACTTTTTGTTTCTTTGCCTCGTTATCATACTCTGTTATATAGACATCGGTATCATTATCGAACTCGACTTTAACAGAACAACTCATATTCTGAGCTGATGTTACGTTATCAGATACATCCAGAGTAATATAAAATTCAGTATTTTCGACAATTGCGTCATCATATTTCGGGAATGCGATCGACACTCTTGGGGGCACTTTATCAGGAATAACTTCTACTTTAATAATGTTGGAGTTTTCCGAATTGTTGCTTGCCCTGTCATACGCAACCGCATAGTACTGCAAGGTTGTGTTTGTGCTTCCAGGAGGAATTGAAGTACTGTAAGTGAAAATTGAATATGTTGTGGTACTTACGATCAGGAATCCATAAGAAAGCGGATTCGGGATTTTCAATACATCAACGCGTGTGCTGGTTATGTTTTTGGTTTCGCCATCATACTCGCCATTCCGATAAAAACGAACTCCTTTAATAGCTATATCGTCAGTTGTGTCAACCGTAAAATTCAAACGATTGCCTTCCAGTAACTGAACAGACGCTTTCGGACTGGTTATCTGGGCTGTCGGCGGCTTAATATCATTCTTTACATTCAAGGTAACGGATGTGGAACCGACATTACCAAATGCGTCAACTGCTTCTACGGTTAAAGGAGCGGCTACATCTATCGCCTGTCCTGCCTGATTAAATGCCAAAGGTACTTGAGGCACCTGAACTTTAAGTTCAAGTTTGGTCGGAACCTCAATTTTTAGCTTCTTATATATTTCTTTCCAGTCTGTCGCTATCGGCAACGATTTTTCGTCCCAGATCGTGTTATCGCTAATACTGCGAACCAGCTGAACACCATAGTCATCATTGACGGTGAATTTCATTGTTAGTTCTTCACCTTCATAATAAGTCGCGCCCGCGGAAGGATAATTAATACCGATCATAGGCGGTAAGTCGGCCACCAGTTTGACACTGACTTTATTTGACCCTACATTATTGGAAGTGTCATACGCAATTGCTTCAATTTTTACTTCAGTCCCAGCATCTTCTAATGGGAACGTATAATTTGTTGAAAAATGGGTAAAAATACCCGCTGAATCAAGGGTGCCACTATTAACCACAGTTTCATACGTATCATTATCTGCGAATGTTAAAATAAACTTAACACGATCAACCTCAACATTATCAGATGTTCCGGCAATAATCTTTATACTCCGAGCACATGGGACAAAACTCTCGCCATAAGGTTCAAGCACACTTACCAATGGCGGTTCCGTATCAAATGTGGCTTTTATAGTTACTGCGCTTTCAGCCTGCTGTAACGCGGAGTCATATGCGCGAACACGCAATGTTATATACCGTTCCTGAGCAAACGTCCCTATATAATGATCAAATTGGAACGGCTGGAGGAAATCCGTATCAATAACATTGCCGTCATTGTCAAGGAGTTCAACCCTATTTAAACCGACATCATCAACGACATCAGCTGAAACTTTGATATCGCTGTCCATTACAATGTTCTGATGCGGATATGGACGGATAATCGTTACTTCCGGCGGCAAATCCTCAACAACATCAAACCGCAACGGAACTGCAAAGTTTACGTTGTTCGAATTATCGGTAGCCGAAGCTTCGATTTTAATACGGTCGCCAGTGTTCAGATAATCTTTCGATATAACGTAATTCACAAAGAAAGTATTCTGCAGTTTATTAACAATAACCACATGTTCCGTTTCAAAATGAATCGGCTGGGCTTCGTTATCATTTTCTTTAGAAATAGTAATAGATGCGGCTTTAACGCCTATATCATCAAATCCGGCAATTGAAACAAGAACATTCTGTGTCTGACGGAAAATCTCATCATTGCGAGGCGAAGCAATATGGATTGTCGGCAAAGTATGATCAGCGACAATTGCGACAACCGTCTCTGTTGACAATGTCTTTTTGCCTGTACCATCAGTTGCACGGGCGGTGATGGTAATTAACTGTTCCACTTTTTCAAGAGGGACAAAATACTCTACTTCGTACTCCGGCATACCATATATATTATAAGTTGCCGTTTCGTCGGTACCCAGCAATTCGCCATCGATGAAAAACTCAACACGGGATATAATACCTGAATCATCAATAGCGATTGCCCGTATAAGCACTTCGTCACCCGTGGTAATTTCAGATCCGGGCAACGGGTTGGACACCATAACTTCAGGCGGCATATTAGCGATAATTATAACATCATTTTCTTCACTCGATACGAGTTGATTAAAAGCATCAATAGCAACTAATCTCACGCGTAACTTAGTGAAAATATTACCTTCAGGAACGTGATATTTGTACGCAACGTTCCAAACACCTGAAAATTTATTCGGATCAAAGAGAAGTTCCATCTGGAACTCATCTTTTTTGGTTGTTTCAAAAACGATTTTATCATTGATCAGGAACTGAGCAGTCGTACCAAGCTTCAACGTATCATCACTAATACGCCCGGATATGGTCATGTCGGTGTTTTCAATAACGTCATCACCATCAACCGGTGTCAGCAAGCGAACCACCGGCGGCAGATCCTGTTCAGCTCTGAATATTACAGCTTCACTGGACGAATAATTCCCGTCAGCATCAAACACTCTCGCAGTAAACACTACTGAAGAACCCGGATCAATGTCAGTAGGACGATATACCATTTCCCAGATAGGAATCATTACGCTTTCCTGTTGCTGTCCCTGTCCGCCACCGCCGCCTTCCTGAGGGGGTTTAATAGGCATGGTCATAGCACTGTAAAGAGTGCCAAGAATTTGACCATTTACAAAAAATTCCACTTTTTTAATGACTTTATCATTACCGGTAATCCTGAAACGCCAGTCAAGACTGGTCAGCATTCGTTCTCCGGGTGTTGGGAAAATAATACCAAGCTGAGGTGGTAAATCATCTTCAGTGAGGCCATTAATGTAAGCATCGGTTAAAACCGTAAATGTTTTTGGAAGAGGGCTTCTCTTTGGCGCAAGAATATCAACAAGGAAATTGTCAACTGTTGTTACTTGCCCAATGGTATCAGTAACTTTCACGCCAATTGCCATTTTGGTACCGGCTCTACGCTCAGGAGCCTGCAAAATCAGTTCAAATGGTTCTGCTGTGTCTTCAGCGACAGGGAACCCATCAATAAAAAATTCAACTAGTGTAACGCCAAGATCGTCCCATGCATCAGCAGTAATAGTGAAAGTTTCACCTTCGGGGATTTGTTTCTTTGAAGGTATAATCTCGACTTTTGGCGGGCCGTCAATAGCTTTGACAAGTAAGGTATCAACCTGACCCTGTAATTCAGCAGTAATCGTAGCTTCACCGACCATTTTGGAGTATACAGATCCGTCAATAGTAGTGTCTACAACTGATCTGTCGCTTGATGAATACTTCGCGTTGATGTCGGCGTATGTGAGATCTATTTCTATCAATTCATTCTGGTCATCGCGGATATATCCTTTTAAGGTCAGCTTCTCTGTAGCGCCCAGATACGGAACAACAAGATCTTCAGGACCTATTTGTATTGCTTCGAGGCCTTTATCATAATTGACAGTTACCGTTATGGTATCCATCTTGCCACGGTTAACGGCTGTAATCTGCGCAGTACCATTAACATAGGCAGTAACTTTACCGTTTTGCGTAATAGAAATGACAGGAGTATCAGGATCCTGATCAATAAAATACGATGTGCCTGTAAACGCTTCGGTGATATCAAGTTCGCCGGATTCAGAAAACATACCTTTGACTCTCAGCTGAGTTGACTGGGCAAATCCAGTCATGAACAGATCCGACGGCTCAATCCATATATATTCAAGGTTCTCTTCAATAGAGTTGGAAAGGAATTCAGTAAACTGTGTAAAAACAGAGTTACCCGCCATATCATAAATAATAACGCTGACGTTTAATATAGCGTCTTTGGGAATATCATAATTTTCATCCAAAGAATAATACAACTGGTACTGGTATTGGTCATCCTTGATAGGGAAAGTCAGGGTCTGATAAACAAACGCCTCACGCTGAACATGATCCCAGACACCACCCTTTTCATTGAGGATTTTCTGAGAAACACCGACAATGGTCATGCTGAAATCCTTAACACGGTCCACTTCATTAAGGAGAACACTGCCAATAACGTATTCCTCATCTTCATCAGCGTTATAATATTTGACAACGCTGATTCCTTTGAAAATGTCGCCGAGATCCTGATGGATAATTTTCTCCACAACGGGTGATTCCAGTCCAACGGTATCAACGGCTTTCACGCGCACGCGCAAATAAGCGTCAGAAGGAATCCCTTCATTGTCTAATACGCCTTCAGGCAAGACAATAGGCTCAAGGATCGATATCTTTTTATCATCGATACCCAGCGGTTCCAGGTTCTGCTGGAACACAAAAAAATCTCCTGTAGCCTTGACGTCAGGATCAGTTACGTTCGATGTCGCGGCCATAAACGCATCGGAATGGGCAACTATATCCAGTTCCAAATGTTTTATACCCGACTCAGAGCTCACGTCAAAAGTCAACAGCAGATTCTCTGTGAACGAGTTAAAGAACGAACCCATGTTAATTCGCTCCACGACTGGCGGTTTAGCTTCCGCAGGCGGATCATCTGCCTGTGAACGGGCTTCTCCCACCACCATGAAGAATAGGATGGACAGACCCATCAAGAAAAGGCATTTTCTTGATATCCGGGGCACATACAGTTTACTCATTTCCCTTCTCCTTTTTTGGCATATATTAAAATCTATTTCTACTCATAATGACTCTATCTCCATCTATATCTATTCTAAATAAATAGTTAATCGTTCCAACTGATTATATATATTGTCCGTCGGATCAAAATCAATGCTAACAGTACCCGTAGTGGTTGTTACCGAGTGACTATAACCTTCATCCGGACGCAATGTCTGCTTATCGATAATTTCTATCACAATTTTACGCGTAGTAAAACTCTGCATCAATTTGCCTTCAATCGCATCAAGATACTTCACAATTTCCGGCACTCCGTATCCTGACTGAGGCTGAGGAATAAACTCAAAAGTCAGGTTTCCCAAACTTGATAAAGATCCTATATTAACCATAAAGAATTCGCTGATTGTGCTTGTTGTTCCGCGGATCGCGTTTGCGTCAAAAACACTGGTTCCGCCATCAACGTTAAAATCACCGGGTATCATAATCTGGTTGTCATTCGCCTGATTATCATCGGTAAGCAGTGTCGCAAAATCATCTTTAAACTTAAGTCCCAGCACGTACGGTTGTCCGATTTGCGTTATTTTTAATACAACAGCGCCATCGGTTCCAAGAGAATAGGACTTCGCAGTTCCTCCATCAGGCCCTTCAGGGATCGAAACAGAACCGCTTCCGGGTGAATTAAACGTTAATGTCATACTTAAAGCAACTTCATTCTGTGTATTGAACTTAATTTTTATATCCTCAGGGTTTGACATAGGTGACGGGAACAACGATTTCTGTTGTTCAGGAGGTAATGATGACGGATCCCATGTATCATACCATGCTGTCCAGTTCATATATTTTATTGTTCCAGAGCAATGGTCGTTGAAATTATTATCATTGAACATTAATGTAGGAACAACAAACCATACATATCCTTTTCGTAATGTACCTGCCGCAGGTGCAGGGGTAACACGCTGAGCGCTCCGGGTATCAGTACGTGGTGTTACGTAATTAGCAGTACTGCCTGTTCCACGCCCGCTTTGCGGACGAGTAACTGGCGCTGAATCACTACTTGAGCCGCCAGAACCAGTACCACTAGTAGAACTCGTAGACTGATTTGTTTTTATATTAATGTATAACAGGCTTTTAGCCGCGAAATCACTGGCATACGGCGATATTTCCACTTTGTAAGCGCCTGCGCCTGGATTTTGAACCATCCATGGCGAATCACTGTTTGCGTCAATAGAGAAACTACCCCCGGCGGCTCCGCCAACCTGACCAAATACCACACCGGACTGAATAGGAGTTTTATCTCCGTTATACATAGCTGTTCCGGTATGTAAATTTAAGGCGACGTCATTAGCTGAAGCAAGGCCTTTGAACGGTAACGTCATAGCTACAATCTGGTTATTGCGGGTATAGGTACGCACAACATATGTATCAATATTTAAACGGCCAATAGACAAATTGGCAAAAATATTGACATTGTGTATATCTCCGCTCCCAGGATCAGCCACAGGTGTGGGCGCAGTTACATATACTTCACCAGTATACACGCCGGTTCCGTCATCCATTTTACCTACTATCCTAACTTTACTTCCGGCATAGATATACGATCTGTAAACGGTATAAGAACTGCCATCAGGCGGAGTAACTTCGTGTCCTCGCCTGCTTAACCCCGACACACCGATCCATGCCATATATATATGCCTGCCATACGACTTATACCATTTCATAGCAGGGTCTACTTCATACGGCTGGTTAGCCGCTTGCGTACTTAAAACAGGAAGTCCGTCAATACCATTTAAGCTAAAACCACTGCCCCCGTGATATCCGGTAGCCCAAGGTGACTCGGAATAAACATATATACCAATATTGCCGGTACCTGACGGAGTAATTGCTTGCCCGTTATCTCCGACGACACGCACGTTACCGCTAATATACCAGAAATCAACATAGATTCTGATGTTTCTTAAGAAATAATGATTCATAACGCTGTGGGTCTGCGTAATACCAGGAACAGGAAATCTGCGCGGGCTCCGGGAACCAAGAGGACCGAAAGCGGTAAACGACACATCAGCCCACGGTGTGACATCAATCCAGATACTTAACAGCATCATAAGCCACGCCAAATTCGGGAACAATGGAAAATACCACATATCCAAAACATTCCCCAAGCCATTAGCCCAGTTTGTCTTGCCCAGAATCCACACACGGGTCAAAGGCAAGGGGACAAACGGAGCGCCTCCCATTCCGGTCGGATACCCGACTTTCCATACTAAAAGTGAAATCGGTGACATCATTGCCATAATCGATATGGCAACCATCAATTCTATGAGCATCCAGAAATTTTCGTCACCGCCGCCATAACCGACTTTATACATAGAGCGTAATTCTGCTTCCGTTTCCTCGGGTATGCTGTACGGGAAGAACGCGACAATCGTTAACTCTTTGAGCGTGTTGGTGTCATCGTCCATAATAAGACGAGTGCCTTCGTCATTCACTCTACCTGTTCCAGCGTCTACCCACTCACCCGTTTCCGAATCATAACTTAATATAAACAGACGATCTCCGGGTGATGCCGCAAAACCTTCTATATCGCGCGGTATCGGCAACTCGATATGCACTGGTTCGTTACATTTCACAAATGGATCGAACCATACCGCAGACATAACCGACAGTTCAGAACCGGTTGATTCGACTTTCGGAGTCGGCAGCCATGTTTCATGAATTAAACGAGCACTTAGGGATCCGCTTGTTGAGCCGTTCGGGAATTCCAGCGCACCAGCAGGTACTGTCATCTGAAAATATCCAAACTCGATATTCTGGTCATCAATAATACCAGTAATAGTGCCGTTGAAATCCAGTATCTGCTCCTCATTGCCGGTCACATATTCCACAGAGTTCGCTTTTACGCGCGGCAGGAAGAACGATCCTGAAATTTCATTAATCTGGCTTACTTCAATATAATGTTTGCGGAAAGAAGAGAAATAACCCACACCCGGCTCAATTTCATCCGCAGTGGTTCCGTCAACATAAAGCACCTGATTTCCACCGGGTATATTGTCCTTCTGAAGATAAAAGTTACCCTGAGGGTCGGTTTTTGCTGAAATATCAGTTCCCAGAATCCGTACAGTCACGTTCGGAATACCCTGACAAGTAACTGTATCTGAAACCGAACCAGTGACCATAGTAATTTGCTGGTCGATCGTAAAATTGGCTTCCTGAGGAGCCTGAAGGTCGAACCCTACAAGATCCTTGATCCCTTCGCGAATCTTAAATTTATATCTCATCGCCGGTTTCAATAATAAGTTCGGATGGAAGAAAACGGTCTTATTATCCACAGTAACGTTGCCTGTGACTTCATAGGCTTCATCACCCGCTTCATCAATATATATTAATTTTACAGTATTAAATGATACGGTTTCAGGGTCGACACGTTCCGTAAATGTAGCGTAAATTGAGGTATTCGCCGGAACATAGGTCGCGCCGTCTTTTGGAAACATGGCAACTATCTCAGGGCCTTCAACGTCATAATACAATGTTAATTCTTTTACAGTGACGTTATCCGCAATATCAGTCGCCTTAAATACAATAAGATTTTCACCTTCGTCAAGAGTCATAGGATATTCAAATGAACCATTTCCATTAAATGAAACTTCGATGTCGTTGACAGTAAAACCAGCAATACCATTTGAGTCAGTCACCACACCGCTGATTGTAACATCAGAATCAAGGAAGATTGCTTCATTAGCAGGACTGCTGATACTGATTGACGGAGGAGCCACATCAACATATATCGTAATACTTTCCTCGCCAACATTATTTTTAACGTCTGTAGCAGATATGGTAATTACGTTAGGGCCGTCAACCAGTTCTATTTTCCCACGCAGGAAAGAAGCAGGTGTAGGAAATGCATCAGGTGTTGTCACTATAACATCGTTGACGGTTATTATACTGATTTCATTTGCGTCTTCTACCGTACCGGTGACGTCAATAACTTTACCGTCATAGTTCATCCCATCAGGAGGATAAACAAACGTTATTATTGGAGCGGATGTATCGGTTTCAGGGTCCTCGACATCAACAGTCAATGTCACTGTATCAGTTGTTGTCAGCCCGACAGCATCAACCACCACTACTTCTACTGTCTGACCATTTGTTATACCGGTTAACACGGTTGTCAGATAACCATTCAGATCTATGTTTGTTACCTTCTCTTGCCCAATAACCTTGCAGGACGATATTGAAGAAGCGTCTTGAATCTCCGCTACAAGAGTAACCGTATCGGACGGTAATGTTACATCAGATTGCGGAGCCAGAATATTAACAACCGGAGCGGTGCTGTCCTGATAAATATTTACAACCTTAGCACTACTCTGATTTCCCGAAGGACGGCGTGATACCACACGAATCTGATTTAACTTATCAACCTGCAAAGGTACATTTAATGTAAACACATAATACTCATCAAGATCAGACTGAGCGAGAATAGTATCGTTTTTATCCAGGGCGTAAACTTTACTCACGCCATCGGAAGCACCAATACCGGTAATCGTAACCTGAGTTGCATTCGTTGGTGAGTTTTCGGATATCGTGTATAATACCGGCGCTTCAGGAAAAATCTTATCATCACTTAAATATGTATATACCCTTGTGTTGGCAAATGCGTTCCCAGCGAGATCCTTGATTTGCGTATTAATTTCAAGTGTATAAATGAAGTTAATATCAAACGCATCCACAGCCTTCAACGTAACAATACTACCGTTTTCATTTATATTTCGGTTCACTGCTACAGCCGTATCGCCTTTTTTCAAAATAATGCCGTCAGGAATTGTCGTCTGATCAATTGCCTCATTAAACACAATTGTAAACAACCGTGAATCAGGAATCTGCTCTCCATCTTTCGGGATTACATTGTTCGCCATAGGCGCTTTTTTGTCGCAGAAAAGCTGTATGCTGGTACTTTCACTGCTATTATTCGCCGCGTCAACAGCTTTAAATGCGATGCTGTTTGAATTATCAGCTTTCAATGGAATAGTTGCGGAAAATGCCCCTGTTGAAGGATCTGCAGTAACCTGCATACCCGAAGAAGTTAATCCGCCGCCATTGATCTTAACAGTTGCTCCCGGTTCAGCAGTACCAGTTACATCAACGGTTGAAGCATTTGTTGGAGACTCTTCACTTACCGTAGCTATAACGGGAACCGTCGGCGCTAAAAGGTCTTCAACAGGAAAAACAAATGTCTTGACGCCGCCGACCTCTGCGCTCAGGTCAAGACTATTTCCGGCTGAATCCTTAAGTGCATTCGTTAAGGTAATAGTAACAGTCTCGCCATCCAGCAAAAGGCTGGTTGGCGTAAAACGGAAACCGGCGTTAAGGTTACCCGCGGCATTCGTAATCGGAGTAAGCGTACCTGCAACAGTCCGATTGTTTTTACCTTTAATGGTAAACCCATTGGTCACTGTTGATTGATTAATCACTTCATTGAAACGTATTTCGAAAACAGTGTTCTTTAAAATATTCACCGATCCTTCCGCAGGTGTGATGCTTTCAAACACAGGAAGGATATTATCGTGAGTTACGGTGATTACTGCTGTTTTATTACTTTCATTCATACTCGCATCGCGAGCGGTAAGAGTGAATTTATTCTGCTGGTTTGCAAGCAAACTGACTGCCACTGCAAAACTTCCCGTTCCGTTTACCGTAGTCACAGCAACAGCTTCGTTATCACGATAGACCAGAACTGATGCGTTCTTTTCCGCAGTACCGGTTATATTTACCGAAGCGGCATTCGTCAGATACGCTGGGGAAACATTTGTTATAACCGGAATTGTTGGAGCGGTAACATCAACGGTCGTGAATTTTGACTGGAACGTGGTCGCCAATGTATTTCCGGCGAGATCGTGTATTTTCTGAGAAACAACAACAGTCATTTCCTCGCCATCAGGATATCCGCCGTTAGCAAGCCCAATGACAAACTCACGATTGTTTGAACCCTGAACAGCGCTTAATGTCCCGCTGATTATATTTCCTTGGGAATCCTGTACATACATACGATTACCCTGACTATCACTTAAAGAATTCTGTGCAACCGATTCAGAAAAATAGACAGTGACTTCAGCATTCAGCGCCACATTGGGAGTATTATTCGCAGGATTAACAGCAGTTACCTGTGGTTTAATAACATCATACGTAACTGTAATGACGGCTTTTAAATTACTGTCGGTTGCGGTACTTAAGTTACCGGCCTTATCCACGCCGACTAGGTTAATAACATTATCAACGTTCTGTGTTGCGCTTTTGGCAATATGAATGTCAATACTATATACGCCCGATGCGTTTGCAACAGCTTCTTTTGTCTCAAGAGAACTGGTTGCCCTTACAGTGTAACCGGGTTCATAGGCGCCGATAATTTTTATAAAGTCGACACTTGTCATATAACTATCATTATCAACCTCAACCGCCGGCGTAACGCCAGATACGGTAGGAGCAGTCATCGGAGGAACAGTATCCAGTGTAAAAGATACTGATTTCTGTGATTCAGTTGGTATCGGTGACCCATCAACCGCCTTGATTGTAATTGTGTACGCGCCATCCCCGCTTAGATTCAGCAGATGAGAAAACGTTCCAGTTCCCCCATTATCAAAAGTTGTGATATCAGTAAAAGTACCGCTGTTTAACGATATCTGAAGAGAAGTAACACTGCTTCTATCAAGACAGGTACCTGTAACAGTAAGAGCCGCATTATTTATATAACTGTTGCTCTGTGGAGTTGTGATGAGAATGGTTGGGCCTTCTGTATCATCCGAAACAATTGTATAATTTATGTTTTTGTTGGCTGTCTGAGTATTGCCTGCCTGGTCTTCAGCGGTAACTCTTATAATAAAATCACCTTCCTGAGGCAGTGTTAATATTGAATTAAACTGACCATTTGTAACAGCAATATTCGCGCTACTTACCTCTGAACTGTCAGATGCCTTAAGCAGTTTTAAAACAACAGTGTTCTTCAATAATTTATTATCGCTGGCAGTTCCACTAACTATAACTGAATTCGATTCCAGTTGATTGATAGCAGGAGCCACAATAGCGACTGTCGGTTTTACCATATCCTGAATAACAGTCAGAACAACTTCCGGGCTTGTATTTCCGGCAGTGTCTTTCTGTACGAGACGAATATTATTGGTCGTATTGGTTTTTAAGAATACGTCCTGAGTAAACTGGCCTGCGCCTGAAACGTTCGCTTCAACGTCCAATGCGCCACCAGTTATAAGAACCTTAGCTGACGGTTCACCTGTTCCAGTAATAGTGACCCTGTCTTTATTTGTATATAGCGGCAGAACAGCAGGAGACGTGACTACTGCTGATGTCGGCGCTGTGGAATCCAACAGCATTGTAAAAATAACTGTGGTGGGATTGCCGATACTGTCATACCCCATGATACTAAGACTATTAACTCCTTGTTGAGCCAACGCCCATCCAGTCACTTCAAAACGCTCATTCACGACAGGAAAGGTCGATCCATTCGCAGTGACGGAACTTGTGCCGCGAGCCACGCCGCTTATTGTACGAGCAGACGGATCATTAGTCAGTTGGCCAGTCTGAGGACTGGTAACGAAAATCTCAGGGCCAGTGGTATCTTTAATGAGAGTGATGTCGATTTTTGCCAAATTTAGAACCGCGTCAGATACAGCCACAGTCACTGTTCCGCTCTGGCCTTCAGCCAAACTCAGAGTGACACCAAGTTTTTGAAAGCTGCCATCGCCGGCAACAGTAACATCAGAACCCTGTATTTTAACGGTATTAGTAGGATCTGTAACCTGTCCGTATATATCCATTTTGGCAACTTGATTATACAATGTTACCGCTGAACCAGTTAAAGATTGCAACGGCTTTTTGGACCCATCAGCATTATACAGCGCTACCTGTACGCTAAATGTCGGCGCTGTTGTATCACGATAAACTGTTAATTGTTTCTGTGTGCCTAATACCTTATGGCTGTTGCCCAGATCGTCAACCGCATAAAGAGTTAAAACATTGGCGCCTTCATTCGCAAGGGTAAAAGGACTTATTGAAAATGTACCGTCAGTTGCCAAGGTTACTTTAGTATCAGAAGTCGCACCCTGAATATATAAACTTGCTCCTGTTTCCATAACCTGTCCCGTAACAACTATTGAAGTGAGCGCTGTCACGTAATTATTTGCGGGCGATGTTATTTGTATCTGCGGCGGTGTTGAATCTTTGATTACGCGCAAAAACAATGAGGTTTTTAATCCAGCGGTATTCACCGCTTCAACTGTATAGTACTGGTCACCTTCCTGTAACGGAAGGTTCGGTATCTCAAACTGTCCATTAGCGACTGTGCCGACAACATTGCCAATAGATATAGA
>QZJZ01000011.1 GCA_003599815.1 Candidatus Auribacter fodinae
GTTTTAATCTGACAATTTTGTTGTTTGCATTAATTATATCGTCTCCAGTATATGCAATTGAAGACAGGATTATTGCCCGAATTAACAGTGATATTATCACGTTATCCGAATTGGAAGAACGCCTTCAGCCGGTCATCGCCAAGTATGAGAGCACATATACGGGACAGGAACTGCTTAACCAACTCGCAAAAGCTGAAGAGTACTGGCTGAACCAGCTGATAGAGAATAAACTCATTCTTCAGGAAGCCGCATCCAAAGAGCTGAGTGCTACTCAGGAAGAAATTGGGGAACGCTACGACACAATCAAAGCCGATTTCGATTCCGATCTTCAGTTCAACCTCTTCCTCCAGTCGCAGGGCATGACAATCGACCAGCTGAAAAACAACATCAAGGAAAATATACTCATCAGCAAAGCGACCTCACATATACGCGAAAAAGCACGTTCACGGTTTTCTCCGACAGATGTCACCGAATATTATGAAGCTCACAAGGACGAGTACCTTGAAGAACCCATGGTCAACGTTCTCCATATACTCATCAGGCCGGACGAAAACGAAGAAGAAGCACAGAAAAAAGCTGAAGAGATACGCACACGAATCATTAATGGTGAAGATTTCAACGAACTGGCACGCAAATTTTCTGACGGGCCGTACGCTGAAAAAGGCGGCGACATGGGATTTTGTGCGCGCGGACAGCACATACCTGAAATAGACGATTACGCGTTCAAACTTCCCGTGGGAGAAATCAGCGAAGTTTTTAAAACCGATCTCGGTTACCATATAATCATGGTAAAACAGCGCAAGAAAGAGCGGGTTAAACCATTCAGCGAAGTTCAGGATGAAATAGAAAACCGGATTCTGCGGGAAAAAGCCGAAGATATATGGAATGAATGGATTGCGACGCTGAAAAAGAAATCGTTCATCGAAATCTACGACAAGCCGTAAGCGTATGTTTACCTCCAGACCTGTCATCGGGCTTACCATCGGCGACCCTGCCGGCATAGGCCCTGAAGTTATTTTAAAATCGTTACGCGACTGTAAACTCAACTTTGACCCGCTGTTAATCGGGCATATGGAAATTTTTCAGCTTTACAATGGCCTCTGCGGATTGGACTGGTCGTTTCGCGAAGTATCGTCAGTCTCGGAAATCAGCGCTATAAGTAATAGTCGAACTTTGCCTGTCTATTCCCTTACGCCCAAAAGAGAAATAAAATTCCAACCGGGCAAACCGAGTACTGACGGAGCCGCGCTTGCCATGGAAGCGGTGGCAACAGCCGTTTCTCTCGCCCAGAAAAAAGAGATACACGCCATAGTCACGGCACCCATATATAAAAAAGGCATTCAGCAGGCGGGATATATGTTTAACGGGCATACCGATTATATCGCGCACCTCACCGGAACGGATGATTACGCTATGATGCTCACCGGAGAAGGTTTGAGCGTGGTACTGGTAACCATACATATCCCGTTCAGGCAGATACGGGATCAGCTGACAGTCGAATCAGTGGTCCGTACATTAAGAATTACGCATAACGGATTCAGGCAGTTTGGGTTATCATCGCCGCGCATAGCGTTATGCGGATTAAACCCTCACGCAGGCGAAGAAGGGATGCTCGGCGACGAAGAAATTACTATCCTTCAGCCCGCTGTGGCTCAGGCCCGTGCTGAAAATATAAATGTTACGGGAATATTTCCGCCGGACACGGTGTTCTGGGATACTGTGCATGGCGCGGCAGATGTGGTGGTTGCCCTCTATCACGATCAGGGGCTGATTCCGCTAAAACTGCTGGCATTCGATAAAGGAGTCAACTGCACGCTCGGACTGCCCATTGTGCGCACGTCACCGGATCACGGCACCGCGTTTGGCATAGCAGGCAAAAATCAGGCTAACCCTGACAGTTTCACCGAAGCGATTAAACTGGCACTCAAAATGTGCGGAGGAACACCATGACCGGCGCCGATTTAACAAACCTCAATTTCCTTCGCGATTACCTCGACCAAAACAAACTCATGCCGCGCAAAAAATTCGGGCAGAACTTCGCTATTGATAACTCCATGTTTGAAAAACTAATGACTTCGGCGGAACTGCATCCATCCGATACGGTGCTTGAAATCGGACCCGGCATCGGCACATTGACCGAACGGCTCCTCTCTTTCGGCTCGGATGTTATAGCCGTCGAAATCGACCGGGGATTCTGCGAACTTTTGTCGCATCATTTTAAAAACAGGCCGAATTTTTCCCTTATCTCAGGCGACTTCCTCAAACCAAAAGTTCAGGAAGAACTGACAGCCCGGCTCAACGCTATAAAAACACCCGTTAAAGTGATTGCCAACGTACCGTATTACATAACTACCCCGATTATCACGACCCTGTTTTTGTCAGGTATCCGGTATTCATCCATTGTATTAACAATACAGAAAGAAGTAGCTCAGCGACTCGCGGCTCAGCCGGGCGGAAAAACATATGGGTCAATAACCATTTTTGCCCGTTACTACGCTGACTGCGAAATTTATGCCGAACTGCCTCCGCAATCGTTTTTTCCCAGCCCGAAGGTTTTTTCTTCGATTATCAGGTTCACACCGTACGAATCATCGCCATATCAATGCAAAAACCCGCTTTTTTTTCATAAAATAGTGAAACTCTGTTTTAATGAACGAAGAAAAATGATAAAAAATAATGTCCAGAAACTTCTAAAAGGGTTTCAATGCGACTCTGACGCGATGACGCCTGACATTATAGATAAACTGCTTGCTGATAACAGTATTAAACCGACAGACCGCCCGGAAAACATTGATATAGCGCAGTATGTTACACTCAGCGAATCATTATGGAGATTATGTCCTGAAAATATTAAAAACAAGAATGCCTAAGGAGGGTAACGGAAATGGCATTTACGGAAAAAGATGTTGATTACATTGCCAATCTGGCCCGTCTCAGCCTGTCGCCGCAGGAGACAAAGCAATTCACGTCACAACTGGATAAAATTCTCAGTTATGTTCATAAACTTGATGAACTGAACACCGAATCGGTTGAGCCGACCGCTCATATCTTACCGGTAAACAACGTGTTCCGTGCCGATGAGCCGAAAACCTGCCCCAATGCGCAGTACGCCGTGGAACAAGCGCCGGAATTGATTAACGGGTTATTCTCTGTCCCGAAAGTAATTGAATAAACTGCCCGGTAAGGAGACTATCATGACATTATACGCTAAGACAGCCGTTGAGCTTCTCGCCATGATGCGCAGAAAGGAAGCCTGCGCGCGGGAAATTGTGGAATCCGTATTCCAGCGGATTGAGGCGATCAATGATAAACTAAATGCCTTTGTCGCACTTGACAAAGAAGGCGCTCTTAAAAAAGCGGATGAAGTTGACCGCAAACGAGCCGCAGGCGAACCTCTCGGCGAACTGGCAGGCATACCTGTGGGCATAAAAGATAATTTATGTAACCATACACACCCGACTACATGCGCATCCAACATTTTACAGGGATACAACGCCGCATTCACAGGAACCGCGGTACGCAAACTGCATAAAGCGGATGCCGTGATTATCGGCAACCTCAATATGGATGAATTCGCTATGGGGTCATCATGCGAGACCTCGTTTTACGGGCCGTGCAAAAACCCGTGGAACCTTGACTATATCCCCGGCGGGTCAAGCGGCGGGTCAGCCTCGGCAGTCGCCGCGGACATGGCGGTGATGACGCTCGGGTCGGATACGGGCGGCTCCATACGCCAGCCGGCATCGCTATGCGGTGTGGTTGGCATGAAACCGACATACGGAAGGGTATCGCGTTTCGGGCTGGTTGCCTTCGCTTCATCGCTCGACCAGATCGGGCCCATCACTAAAACGGTGGAAGACAACGCGCTTCTCTTAAAAGTTATCAGCGGGCACGATACACACGACTCAACATCAATAGATACACCTGTCCCCGATTACCTGTCTCTGCTGGATAAACCGCTCAAGGGGCTGAAAATAGGCATACCGAAAGAGTACTTTATTGACGGTATGGACGCTGAAGTTGAACAATCCGTTCGTGCAGGAATAGATACTCTGAAAAAACTTGGAGCTGAAACGGTGGACATATCTCTGCCACATACTGAATACGCTGTCTCGACGTATTATATTATCGCTACCGCTGAAGCCAGTTCCAACCTCGCGCGGTTCGACGGAGTACGTTACGGCAACCGGACGAAAAATCCGTCTGACCTGAAAGAATTGTACTATAAAAGCCGGTCGGAGGGGTTCGGCGATGAGGTAAAACGCCGTATCCTGCTCGGTACCTATGTGTTAAGCTCAGGGTATTATGACGCGTACTATAAAAAAGCGCAGAAAGTACGTACACTTATCCGTCAGGATTTTACCAAAGCCTTCGAGAAGGTTGACTGCATCATCACTCCGGTATCGCCGACTCCTGCTTTCAAACTGGGAGAAAAAATAAACGATCCGCTGACCATGTATCTTGGCGATATTTTTACTATTTCGATCAACCTTGCCGGGCTTCCGGCGCTGTCAGTGCCATGCGGTTTTTCAGGAAACGGGCTTCCCATCGGTATGCAGATTATTGGAAAAACCCTTGATGAAGAACGTATCCTTCAAATAGGGCACGTCTTTGAAAAAAATACCCTGTTCCACAAAGAAAAGCCAGCCCTCGGCTAAGGAGGTTACCATATGGAATTCGAAGCGGTCATCGGACTTGAGACACATGTCCAATTAAATACAAAAACAAAACTGTTCTGTTCCTGCCCGACCACATTCGGAGCTGAACCAAATACACAGGTATGCCCTATCTGCATGGGGCATCCGGGGGTACTGCCTGTTCTGAATAAGCAGGCTATGGAATATGCCATAATTACCGGACTGGCGCTGAACTGTGAAATATCGACGTTTAGCAAATTCGACAGGAAAAATTATTTTTACCCTGACCTTCCCAAAGCGTATCAGGTATCGCAGTTCGATAAACCTATCTGCGGAAAAGGGTATGTCACTATTGTCGATAACGGTGTGGAGAAAAAAATCGGTATTACCCGCGCCCATCTTGAGGAAGACGCAGGCAAACTGCTTCATAACGAAGCAGGCGGCAAAAGCGGTGTGGACCTGAACCGCACAGGCATCCCCCTGCTGGAAATTGTCAGTGAACCGGACATACGCACACCTGAAGAAGCGTATTTATATCTTCAGGCGCTCAAAAATATTATCCAGTACCTCAGCGTGAGCGACTGCAATATGGAAGAAGGAAGCCTCCGTTGCGACGCCAACGTTTCCGTACGACCGAAAGGACAGAAGGAGTTCGGCACTAAAGCGGAAATCAAAAATATGAACTCGTTCCGCAACGTTCAACGGGCAATTGCTTACGAAATAGAACGCCAGATCGATGAAATCACCTCAGGCGGAAAAATCGTTCAGGAAACCCGGCTATGGGACGCAGACCGCAACATCACCTTACCCATGCGGTCAAAGGAAGAAGCGCACGATTACCGTTATTTTCCTGAACCTGACCTTGTTCCAATGGTGAATGAGCAGTCATATTTCGACGAGCTGAAAAAACGTATCCCTGAACTGCCCTATCCACGCATGTTGCGTTTCATAAACCAGTTTTCCCTGCCGCAATACGATGCGGAAATGCTGACTAACGACAAAAGCCTCGCGGAATTCTTCGAGACATGCACAACCCTGTACGATGATCCAAAAATCATCAGCAACTGGATTCTCAGCGAACTGCTCAGAGAACTGAACGACCGCAAAATCAATATAAGCCAATGCACGATTACGCCGGGGAAACTGACGGATATGCTTAAACTGATCAAAGACGGCACTATCAGCGGGAAAATTGCCAAATCCGTGTTTATCGATATGTGCGAAACAGGAAAAACCGCCACTCAGATAGTTAATGACAAAGGACTTACGCAAATTTCCGATACCAGCGAAATCCAAAAAATTGTCGAGGACATTATCGCGCAAAACCCAAAAGTTGTTGAGGAGTACAAAGCCGGGAAGGAAAAATCGTTCATGTTCCTGATCGGTCAGATTATGCGGGCAACACGCGGTAAAGCCAACCCGGCTATGGTAAACGAAATGCTTCGCAAAGCGCTGGATTGATACTGAACAGGTATGCTGAAGGTCAACCGATCATTCATCAGAGGTTTATTTCTGGCTGTCGTTTTTTGCGTGTCCTTTTACTTTCGAATAACAGGGCTTGGCACAGACAGTTTCAACGGGATAGAGGCATTTCATGTTTCCGCGCCCCTTTTTTCTGACTTCACACTGCATGGAGGCCCGTTATCGCAGATAGCAATCCATGTATGGAAGCAGATCGTTCCTGAGTCGGAATTCTGGCTGAGGCTATTATCCATAATATTCGGCATGGGTACCATACTGCTTGCCTATCCCGCGGCACGCTGTTTTCTTCCTCCCTCGGCGTCAGTCGTTTGCGTACTCCTGACAGGTTTGTCCGGGACACATATACAGATATCCCGCACGTTCAGCCCTGATTCAATAGTTTGTTTTTTGAGCGTATTGTATATCTTGTGCATGATTCGGTTCATCAAAAACGTATCATGCGGGATCTTAAAAGTTCTGTTTATGGCCATTTCGATAGTACTGGCATCAAGCTCATCAGCAGGAATGATATATCTTTTGATTACCGGATGCTCCGTTTATGCCGCATCCCGTTTATATAGGGAAGTATCGTTTCGATTCTGGCTGTGGTATGCATTTCCTGCATATATAGTTGGCATACTGATATATATCCCTGCGGCAATCCTCATGCGTAATCCGGCGGTTCCGCTTGTGTCCATGGAATATCCCCTGATACCCCTGCTGTCCGCATTGTGCAAGCCGTTGTTTTCCGCTCCGTTGGCGCTGGCGCTATGGCTGGGGCTGACGATATGCGGATTATCCGGGATATTCATATTGAAATACTCCGGCAGGATGGTTCTGTTTACCATCCGTTCGTTTGCCATTCTGATTATATCATTTTCATTATTGATTCTGTCTCTTATTCCTGAATACAAATCAGCGATATTTTCACTAAGTGCAACACCGTTCGTTTTGTTTCCGGGGTTCTGTCTTTTATCCGGCGCATGCGTACCGCTCAATAAACAAAAGATACAAATTATTATGGCGTTACTGCTCCTGACCGCCAATATTATCACTATATACACGCGTCCGCATCAGTTGCCATACCGTCAACTCGCTGAATGGATACGCCCGAACCTGAGCGCAGGCGATGCCCTGTTTTGTTTCGAGGATGAAGCTGAATACTGCCTTAAAGCATACGGGATATCATGTCCCAACAGCGTGTTCATGCACAGGATCCCTCCTCCTCATCATGTTGGCACCATCCTGATAAATAATCATGGCTCATTATGGGTGGCCGCTTCAAGCCGTTATTCAGCCGCCGACATTCTGGACGAGTTTTCGCCGTATTATAACCTGAACGAGTCGTTTATCCGGTCTGCGTCAGGAGCTTTTTTGTGCTGTCACCGGTTCGACCTGCCGTAATAAACTGAAAATTCGCTTCTGTTTTTATGGCTGAATATGCTATACCAGTTACGTTGACTGGCAAGCCGTTATTTCAATGAGGGAGATTGATTCATATGAAACATTTACTTGAGGAACTCGTTTCTATCATGCAAACCCTGCGTTCGCCTCAGGGGTGCCCGTGGGACAGGGAACAGACACACGCCACGGTACGGCGCTGTATGATCGAGGAAGTGTACGAGTTCGCTGAAACAATCGACGATGATAACCCTGAAAAAATGAAAGAAGAACTGGGCGATATTCTGTTTCAGATCGTGTTTCACTGCCAGCTTGCCGAGGAAGCCGGGCATTTTTCCATTTCCGATGTAATTGAAACAGTAGGAGATAAAATGATTCGGCGGCACCCGCACGTCTTCGGCGATCAGGCAAAAAAACTAAATACTCCGGACGAGGTGCTCGACCAGTGGGATACCATAAAAAAGACAGAAAAACAGCACCAGCACCGGACATCCATACTGGACGGTATACCCAAACACCTCCCATCACTCATGCGAGCGTATAAAGCCCAGAAAAAAGCGGCGAAAGTCGGGTTTGACTGGGAAAAAGCCGAACATATCGTTGAAAAAATAGAAGAAGAACTCCATGAGGTGAAAGACGCTCTCATCGGACATGACGAAACCCACGTTCAGGAAGAACTGGGAGACCTCTTTTTCGCGGTATCCAACCTCGCCCGTTTCCTGCACTATGACCCTGAACTGTTATCAAACAAAGGGGTAGATAAGTTCATTTCACGGTTTCAGAAAATCGAAGAGGAACTTGCCCGGTCAGGAAAAAAAGTGGAAGAATGCACGCTTGAGGAACTCGACAAGATATGGAACTCGCACAAATCACAAACACGTTAATTCAGAGCGATTTCAGCAATGCCTTCAGCCCGGGGCGCTCTGCCCATAACCCTTTGTTTCCGGTTCGAGCCTGTTCCTGAGCGTCTATCAATCGTTTCCGATAATTATGGTTGAATTCAAATCTCAGCATGGCAAGGGCATACCCCTCCTGAACAATTAACTCGTTCAGCAGAGTGCCGTCCTCAAGAAACACAAAGGCAAGAATCCGTCCATACCGGTCATATCGTTCGTGATCGAACTGAAGCCGCACATACTGTTTCTCGCAGGTTTTCCTGAGAAACTCGTATGATACTGTGCCCATCTGCCGTATTTCAGCGGGATCAAGCCCGGAATCCGACGCATTTCGGAATAACTTGTCGCACTCGTACCGTTCAGGAGCGTCAATACCAATTAACCGTACCTTTTCATAATTCGCGAGAATAATAGTATCTCCGTCAATAACCTTGCGGATATAGGCATTTTGGTAATCAACGGTCTGTTTTGTTGTTTCAGCAATGCGAGAGTAGAAATACTGACGGTGAGCAACCGCAAAAACCGCGATAATTGCCGCCAGCGCAATTCCGATAAATTTCAATGTGGAAAATCGATCATGACGATGTGCTGAACGTGACATCTGTTTATTCGGTTCGCGCGAAATTTTTCTTTTTTCGCATGAATGACGGTATGTCAAGATTTGTACCGCTGTATACCGTCGGGTCGCTTTTATCGAAAAATTCGCTCTGCGGTAAATCCTTCAGGCGTTGAGTCGCGTTGGAAAATGAGGTAAACCCTGCTGGTTCCTCTTCAGGCTCCTCTTCTTCCTCTTCGTCTTCCTCAAAAACCGGTTCAGGTTCCTGTTCTTCAATCTGTTCATCCCTTTGGGCGGCTACAGATTCTTCCATGAAGTCAGGAGTATGTGAATATGCGTCTTCCTCAGGCTCCTGTTCGGTATGAAATTCTTCCTGATAAGCGACAACCTCTTCAGGCCCCTCTTCATTCTGTTCAGGTTCCGGTTCTTCTTCAGATTCCTGAGCATAGGCTGGTTCTTCTGCCGGTTCAGGTTCGCTGAACTGGACAAACGGCTTTGGAACGGCTTTCTGTTTCATTGGCAGAATCTGGGATTCGATTTCAAGGCCGGTTGCCATCAATGTGACCATGGCTTTATCTTTTATGTCGTCTCTGATAATCGCGCCAATAATGATATCAGCGTCGTCGTCGACTATTTCATGTATGGTTCCTATCGCGCTGTTGACCTCATATAAAGCGAGGTCGCGTCCGCCGATGATGCTTATAAGTACACCTTTCGCGCCGCGCATATTTTTTACTTCCAGCAACGGGCTGGCAAGCGCCGCCTGAATCGCTTTGGCGGCCTTGTCTTTGCCTGATCCTTCACCAAACCCGATCACAGCGCCGCCCCGTATGGCGAGGATACTATGGATATCCGCGAAATCAAGGTTTATGAGTCCCGGCTGTATTATAACCTGTGATATAGATTCCACAGCCTGATATAAAATGTTATCCGTCATGCGGTATGCTTCATAAAGAGGGGTATCTTCGCTGATAAGGTCAAAAAGTTTGTCGTTCGGCACGCAAACAATGGTATCAACGGCATCCTTGAATGCATGAATACCGTGTTCCGCCTGATTCATCCGCTTACGTCCTTCAAAGGTAAACGGTTTGGTAATCACCCCGACCGTTAAAGTACCCATTTCGCGGGCTATACGGGAAATTACCGGCGACGCGCCTGTACCCGTACCGCCTCCGAACCCTGCGGTAAGAAACAGGATATCAACGCCTTCGATCATCTCTCGTATGAGTTCCTGATCATCAAGAGCCGCCTGGTTGCCCAGTTCGGGGTTTCCTCCGGTACCCATTCCGCGAGTGATATTTTTGCCGATCTGGATCTTTTCGGGCGACTTTGATTTCGCCAGAGCCTGAACATCGGTGTTTACAACAGCGAATTCCACGCCGGTTATTCCGGTTTCTATCATATGATCAACAGCATTCGTCCCGCCGCCGCCAACTCCAATAACCTTTATACGGGCGATCTGTTTGTTTTCCTGCTCTTCAAAACGCAGCATACGAGCAACCCTCCGTGGTTAGAAGTATTTCTTTATCATTTTATGCATTTCCTGCGTCAACTTACGGAACAAATGATCTTCTTTGGTGTCAACGTTGGCATACATGTGGTCATCCACGCTGTTCATGGCATACAATACCAAGCCTACTCCTGTGGAGTATACAGGTGTCTGGAACATCTCTTTCAATCCGGGAATGTCACGCGGAATACCCAGCCGTACGGGCACATGGAAAAGACTTGAAGCAAGATCTATGGTGCCCGGCACAAGCGATGCTCCGCCGGTCATGACAATTCCTGACCCGATATTGGAACGGCAGTCGGTTTTATCCATTTCAGTCTTGACGATATCCAGCATCTCAGTTAACCGCGATTCAATAACATCGCTCAAATCCCTGCGAAGCATACTCCGCGCAGGATACCCGAATGTGCCCGGCATGACAAATTCCTCGTTTTCCGGAACACGGGAACTCATCGCGTAACCGAACTTGATTTTTGCTTCCTCAGCGCGCATGGTCGGAATATTAAACCGGATTTTCACATCATTCGTTAAATGGTCTCCGCCAATCGCCAGCACGCCAGTATGGCGCAGAGACCCATCGACGAAAAAGGCGTAATCAGTGGTACCGCCGCCGATATCAATCAACACCACGCCGGATTCCTTTTCTTCCTGCGTCAGCGTCGCTATACTGGACGCGATAGGCTGGAGGATAATACCCACTACATCAACGTTAGCCTTGTTAATGCTTTTCACTATATTCTGTGCGGAACTCACTGCGGCGGTAACAATATTAACCTCCGCCTCAAGGCGTACGCCAGTCATGCCGATTGGGTCAAGGATACCGTCCTGCCCGTCAACAATAAATTCCTGCGGAATGGCATGAATGATTTCGCGTTCCATCGGAAGCGAAATCGCTTTTGCCGCGGCAATAACCTTGCGCACATCTTCATCCGTTATTTCTCCGTTGTCTCCGGATACAGGGACAACGCCGCGGCTTTTTATGCTCTGTATATGCCCGCCCGCGATCCCGACAAACACGGAATTAATCTCCACGCCGGCGCTTTCTTCAGCCATTATGATGGATTTTTCTATCGCTTCAACCGTCTTCTCAACGTTAATAACCACACCTTTGCGCAACCCCTGCGACGGAGCCTGTCCTATGCCGATAACGCGAATCGTGTCATCGCCGTCACGTTCGGCAACCACAGTACAGATTTTTGTAGTACCTACATCGAGCCCTACCAGAATGTCTTTCTTTTTCTTTAAAATCATTTCACTACCACCGGAACGTTTTCAAACCGTAAGTCAATCGACGCGAAACAAAGATTACGATTGTACAGGTCTATCAGAATTTTATCGAGTTTTTTCAGCCGGTACTCAAAATCATTACTTCCAAGAGTAATGCTCCCGCCTTCCCGGGTAATAAATACAACTTTCTCAGGGTCTGAGATATCAATGGAATCTATCTGAATGCGGGCAAGAGACTCATTATTCTGATACGCGGTAATAGCCTTGCTGACCAGTTCCAGCGGTTCAAGCGACAGGCATGTTCCGAAATCGACAACAGGCAGGTCGAGCCCGGTAACCACAGGGAGCGACGAATCGGGTTCACGGCTCATTTTCGCCATGACATACCCATCTTTATCCACATAAAAATACGCGCCGTTATACAATTGGAACATCGGTGTACGTTCATACACCCGAATGAATATTTCATCAGGCAGGCGCTTTTTTATTTTGATGTCACGAATATTCGGGAAACAAACCAGTTGTTTACGGCATCCCTCAATGCTCAGACTGAAAATATTTTGTCCTGTACGAATACCGAGCGTATCCAGTATTTCCCTGTCATCAACTGAAATATTGTTTTCTATACTTATCTTCTTAATTTCAAAATATGGATCCGTGCTGACATAACGGTATATCTCAACACCGAGGAAATAAAGGCCGACCAGAACACCTCCGAGCAATCCTATCTGCAGTAACCCTTTCACTATGCCGCGAAATGATGCGGACTGCCGGTTCTGGCGGACATTGACATAATACCTGTTGTAGCGGATTCGTTTCTTGCTTGTGTTCCGTTGAAAACGGTTTTCATTTCTCATAGTCATTAACTCCAGATTTTTATTTCCAGATCCAAATGTATGCCTTGACTACGCTCGACTGTATCCTGTATCTCTTTGATAAGGGTAATAATATCATCAGAATGAGCGTGTTCTTTATTTATCACAATGTTCGCATGCCGTTCGGACACCATCGCGCCGCTTAGCGTACGTCCTTTCAACCCTGCCATTTCAATCAAAGCTCCCGCGCTGATCTGCTGAGGATTTTTAAACACACAACCAGCGCTTTTGCCTTCAGGAAGTTTCTGCTTCCGTGTTCGAATAATAGCTTCAGATTTGGCTCTGATATCTTCCGGTTTACCCGGTTCAAATTTAAGGGTGGCCTCCAAGATGATTTCATTATTATAAAACGGACCGCGCCGGTATTCAAACAATAATTCATCGCGATTAAAAGTTTTCTTTGTATCATCTGATGGGATATAAACTGTTACGTCTTCGATGATATCAGCGATCCGCCTTCCGTATGCTCCGGCGTTGAGAGACACCGCCCCGCCCAGCGAAGCAGGTATACCCATCAGCCACTCCGCGCCTGAAAGCCCAAGCGATGTGGTAACCGCGATAATCTTACGCAGACCCACGCGTGACCCGACCCTCAAACGGTTGCCGCCAAGCTCTTTCACAGACCAGAAAACATCGCCCATCAACCTGATGACAACGCCGCGTACCCCTTTGTCAGACACAAGTATATCAGTGCCATACCCAAGAAGCCTGTACGGGATATCATTCTCAAGACAAAAACGTATTATTGTCCGTAATCCCTGATACGAATATACATCGCAAAAAAAATCAGCCCGTCCGCCGCACCCCATGCTGGTATACCGGGCAAGATTCTCGCCTGAACGGACATGCCCGTCAGATGGATTTGAACTGAAGTACTCGTTTAAAACGTGATACGATTGGCATGCCAATTCGTCGTCCATAATCATGTATATAACTCCGTCTCTAGCTGATTATGACACTCCTGAGCCAACGCGCCGATTGAACCGGCTCCCATGAAAACAACTATGTCGCCATATTGTATATGCGAGCGTATGAAATCCGGCAGATTTTTATAATCCGCAACGTAATGGCACTCTTTGGTGCGTTTCGCCGCGATTACGTTATATACGAAATTTCCGTCGATACCGGGTATCGGAAGCTCATCGGCAGAATAAATATCTGTCAGAACCAGCACATCCGCATGCCTGAACGCATTAGCGAGCGTGGAGGCTATATGCTTTGAACGCGTATACCTGTGCGGCTGAAACAGGCACACCAGACGCCGCTTTTTATATACTGATTTCAGTGTGCCCAGCATATGAGCTATTTCAGTGGGATGATGAGCGTAATCCTCGATTATGCTTACACCGCTGGCGCTGTGCCATACCTCTCCGCGCCGTTTCACGCCCTTAAACGTTGCCGCCGCATCCTGAATATACTGAAAATCAATGCCGATGTGCCGTGCCGTTTCTACAGCGGCAAGAAAGTTCGACACGTTGAAACTCTGCGGCTGGAGAAAATCAACATCATGCGCTTCAATGCCGCTACTGATCCTGAATGAGACGCTCGCCTCAGTGTAGCACAGGTTTTCCGTATCAATGCAATACTGTCCCTTCCCTCCGAAAAACGTCACTTTATTCGCATCACACCCGGTTGATAATTGCTGGAGCAACGGATCATCATCGTTAATAAAAACCCGTGAGCGGGTCTTATTCGCAAGGCTGGCATACGCCGCGACCATGCTTTCCGTGGAACCGTAATGATCTATATGATCGTCATCAATATTTAGAAGGATCAGAATATCCGGTTCAAGAAGCTGCATGGATCCATCACTTTCATCGGCTTCGACCACGCACCAGTCACTGTTACCGCAAATATAATTACGTTCATAATTGCGCATCATTCCGCCGATAAGCGCGTTAGTGTCAATCCCCGCAGTACGCATGATCCATGTCAGAAGCGCGGCGGTCGATGTTTTACCATGCGACCCCGCGATCGCGATTGT
Organism: Candidatus Auribacter fodinae; assembly: GCA_003599815.1. Taxonomy (GTDB): domain Bacteria; phylum Auribacterota; class Auribacteria; order Auribacterales; family Auribacteraceae; genus Auribacter; species Auribacter fodinae. Next base: position 14,548 of record QZJZ01000011.1, read on the forward strand.
TTTTCGGGAAGCCGCAATCTGAGCCAGCATCTGCCCCCGTTTTATAGTGGGTATGCCCGCATCCCGGGCATACTGCAATTCACTGTTATCCAGTTTGACAGCGGGAGTATACACCACCATATCGCAATCAGGTATATTATGTTCGGAATGCGAGTAGAAAATCGGAATGCCGATGTGCTCCAATTCTTCTGTATAGATGCTTTTGCGGGAATCAGACCCGGTCACCACAGCGCCATTCAGGTGCAGGTACGCCGCCAATCCGCTCATTCCGCAACCGCCGATACCGATAAAATGATATTTTGACGAGAATAAATCAGGCTTTGTCATCATGTTACAAGCTCCATTACCTTCCGCGCGATTTGTTTTCCGGCATTCGGTTCCGCGCATTTCAGCATATTGTTTTTCATGGTTTTTAAAAGATCGCGGTTATTATAATAAAATATTACTTTTTCCGCTAACAATTTCGCTGAACAATTTTGCTGATCAATAAGTTCTGCGGCGCCTGCCTTCCTGAATATATCGCCGTTCCAGTATTGATGGTTATCCGTTGCGTGCGGGAATGGTATAACGATCGCGGGGATACCCGCGCATGAAAGTTCGCTCAAAGTCCCTGCACCGGCACGGCAGAGCGCCATATCTGTTTGACTATACAACTCACCCATTTTCTCAAAAAAAGAATAACATTCGCACCGGATGCCGCCGGACTCGTACGCTTGGCGAATCGGTTCAGGATCATCATTCCCCGAGAGATGTATTACGAATATGTTCTGTTTTATCGAAGAAAGGAACCCCACTGCCTCAACCATCACGGTATTCAGGTACCGCGCCCCCTGACTTCCTCCCACAACCAAAATGGTAAACAGATTGGGTTTCGATGTTTTATCCGTTCGGACCTGTGCGTCAACCCTGACAGGTATACCGGAAAAGAAAATTCGTCCCCTGACTTCAGGATGCCAGTATTGTTCCGACCCGGGCAGTCCTGTCAGGATGACAGACGCCCAGCGGGCACACATGCGGTTCACTTTTCCCGGGACAGTATTCTGCTCATTCAGCGCCAGTTTTTTACCCAGCAGTTTGCCGGTTAAAAGAGGCGCCAAAGACACATATCCGCCGAATCCGATTACGATATCAGGTTTTTCCCTGAAATGAATCAAAAGCGAAATCAGTATGTTTCGAACCGTCACCAGAAAGAATGGTATCAGTTTCAGGGATATCCCCGGATAACCCAATGCAGAAAACATGTAGGTCTTCGTGTGCCATTCCGCATTGAAACGCTGGTCACGCGGTGTAATAATAAACACTATTTTTGATTCAGGAAGGGCTGTTCGTAATTCTTCGTAAACCGCTATTGCGGGAAACAGGTGGCCTCCAGTGCCGCCTGCGGCAATTAGTATTGACTTTACGCGTTTGCGAGCCGTTTTCGCTCTCCTTTATTGTATTCAGCCGCCGCCGCATTTCGTTTCGTTTTTAACACAGCATTCTCAGGCTGTTCATTTCCTCGTACACCAACATTTATCAATATACCTATTGCAATGGAATTTACCAGCAGGTTTGAACCGCCGAAACTTAAAAAGGGCAGAGGTATACCCTTGGTCGGCAGCATTCCGGTAACAACACACATATTGATAAGCGCCTGCGCAGTGATCATCATGGTGATACCCGCGGCAAGGAGCTTACCGAATATATCCGTACATTTATATGCAATCATCATGCCGCTTATGCAAAAGACGGCAAACAGCAGTACAATACTGCTTGTCCCAATTAATCCAAGTTCTTCTCCGATAATCGCGAAAATGAAATCCGTATGAGCTTCCGGCAGGTAAAATAATTTTTGTGTACCCTGCCCCAGCCCGACACCATGAAGCCCGCCGGAACCGAGCGCGATAAACGACTGTATGATCTGAAATCCCGAACCATGCGGATCCTTGAAAGGATCCAGAAACGATATGATACGCTTCATCCTGTACGGAAACAGTTTGATAAGAAAATACAGATTCACGACCCCGGTCATGATAAATATGACAACATACCGGAACCGAATTCCGCCTATAAACATTATCACCATCCATGTGCACGCCAGCAATACGGTGGTTCCAAGGTCAGGCTGTTTCAATACACACACAAGTACTATGCCCACCAGAATAGACGGCGCAAGGAGGCTCTTGAAGAACTCCGTAACCGTAGCCTGCTTTCGTGCAACTACATCAGCCATATACACTATAATAGCTAATTTCGCTATTTCAGACGGCTGGAAACGAATCGGCCCTAGTTTCAGCCATCTGCTGGCGCCGCCGGCGGCTTGCCCTAAAGGGCTCAACAGGGTAACCACCAGCAGTGCAAGCGCGGCAAAAACCCCGACTAATGCCAGGGGACGCAAAATACGATACGGCAGATATGAAAACACAATCATGCAAAACAAGCTCACCGATACCCATATCATCTGTTTTTTGAGATAATAATTCTCATCAGCGAATTTTTCCTGAGCAAAAATACCGCTGGTACTGTAAATCATGATTATACTGAGGGCTATCAGTATACCGACAACAGTCACTATGGTGGCGAGCGATGTTTTCATAAATATGTTGCGCCTCTCTTTCGGGTATTAATTAACAGGTATTTTTATACGGTCGCCGGACGCCAGTTCAGTGTTTCTGTTCATATTATTCAATTCGCAGATAGCGTCAACTTTCACATCATACTTTTCCGCTATACGCCAGATATTCTCGCCGCGTTTTACGGTATGAATAGCGTACGTTGATGTTTTTCTGACCGTTGAAGCAGGCACAGGTTTGTAATCCTGAGTAACCGGTTTGCTGGCAACCTGTTTCACTTCTTCCTTCTCAACTTTCGGTTCAGCCTTTTTTGCCATCATAGTCGATGAGCTCTGCGGTACGCTTTGTGTCGCTCCGCCGGGTATGCGCAGTTGTTCGCCCACTTTAATCAAACCCGGATCGGTAATACTGTTCAGGTGAGCAAGCTCTTTGTGCGAAACATTATACTGCCTGCTGATAGAAAAAAGCGTATCGCCTTTTTTTACTGTGTAGAGCTGATCTGACGGTGAATGCGGAATACTCATCGCTACGCTCGGACTGGTCGCAGGATACATATCCTGAACCGGTGCATACGTTACTGTTGATGAAGGCGCGGTATACACATATTGCGGCGATGACGGCATTGAGTTTCGCGCGAATTCATCTTTAATAAGAACCCGCGTCCTGCCTGCCTGAGGCTGATTTGACGCACAGCCGCTTATGTACCCGACCATTAAAACAGCCAGAAAATGGCCCGCTACTACTAAAGTGATGGTTTTTCTGTTCATGTTACCCTCCTTTTCATGAGTTTCATGTATTGTTACTTACGATTTCATTCCGTATAATTGCATTCGCGATAGACTTAAAATGCTTACCGCGATGTTCAAAATTATCATACATATCAAAACTGGCGCACGCAGGCGCAAGTAAAACGATATCTCCTGTTTTCGCATTTTTAAATGCCGAATGAACAGCGTCTTCCATAGAAACACATCTTTTCAGGGGAGCACTGCCTTTAAACGCTTTTTCATAATAGTCCGATGAGTCGCCAATAAGCATAACAGAAACGGCGCGTTTCTTTATTTCTTTCTGCAAAGGGCTTAGATCAGACCCTTTATCCAGCCCTCCGAGTATAATATGGACATTCCCTCTGAAAAAAGATAATGCCTTCACCGCGGCATCAATGTTTGTCGCCTTGGAATCGTTATAAAATCCGATACCGTCACGTGATCCGACATATTCCATTCTATGTTCCAATCCCCTGAACTGCTGAATGCCCTTCGCGACACTCATTTTGCCGGCGCCGTACAGCAACGCGGCCTGTCCTGCCATAACCGCGTTTTCCAGCATATGGTCGCCTTTGAGGTCAATCGTATCCCGGGCGGCAATCAGCTCACTGGTTCCCAAAGACGGGCAAACAAGCCGAATACCGTCTTCGGCTACGGCAAGCACCTCCTGTTTTGGACGGTGCTGTCCGATCCAAACACAATTTCGCCGTGCGAATTCCTCCTCAGGCTGAGAAGATTTAAGAAGAGCCATATCACGGACATGTGCGATAAAAAATCCATTCTCTTTTATCCTTTCGAGAATAATTGATTTCGTTGCCGCGTAATCGGCAAACGTTGCGTACCGGTCACAATGATCGGCGGTAATATTAGTCACAATCGCGCCGTCAAGCTGAATACGCGATGAATACTCAAGCTGAAACGAGCTGATCTCAATAGCCAGAACATCCGGCTGGACAGGTTCCGCCATTATTGCCGAAACCGCAACGCCAATATTACCAGCCACTTCAGCGAAACAGCCATGTGCGCACAGTATGGATTTCAATACCTGAACAGTAGTCGATTTGCCATTTGTGCCTGTGATGCCTATTGCCGTGCCTTTGTACTGCCGGAGCGCGTATTCCAACTCGCCGTAAACCATTATATTTTTTTGCGCGGCGTATGTAATAACAGGATTTGAAGCGGCTATTCCCGGGCTCAAAATTACGCCTGTAACGTCATTGTCTTTCATAAACCTTATCGCAGAAGGCTCATCGCCGTATCCGGCAGGCACGGAATCAAGCCACTGTTTCTCGGCAGGCGAAATCGAATCCGGGGCGCGGTCACTCACAAAAAACGGTATTCCCTGTTTAGCGAGAAGCCTCGCCGCCCCTTTTCCGCTTATTCCGTATCCGAGAATGATAAACAATTCGCGCGTACTCATCTCAGTTTCAATGTCCCCAGCCCGATCAGGGCAAATATTATTGCCAGAATCCAGAAACGAATCGTGATTTTCGCTTCCTGCCATCCCTTCATCTCAAAGTGATGATGAATCGGCGACATCAGGAATATTCGTTTCCCCCTCAGTTTAAAAGAAGCGACCTGCAGCATCACGGACATAGCCTCAACCACAAAAATACCGCCGATTATAAGAAGCAGAAGCTCCTTTTTTATCAAAACCGCAACAACACCCATCGCCCCGCCTAAAGCCAGCGACCCGGTATCGCCCATAAATATCTGCGCGGGATATGCATTGAACCATAAAAACCCCAGTCCTGCTCCGGCGATGGTAGCGCAGAATACGGCAAGCTCTCCTGCTCCGGGTATATAGGTTATATGCAGGTATTTGGCGATTTCCATGTGTCCCGTGATATACGTTATGAATACGTACGCCAGCGAACACGCGACAACACATCCGATTGCCAGCCCGTCCAGTCCGTCCGTAAGGTTCACCGCGTTTGATGTTCCCACAATCACCAGCGCGGTAAACAAAATGGCGAAAATTCCCATATGCGTGATAACCGGATCCTTGAAAAACGGCACATGCAGCTGCTGGGCATATTCACTGTTGGTCGACAGAAAAAGCAAATAGGCGCCTATCGACAACCCCAGTATGCTTTGCGCCAGAAACTTTTTTCGTCCTGCCAGCCCCTTGCTGTTTTTTTTGCTTACTTTGAGGTAATCATCAACAAAACCAACTACACCAAGATATACTGTCGCGATAACCGCGATAATAATATTTTCATTGCTCAGGTCTGCCCATAATAACGTGGGAATAACAATCGACAGAAGTACCAGCATGCCCCCCATTGTGGGAGTGCCTTTTTTGGTATGGTGTTTCGCGTAAAGGGGCAGGCATTCATCTTTCCTTATCGGCTGGCCAGCTTTTAACTGGTACAATTGCCGTATAACATACGGGCCAAGCGCGATACTTAATATCATCGCCGTCACTGCGGCAAACGCCGCGCGAAATGTGATGTAACGAAAGACATTAAACCCGAAAAACAGCTCCTTTAGCGGGTACAGCAAATGATAGAACATATACTCCGGCCTTTTCTGTTATTTACGCGACAGTTGGTTTTATATTATTTTGTAAAAATTGCGCTATTTTTTCGAGACGGTTTGCCCGTGACCCTTTCAGCAATACAGCATCGCCTGTTTCAAGCAGTTCGGACACAAACGAGCAGGCATCGTCAACCGTATCATAAGCGGCGGTCCTTTTCCCTTCGCGCATAACCTCTTCAGCGGCATACCGGGCAAGTGATCCGACACAAACCAGCACATCTATTGAGGAATGAGCTATAAGGGTTCCGATTTCTTTGTGAAACCGCTCGCTGTCCGCGCCCAGCTCACGCATATCGCCAAACACCATAACCTTTTTCCCTTTTACAGGTATCCGCTCGAATACCATCAGCGCGGATCGGGTCGATACCGGGTTGGCATTATAGGCATCATTGATAATCCTGATGCCGCTAACATCAAAGACCTGCATGCGCATCGCAGGCAGTGATAAAGAACCAATACAGTTTTTAATCGCATCCCAGTTTACACCGCACTCCCGCGCGACTGCCAAAGCCGCCAGAAAGTTTATCACAGTATGTTCAGCGTAAAACGGCAATAGCACCGTTCCAATTTCAGAACCGTTTTCATAAAGCTTGAATTCAATCCCTTTCTCCTGAATCGCGATATGCTTCGCACAGAAATCAGCGTCACACTCAATACCGAAGCTTTTCACTTTACCTTTTACCACCGCAAGAGATTGAGAATAATAAGAGTCTTTTTTGTTTAAAAATACCGGAACATCCGCGGAAATCTGGTGAAACAGTTCTGATTTAGCCCTGAATACTCCGTCCATGTCGCCGAAATACTCCAGATGCGACGGCGCGATTCCGGTCAATAACGCCATATCGGGCTGAGCGATTTGAGCGAGCCGAGACATTTCATTGAATTGATTTATTCCCAGTTCCAATATAAGATAATCGTGCGATGAATCCGCTCGGAATATTGTCTGAGGCACACCCACAAGATTATTTTTCGTTCCTTCCGTCGCGATAACGGAATATTTCGCGGCGAGGCATGTTTTCAGAAATTCCTTAGTCGTGGTTTTACCGTTACTGCCGGTTATCGCTATCACCCTGCATTTAAGCCGTGACCGGTAATATGACGCTATATCGCCAAGCGCGCGTAAAGTATCATCTACATACACCGCGGTGATACCGGCAGGAATAGTACAGTCTTTCCGTGATACGATAACAATTTCAGCGCCGGCAGAAACAGCCTGACCGATATAATCGTTGCCGTCAAAATTGTCGCCTTTCAGCGCGACAAAAGTATCGCCTTTTTTTAACGTACGGGTATCCGTAGAAATGGACGCACACACATCCTGCCTGCCGGAAGTTATTATTTCCCCGTTCACAGCGCGGATTATTTCTTTCAGCGACAGCGGTTCCATCATCGCCTCACCTTGCCTGAGCGCATGATTCAGTCCCTCTCAGATATTCTTTTATTATTTGTTCATCATCAAACGGATAAAGAACATCGCCAATAATCTGGTATTTCTCATGCCCTTTGCCTGCAACCAGCAATACATCGCCCTTTTTACACAGATCAAGCCCCAGTTTAATAGCTGACTTTCGATCAGGCTCAATACAATAATTATCTTTCCAGAACCCTTTTTTGATATCCTCTATAATTGCCAGCGGATTTTCAGAACGGGGGTTATCGGACGTAATAATCGCGTAATCCGCATATTTGCAGACTGTTGTACCCATAAGAGGACGTTTTGTCCGATCCCGGTCACCGCCGCATCCGAACAGAACGATCACTCGCCCCTCATGCACTTTCTTAATAGTGAGAATCACCTGTTTCAAAGCGTCATCAGTATGAGCATAATCAACATACACAGAAAAGTTCCGGGCGGCTTCAATTTTGTTCAGCCTGCCCGGTACACCTTTGAACGTGTATAATTTATCTCGCAACTGATCAAAGTCAGCACCCAGAGTATAGGCCGCGCCGATTGCCGCGAGCGTATTATAAACATTATGTATTCCGAGCAAGGGAATCTGAATATTCACCGGCTGACCGAAAATTGTCGCGATAAATGACGTTCCGTCTGACGTAAGGCGTATATCGGACGCGGTTATATCTCCCTGTGCGGTAATGGCATAAGTTAACGCCCTGCCTTTTGTGTGTTTAAGAATATATGAGCTGGCCGGGTCGTCAGCATTGATAACCGCGGCCCGGTTCTTATGTTCGCTTTCACTGAGCTGGGAAAACAACCGGGTTTTTGCGCTCAGATAATCA
>QZJZ01000051.1 GCA_003599815.1 Candidatus Auribacter fodinae
ATGGCTAATATCCGGGATATTAAAACACGTATTGTCAGCGTACGGGAAATAAGCAAAATTACCCGCGCCATGAAGATGGTCTCCACCGCAAAATACAAAAAAGCGATGCGGTTTTTGGATGACGGCAATCAATACGTGCAGGAAGTTGAGTCGCTCTTAATCAGGGTGAGCACGGATGTTGTGTACCGTTATAACCCTTATTTTTCCATTAATAAAAACAGCGATAAAGAACTGCTCATCGTGGTAACCGCAGACAAAGGATTATGCGGCAGTTTCAACACCAATCTTATCCGGAGCGCACTGCAGAAGATAAACGGCTCAACTGACCTGTTTATAATCGGCAAACGCGGCAGGAGTATTCTGGAAAAAAAGCATCCTGACAGGATTTTCGGCGTGACGGTTGACCTGTCTGAACATGATTTGTTTAAACGGGCAATCCGAACCATGCTATCGGTAAAACAGGCCTTTTTGAACGGTAAATACCGTGAAGTTAAAATCATATACAACCATTTCGAAAGTCTTGGGCGGCTTCCGTTGGTTTGTGAACAGCTTTTACCGTTGCCCAAACCTGACCCGCTCAAACAGAAGTCGCAACGCTCACTCATGCTGGAACCGTCACCTGACGCGGTTTTTAATCATCTGATGGATCATTATATTGACCTGAAATTATTTAAAATTCTGCTGGAATCTCAGCTTGCTGAACATATTACACGCATGAACGCTATGGAAGCCGCTACAAAAAACGCGGATGAACTGATAAATCAGCTGGTACTTTCATACAACCGTGCGCGTCAGGCGCTTATTACCACTGAACTGCTTGAGGTGGTCAACGGCGCTGAAGCATTGAAACAATAAGCTAAACGAGGAATCGTGAGGAGCATTATGAATAAAGGAAAAGTAGTTGAAATTATTGGACCGGTTCTGGATGTCGCCTTTGAAGAAGGTAAGCTGCCGCCAATATACAACGCGATTGAAGTCATCACTGAGATTGACGGCAAAAAAACGACTATTGTCACCGAAGTAGCCATGCATCTTGGCGACAGCAAAGTGCGCTGTATCGCCATGTCGCCCACAGAAGGGCTGTGCCGCGGTGTCGATGCCGTTGATACCGGAAAACCGATCAGTGTGCCTGTCGGCAAGGAAACGCTCGGCAGGGTTCTTAATGTTCTGGGCGAACCTGTTGACGAAAAAGGGCCGATCAAGGCAAAACAGTTTTCATCCATCCACCGCCTTGCACCGCTCCTGCAGGAACAAAGCGCCAAGGTAGAGATGTTTGAAACAGGGTTGAAAGTGGTCGATCTGCTCGCGCCGTACTCAAAAGGCGGTAAAACCGGATTGTTCGGCGGAGCCGGCGTGGGAAAAACAGTGCTTATTATGGAACTGATACGCAATATCGCCACTGAACACGGCGGTATATCGGTGTTTTCAGGTGTGGGCGAACGTACCCGTGAAGGTAATGACCTGTGGCTGGAAATGCAGGAATCCGGGGTTATTGACAAAACCGCCCTTATTTACGGGCAGATGACTGAACCCCCGGGAGCTCGTTTCCGCGTCGGGCTGACCGGACTGACAGTTGCCGAACATTTTCGTGATGAACAGAATCAGGATGTGCTCCTGTTTATAGATAATATTTTCCGTTTCGTGCAGGCAGGATCGGAAGTGTCCGCTTTGCTTGGACGTATGCCGTCAGCCGTGGGGTACCAGCCGACATTATCAACAGAAATGGGCTCACTGCAGGAACGCATCACGTCGACAAAACGCGGTTCCATTACTTCCGTGCAGGCTATTTACGTACCTGCTGACGACCTGACCGACCCTGCTCCGGCAACGACGTTTACACATCTTGACGCCACCACGGTGCTGTCACGCCGTATCGTGGAGCTTGGCATTTATCCCGCTGTTGACCCGCTCGATTCAACATCGCGTATCCTTGATCCGCGTATAGTGGGCGAACGGCACTACGAAGTTGCCCGTGAAGTGCAACGTATCCTTCAGCAATACAAGGATTTACAGGATATTATCGCGATTCTCGGCATGGATGAACTGAGTGAAGATGATAAACTGGTTGTTTCCCGCGCCAGAAAAATTCAGCGTTTCTTCTCTCAGCCGTTCTTTGTGGCGGAACAGTTTACCGGTATGCCGGGCAAATACGTGCCGCTTGAAGATACGATTGAAGGGTTTGAACAGCTTATTAACGGTGAATGCGACCATCTTCCTGAACAGGCGTTTTATATGGTTGGCAACATGGATGATGTCCGTGAAAAAGCAAAAAAACTGCAGAAAGATTAATTGCTGGTTATGAATGTATTGAAACTGCAAATTGTTACTCCGGAAAAAGAAGTGTCCTCGGTCATGTGCGTTCAGGTTGTCGCTCATGCGGAAGATGGGCTGATTACGATACAGCCGTCTCACGCCCGGCTGGCAACTAATCTGAAAATAAGCCATCTTGTTGTTGATACTGTGGAGGAAGGCAGTCATCAGACCCGGTCAAGCTACTATGCGGTATCGGGAGGAATCCTGTTTGTTGAGAATAACCTTTTGCGCATCATGACACCTGCCGCTGAAAACGGCGCGTCCATAGATGCGGCTCGTGCCGCTCGAGCGAAGAAACGAGCTGAGGAACGGTTGAACTCACCATCCGGTGAAACTGACCGGAACAGAGCTCAACAGGCTTACTGGCGTGCTCAGACCCGCCTGGCTGTCGCTGAATTTCACAAAAAAGGACAATAAGCATCATGGCTGAACCTGCAGAATCCACTGTTCAGCGCGCTGAACGCGCCAAACAATATGAACGCGTACACGATATTCTGTTCGCCGTAGATATTATCTATACTTTCGGATTAATGATACTCTTTATAGCGACTGGCGGAACGGGCGGCTGGTCTGCTCGCCTGCTGGAATGGATCGAAACATGGTGCGCCAATTATTGGCTTCAGATTGCCGTGTACATGGGTATTTTAACCGCCGGATATATGGCTCTCCTGCTCCCTCTGAGTTTTTACAGCGGTTTTATTCTAGAACACAAATATGATCTGTCGAACGAAACGGTCGGAAGCTGGATCAAGGATAAACTAAAATCCTTCGCGCTGAATCTGATATTTATGATAGCGCTCGGTGAAATTATGTTTTTCTTTTTTGATCTGACCGAAACCACGTGGTGGTTGTGGGCCGGGCTTATATGGGTATTGTTCGGTGTCGTTCTGAGCAATCTGGCTCCGGTGCTGATCATTCCTCTCTTTTATAAACTGAAACCGCTTGACAATCCTACCCTGACCGATAAGCTCGTGTCACTTGCTGAACGGGTACACGCGAAAATACTTGGTGTTTTTGAAATAGAATTGAGTTCGAAAACAAAAAAAGCCAATGCCGCTTTGACTGGGCTCGGCAACACGAAACGTATCCTTCTTGGCGATACTCTGCTGAAAAATTTTGACCATGAAGAGATAGAAGTTATTCTCGCGCACGAACTTGGACATTACTACTATAAGCATATCTGGAAACTGATCGGATTCGGCGGTATCATTACTATCGGCGGGCTGTACCTGACCAGCATAGCGTTGTCGTCACTGATCGGCTTTTTTGGTTACGATTCTTTGATGGATATCGCTTCGTTTCCGTTGTTTCTTATGTGTATGTTTGCGTTTGCCCTTGTCACCATGCCGTTTAACAGCACCTATTCGCGTATGCTGGAAAAACAGGCTGACCTGTTTGCGTTACGTGAAACCGGCAAACCGGAACACTTTATCAGTTCCATGCGCAAACTTGCTGAACTGAACCTTGCGAATGAAAACCCTAATCCCGTGATAGAGTTTCTGACGCACAGCCATCCGAGTATAGGAAAACGCGTTTTGCTGGCTGAGAAATTCGCCGCTGAAAACAATGCCTGATAACTCGTCTGGAGGTGCGTATGCCGTCCGGTGAGGGTACGCTTTACATAGTCGCCACTCCAATAGGAAATTTAGCTGATATTACGTTCCGCGCACTTGACGTGCTGAGGTCTGTTGACCTGTGCCTTGCTGAAGATACCCGTCACTCACGCATATTATTCGATAAATACGGCATTTCGACACCCATGCGGAGCTGTTACCGCCATAACGAGAAAAACAGGGTCGACCCGGTTATCGCTGATCTTGAGGCAGGCAAAAAAATTGCCCTTATCAGTGACGCCGGAACGCCCGGCATATCAGACCCCGGCGAGCGGCTGATACGCGACGCCATAGCCGCCGGCATACGGGTTGAGGCTATACCCGGCGCTTGTTCGCCAGTGCAGGCGTTGTTGTTATCAGGCATGCGCCTCGACCGTTTTGCCTTCGAGGGTTTTATTCCCCGCAAAGGAAACAAACGGAACAGCCGCCTGCGCGATATCGCTGATCAGCCGGGCAGTGTGGTGCTGTTTGAGTCAGCAATGCGGCTTGAGGCATTGTGCGAAGACCTGCTTGAACTGTGCGGCGACAGGCAGATGGCTGTATGCAGGGAACTGACAAAGCAGTTTGAGGAAACTGTACGGGGATCGGTGTCTGATATACGTGATCGCATCAAAACAGGTTCGTTGACACTTAAGGGCGAATTTGTTATCGTTATCGAAGGTAATGAATCGTATTCCAAATTGCATAAAAAAGCTCATCGCAACAAATATGACGATAAGTATGACGACTGAATAAATGACAAGGAGGACGGAACATATGTATTATCTTATGCTTCCTTTATATAACGAGGAAAACGCGATAGTCCCATTGCTGGAGAATGTGGAAAAAGTGGTACCAAAGCTTGGCGCGCCGTTGCGTGTGGTGATTGTTGACGACGGCAGTGCTGATAAATCCGTTGAGCGTATCAAAGAATATTCAAAACGGAAAAATGCTGTTTCCGCTGAAGTTATACCTCATCCTAAAAACATGGGGCTGGGACAGGCGATGCGTACCGGCATTTACACTCTGGCGCAAAAGGTTAATGATGACGATATCGTTTTTACCATGGATGCGGATAACACCCATAACCCAGAACATATGCCTTCCATGGAAACCGCTGTGAAAGCGGGGCATGAGGTGGTTGTGGCGTCGCGCTACTGCTCCGGGGGTGAAGAACGCGGGCTGAAATTGTACCGCTCCATCCTGAGCCGCGGAGCGAGTACGTTGCTGAGTATTGTTTTTCACTGCAAAGGAATACGCGATTATACCTGCGGATACAGGGCGTATAGCGGCAGACTGCTGAAAGAAGCATACCAAACGTACGGGGATCAGCTTATAACTGAAGACGGTTTTACCTGCATGGCTGAACTGCTTATCAAAGTGCACCCTCTTGCTGAAAGCGCGTCTGAAGTACCGATGGTACTGCGGTATGACCTTAAAGGCGGCGCCTCAAAAATGAAAATCATGAAAACGATTATTCGGTACTGGCATCTTATTAAGGTCTTAAAAAGCAAAAAGATATACAAAAAATAGGAACATCCTTCCAGTGCGTGCAACAGGTCGACGGCGTGTTTGCTCAATAAACATGTTGGCATATGCCGCGCCTGTTCATATAATTGAAGAATGGTATCAAATAATTACTAACAGAATACGTCTATATCTTTGCATGGAGTAACGAGTGAAACAAACCGACTTATGTGAATACTCCGATAACGACCTGATCTCCGCGGTCAGAGAAGGCAAAATTGAAGCCTTTGACCAAATAGTCAGGCGGTATGAATCGAAAGTACTCGGTGTACTATACGGGATGATGCGCAATTCCGATGACGCCCGTGACGTGGCGCAGGATGTGTTTGTCAAAGCGTACAAGTCGGTTGATAAATTTCGCGGAGACTCAAAACTGTACACATGGCTGTACCGGATTACGGTCAACATGGCGATCGATTACATGCGGAAAAAACAGAAAAAGGCAAAAGTTGAGTATAACGATGAGGTGAAGATATCGGACGATAACCCGGCTGTTCCCGTAGACAGGATAAACCCGTCGAAAACCGTGCAGAACAAGGAACTGCGCACCAAACTGCAGGAGGCGATAGAGCAACTGCCTGAAGAACAGAAATCAACTTTTGTACTGAGGGAAATGCAGGATATGTCGTATCAGGAAATCGCTGACGTTATGAATTGTTCTGTGGGAACCGTAATGTCGCGGTTGTTTTATGCACGAAAAAAAGTTCGGGATATGATTAAACCGTATCTTGAAGGGGTTTCTTAACAGGATGAACAAGAACTGCGAACAGTTTCAGATTCTTTTAAGCGGATACATGGACGGCGAACTGTCGGCTGAGCAGGTGAAACAGCTGGAACAGCATTCCGCTTCATGCCCGGAATGCGCCGAACTGGCGGCTGACCTGAAAGCCGTATCAGCGGTTACCCGTGAGTATTTCAGCGGCGTACGGCAGGCAGTGCAGGGGATATCCATTGCTGATGAAGTTTATGCCCGTCTTGAAGAACCCGCGGTTATACCCATGGCTCAGCCTCGTAGCCGGAACGTATTCATGAAACCATGGTTTTCTGCCGCTGTGGCGGCGGGACTAGCGATTTTTTTTGGTTTTTACTTTTTTTTCCCGTCAGGGAAAGATTATAATGTCTCGCAAAATACGTGTGTTGTCGATTCGGTTGAAACCAGAAAAGGGTCTGTTATGGTTTTCAAGGATTCAGCTACGGATACGACAATCATCTGGCTATTTTCCGCCGCAACAGATATGACAAACAGTGGGGAGTCAGTATCATGATAAAAACAATGTATTTAATGTGTATCATAAGTTTTGTGACGGCGCTATGCTGTGCCTCACAACCTGTTTTCGCTCAGGATATCACCGTTGGTATTACGGTAGTTAAGGCATCAAATAACGGAACGGAATTCGATTCGTCTCTTACCGGTATCAAATCCCAGCTTGCGCGCCTGAATTATACGTCTTACAAGCAGATAAAGACAGACCAGAAAACGGGCCAGCCCCGTGAGGAAGTATGGTTTGACCTGCCGAATGGCGACAGGATGCGGGTTGTTCTGCTGGGTATCGAGAACACATACATTAAACTGCTGGTATCCATGGAACAGGCAGGATTAAAGACCCATTTTAAAATTATCAATAACGGAACCGTTATTGTCGGCGGCAATGAGTATGAGGACGGATATCTTGTCGTTGCCCTGACCGCTTCGTACTGATCTTACCTTTCTTTTTTTAGAAGCATGAAATAATTATCCACGAGATCCCTGTAATCGTACGGCACGATTGCGCGGTCAAGGCGCTGGATGCGGTCTTGCAGTGGTTGTTCAAGATCAAGTTCCTTGATGTCTCTACCCTGGAAAGGCTGTTTCGCGGTATCGGATTTGCGCTCTTTGCTTTTTTCCCGTGTGCGCAATGATTTTTCCGCTTCCAGCATCCGGGTGTGTATCTGTTGCTGGCGGTTTATGAGTTCCGGTGTAACCTGTCCGTTTCGCAATTGGTCGGATATATCTTTCATCGCGCCGGGCAGATCGTTTAACGAGCCCAGCACCCGGTTCTGTCCTTTGACTGATTCGGTCAGTTTCGCCATTGCGTCAGCAAGCATTTTCTGT
This sequence comes from Candidatus Auribacter fodinae, assembly GCA_003599815.1. GTDB lineage: Bacteria > Auribacterota > Auribacteria > Auribacterales > Auribacteraceae > Auribacter > Auribacter fodinae. The sequence continues at coordinate 7,525 of QZJZ01000051.1, forward strand.
TCAGCCGCCAGTTGCGTCATATACTGCTGTGCTGTCATTGCCATTGGAGATCCGAGCATATTTTCGGTTTTCTGGTTCAAGCCTTCCTGCTGGTTTGCCATGGCGTTTAGCTGATCGAAAAAATTCTGTAAATCCGGTTGAGGCATACCGCCTCCTTCGCCCTGCATCTGCATTTTGCTGAGGGTTTCCAGAAGGGCAACCCAGTCTCCCGCCACGGTGTTCAGGTTGGCTCGGGCTAACACGATCACCGCTACGGCGTTCCGGTCTCCTCTTTTAAACACCTTTTCGTTTTGCGATTCCAGTTCCTGTGAAATAGTGTTCAGCCGGGTATACATGTCCGGTTCAATAAAGGTCAGTTCACTTGCTATTTCTTTGCCTGTCAGGGAAATACGTTTGAGTTCCTGCTGGATATAATAGAGTTTTTTTGCCTGCTGTATGTTTTCCGCGCTGTTTTTTCCCTGATTCTGATTGAGCGCGAGCGACACATCGTCAAGCTCGTTGCTCAGGCGCAGAATTCTGGTAATGGACTCCACAATTTTGTTGAGCAGATATGATTTGCCTTTCATCTGCCGTAACATGTCTTTCAGTGAGTTTTGCAGTGATGACAACGACTGTTTCAGTTTGCCGCTCCGTGCCTGTGATGAACTAGTGTTGCCGGACTGGTGCTCCTGCATCATTTTTTGGAGCATTTCAAGCATATTCTCGTGCTTGAGCCATTGGCGTAACGCTTCTATCTCTGCGGCAATATCTTCATTCAGGGATTCCGTATCTTCAGCCAGAGAGTCCATACCCTGATCCAGAGTATTGAGCATCTTATCCTGAGATTCCGCCTTCTGCTGAAGTTGTTTCATATCGTGTTCAGCGGCATTGAGCAATTCGTCTAAGGTTTCCTGATTATTCAATGCTTCAGCCGCGGCGTCATAGAGTTCCTGCACCTTATTCTGTACGGATAAATTTTTTAACAGTTCCAGAGCGCGTTCAAGGCTTTCACGGTATTCAGTCATGTTCATGCGTGTTTCCGCAAGCTGTTTGCGTATAGCCGCAAAATCCTGCGATTGACGGAGCTGATCCTGAAGCTGTTTGAGCTTTTCTTTCAGGTCGTCTGGCAATAGGTTGTCGAGCAGGTTTTGTATATCCTGATATGTGTCCAGAATATCCTGAGCGACATCTAGATCCTCAAGCTGTTGTTTGAGCTGTGACGCCTCCTGCCGTAATGATTCGTTCATGGACAACTGGTTTGACAATATGGATTCCAATTGCTGTGAATCAGACCACGACAGCGATTCGCTCTGCCTGACGGATTGTTCGATGCTCGATAGTTGTTCCAGCATATGCGCCTGCTGTTCCAGCATTTGCGAGATAGATTCCGTGGGTGAGTCGAATACCTCTGTTTTTCGCTGGTACAGTTGCGCTAACGACGGAAAAACGATTTCGTGGATAGCGGAATCCGTAGCCTGCGGGCCGTCCGGTGCGGGAAGCGTGTCTTCTGCCCTCACAAAATACCGTACTGTCTGTCCGGGAGACAACCGAAGAGCAGTCAGGTCCCAGTCGTAGCCGTCTTCTGTTTGTGTAGCGGCAATCGTTTCGTGAAGAGTAATTTGCGTGAATGTAACTTCAACGCTCCAGTGCAGTGATACTGAGCCGAGTTGGATATCGTCAGCGGCGGAATACTTAATCTGAACGCGCATCTCTTTGGGCATTTCAATACTATGTTCCGGGCTTAGTATATGTACTTCAGGAGGGCGGTCCGGCTGAGGTATAAGCCGTGGCGGAACCACGCGTGTATTTTCCTGCCCGTGTTCATCTATGAGCTTGATGGAATAGGTATCCTCGTTGAGCAGTACAAACGATACGCTTGATTCGGTCGCGTTTACTGTCATTGGAATGAAGTTATCAGGCGCTGAAAAGAGGAGTAGTCCTTCTTTAACCGGCAGTGCGCTTGTGCAGGTAATCGTGATTGTCGTGCCCTTGAGTGCGGTGATGTCGTTAAACTGCGCTCTTTTCTCGGATTGCGCTTCCCAACCGGTGTATTCTGGATAGGTGTATGTGACTGTATGCGATTCTATTACCGGCTGTTGAACTGTGGATATGGTATAGCGCGGTGACGATACAGACTGCCTTGCGACAACATACTCCATATCCGCAGTGATACGCGCGATAGTGTACTCGCACATCAGCGCAGAGGTTCGTATCATGGGATGTGTTGACTGGCGCGCGCTTTCAGGGTTAAGGGTAATCATTGGTAACGAGGCATCTGTTCCCTGCCAGACCGCTTTGACCGTTAAGTCGGCTCCCTTGATTACGGTAACCGAGCCGGGCCGAACCGCGAGAAACGAGGTTTCCTTCGGTAACGGGTCGAACAGTCCGCGGTATGTGTTATAGAAAGCTTCACTGTAAAAATTTGAGAATATCAGAACCGGTAAAACCAGTGCGCCGAGAATATACAGCCAGTATGAAGATGGATTCGGATGTTTGTCCGCGAACCACGCGCATACCTCGGCAGGTTGAGGCATCCGCCGGGCTATGTCCGTAATGTGTGCCTGTGCGAGTTCGTTTGAGAGCTTAAAATCACTGATGTATGGCGGATCGTGTATAAACTGAAAGGCTGACACCAGCCCGCCATTGAACGTGCCGGATACCGTATCCGCCATGCGCGCGGTGCGTAACAGGCTGGCAATACTGGCATACGGAATAATACACATTTTCCATGCGGCAAACCCGATCACAGCGACCGGCGCCAATGCGGACAGAATCAGTGTTTTGCCGGATGCGCCCAGCAGGTAGGTTATAGGAACACACAGCGATACGAACAGGATCACCGCAATTATCAAAAGCCGGACAGCTATACCCGCCAGATGCGTTATGCATCTGTTCCTGTAACGGTTAACAAGTGTAGTTATGTCGTTGTCATCGTTCATTCCCGAATCCTTTTTATAAACAATACATAGTGGTATGCCGATACTATTGTATATGAAACCGGTGCGTTTAGAAAAGCTCAGAATTCTTATCGACTACTTTTGCCATGATGCCCTCCATAAAGCATTGGTTGGTATTCTCTTTTTGCTCCCCTTCATTATACCTGTATGGACAATATCGCGTACTTCATCCCAGTACGAAACGTTTCAGAAAATCCGTATTCTTAACGAGGAAGGTATTCGTTGGTGTAATCAGAAAGAATACAGTAAATCCATATCTCATTTTCAAGGGGCGCTTCGTCTTGATCCTGACAATAAGACGGTTAAATCAAACCTTGCCAGCGCGTATACCGAGCTGGCTGTTGAACTGAAAAGCAAGGGAAACGCGGATCAGGCGATTATCGCTCTGGAAAAAGCCTCGGAACTGAATACGGGTAACGAAAATGTGCATGTCCTTCTCGCTAAACTCTATTTTGAGAAAGGCGACCTGATGTACGCAGAACGCGAGGCGCGCATTGCCCTGATTATGAAGCCGGGAGACCCGTACCTGCTGAAGTTTTTGGCGCATGTGAACTTCCTGCTCGAGGACTTTAACGAGGCGCTTGACCAGTATCATACACTGGCTGATTCCAAAGCGATCCCTGAAAATTCTACTGAGTTGAATCGACTGAAACAGGAACAGGAAGTGGTCAACACATATAAAAAAACCAACTGCCACCCGTTTATCGTGTATTATCCTGACGACACCTACGAACAGAGGGCAAAATGGATTGCTGAATCGCTGGTGAGGGTGTATCTGAAGTTAGGATCATGGTGGAATTTTAATCCCCAGCACGAGATTCCTGTTTATATGTATCCTGAAAACACCTTTTTCCGCGTGACGAGAAGTTCCGCAGGCGTGATCGGCGTATATGACGGAAAAATCCGCCTGCTGGTGAATCATGACCATAAAATCAGACTTCAGAAAACCGCCGTTCATGAATATACGCATTTCGCGCTGAACGGCCTGACGCATATGAACATTCCGTTCTGGTGCAATGAAGGGATAGCCCAGTACGTTGCGGGCGAATGGGATCCTATTCGTGCGAAAATGTTTGATGTGGCGATCGAGCGCAGGCAGATGATGGATTTTAAAGATATGGATACCGAAGAATTATCCAGTTTTTTCGACACCCATGACCGGACGCTTGCGTATATCCAGTCATATGTCGCCATATTGTTCCTCGTGGAACAATACGGAGAAAAAAGCATAACCGAACTTATTTCCTGCCTCAAAAAAGGGTGGACAGCAGAAAAAGCGGTAGAGCATATAACCCTGCTTTCCTACGCCGAATTTACCAGCGACCTTACCGCGTATTATTTGCAGGCGCGCAAAGACGATGCCGAAGGTGTACGCACTGTTTTGTCTCGGAATGAGAACCCGCTGTAATGCGGTGAAATTTCTTTTTTTCTGAATCAGGCATATCCATAATAATATGCGGCTTAACGCGCTGATTTAAAATTTACCTGAATATTTATCGCTGTATGGCAACTGGTTGCGCTGAAAAGGCATACGAGGGGTTATGTTAAATCAGCCTTATTTTTATTGACGTTTGATTATACTGGTGTTAATATACTGATCGAATAGTGTCTCCCAAATACGTTTTTTTTCTTTAGTCTTCAGAAGTACAAACCCAATAACGATCTTAACAGAAAAATACTATCAGCTCGCTGGACAGTGTATTGTAACAGGAGAAAAGGTTCATGAGGCCTGATAAACGATTAAATAATCAACTTCGACCGGTGAAGATAACTCCGCATTTTCTGGATTATCCGCTCGGTTCCGTACTGATAGAGTTCGGCAATACCAAAGTATTGTGTTCCGTTTCCGTTGAGGAAGGTCTTCCGAAATGGATAAAGGAGGAACACGGCTGGGTCACCGCTGAATATTCCATGTTGCCGGCGGCAGGGCCTGACCGGATGCAGCGCGAAGTTTCACGCGGCAAAATAGGCGGCAGGACACACGAAATCCAGAGGTTGATCGGCAGGGCGTTCCGGTCGGTCATAGACCTTAACCTGATCGGGCCGCGAACCATATGGGTTGACTGCGATGTTCTGCAGGCTGACGGGGGGACACGCACAGCGTCAATTACAGGCGGTTTCACTGCATTGCTTATAGCGGTACACAAATTAATGGATAAAGGTGTGCTCACGCAGAACCCTGTCAAACAGAACCTTGCCGCTGTCAGTGTCGGTATTGTCGACGGCGAAGTACTGCTTGACCTGAATTACGAGGAAGATTCATCCGCTGAAGTTGATATGAATGTCGTAATGACCGGATCCGGAGAACTGGTTGAAGTGCAGGGTACTGCCGAAGGCAAACCGTTTTCCAAAGACACCTGTATAGCGTTAATTGATTATGCTCATGCCGGCATCAAAGAGCTGTTGAAACTGCAGAACGAAATTGTGGGCAAATAACCAGAAAGGTTGTGCGCATGGCGGAATTGTTAATTGCCACCCGCAACAAAGGTAAATTAAAAGAACTTCAGCATATGCTCAATCCCCTTGAACTGGCTATCCGCTCCATTGCTGATTTCCCCGATCTGCCGGAGATCGCGGAAACGGGAAATACTTTTGAAGAGAACGCTGTATTGAAAGCGCAGACCATCGCTGACCTTACCGGAATGGTCACCATGGCGGATGATTCCGGGCTGGAAGTTGACGCTCTGGGCGGCAAACCCGGTGTGTATTCCGCTCGGTTTGCCGGAGAAAACGCCACTAACTCCCAGAATAACGAACTACTGCTGAATATGATGTCTGATGTGCCTGCCCAACTGCGCGGCGCGCGGTTCGTATCGGTTATAGCTGTCGCCAGACCGGGAAAACTGCTCGGTACGGTGCGCGGGTTTTGCGAAGGGATCATCACTGACCGGATGCGCGGTAACGGCGGGTTCGGGTACGATCCCTTATTTTTTCTAAAAGACTACAACATGACATTCGCGGAACTATCCCTTGAATTGAAGAATAAAGTCAGCCATCGCGCTAAAGCCTTGAATAAGGCGGTTATCCTGCTGGAAAAAATTATCCTTGAAAATGCCGCTTGTTTTGATCCGAAAGACCTTCGGAAACGTCAAACTGAACTGAAGGAGGATACATGAAAGCCGCTGAGTTAGCCAAACTTAAGGAAATAACTACTTATACAGTACAGCTCAGCCCTCCACAGTATCCGCAATTACGTAAAGACCTCGAAGAACATGGTTTTGTCCTGAAAAAAACGCCATACGCCTTTTTTTCCGCCCTTAAGGATTCGGAAAAGATTAATGTTACCCTGTACAAAAGCGGTAAACTGGTACTGCAGGGAAAAGGAACAGCGGAATTCATACAGTATTATCTCGAGCCGGTGCTGTTGCGCCAGATCAATTACGGGTATGAGGACATCATCAATGACCTGGAGTCCCATGACGCGAGAATCGGCGTTGACGAAAGCGGAAAAGGCGACTATTTCGGCCCTCTGATTATTGCCGGCGTGTACATTACCCCAAAAGTGGAGAAAACATTGCGCAAGCTGGGCGTCAAGGACAGCAAAAACATATCTGATAAAAAGATACGTGTCCTGAGGGAGAAAATTATAGAATTATGCCCGTTTTCCGTAGTGGTTATCGGGCCTGAACGCTACAATGATTTGTATGACCGTATCGGCAACCTTAACCGCCTGCTGGCGTGGGGACATGCCCGCGTTATAGAAAACCTGCTGACCAAAGTGGACTGCGATAAGGTTATTATCGATAAATTCGGGAATAATAAGTATATTCTCGATTCATTGATGAAACGCGGAAAAAAGATTCCGATCGTCCAGAAAGTGCGAGCTGAAGTTGACTGTGCCGTTGCCGCCGCGTCTGTGCTCGCACGAGGGGAGTTTCTGCGGCGTCTCGCTAAGTTATCCAAAGAATTGGAAATTAAACTGCCCAAAGGAGCAAATGACAAAGTTGAAACAACGGCGAAAGAACTGATCTCACAGCAAGGTATCGATTCTTTGAAAAAGGCGGCGAAAATGCATTTTAAAACAACCCGCAAAATTTTTATGGATCTCTGAGAGTCACCCTGAATGACGCCGATAGAGAATGTATCCGATCAGAACTGCCGTTTAAAAACAGTTATTTTCTGTTTCCTGATAATTCTTGCCGGATGTATAGCATACGGCAACTCTCTGAGTAACGGGTTTACCTACGATGACACATCTGTCCTTGTAAGCAACCACTACATCAAGGATATAAGAAATCTTCCCCGGTTATTCACCAGCGATTATTTTCTGGTGTCCCGGGAGAGGACATTTCGTCCGATTGCTCCTCTAACCTTGTTTATCGAATACGCTCTTTTACAGCTCAATCCCGCTCCGTATCATGCGTTGAGCATTTTTTTGCATATACTTAACGCATTACTGCTGTTCTGGGTAATGATAAAGCTCGCCCTGCCGCGGTGGTCCGCGCTGGTTGCGGGTTTGTGTTTTGTGTGCCATCCTGTCATATCCGAAACAGTGCTGAATATGTCGTATATGGAAGATCTGTGGGGGCTGTTTTTTTTCCTGATTGCTCTGCTCAGCGTTATTTTTTTCTGCGACACGGGCAGGAAGCGGTTTGCCGTGCTGGTGCAGGTTTGTTATTTTCTTTCTCTTCTCAGTAAGGAAATGGGTATTACCCTGCCGCTGGTTGTACTGATCTGCGGATTTGTGTTCCCTCAGCGGATGCCTTTGCGGTCTACCATTTATTTTGGGATACTGTTGCCGTCATGTATTACCGCAGTGCTGTATGGATACCTTCGTTTTTTTCTTTTTTTCAGTTCCGACCGGCCGGCGGATTATCCGGGCGGAAGCATCCTTGTGACTATCCTGAATATACCTCGCATCCTGTTTCATTATATCAAGCTTTTTCTATATCCGGCGACCCTGATAGCGGATTACCAGTTTGATGTATACGCCAACCCTTTCAGGCTTGCTGTGTGGATACCGTGGTGTTTGCTGGGCGGGCTGGTGTTTCTGATCTGGAAACTGCCTCGTATCCTTTCGTTCTGGCTGGTTATGTACCTGCTTCATTTTATACCCGTATCCAACATAATTCCTTTCGGCGCCGTAATCGGTGAGCGGTATATGTATTTTTCCGCCATCGGATTCGCCGGGTTTGCCGGCTGTTGTTTCACTGTGATACTGGAAAATGACTGGAAATACCGCGATTATATCACCATTATATTTATAACCGTCATGGCGCTGACATTCTATATAGCCAGAGATATGGTGCGCGCGGCGGACTGGAAAGACGACAATACGCTCTGGACAGCCACCTACCGGAGCGCGCCTGCCGAGATGACCCGCAAAGTCACGTTTCATGTGAATCTCGGCAATGTTTATTTTGAGCGCGGCGATCTGGATAACGCGCTCAAAGAATACATGGTCGCAAAAAAGATCAAGCCTGACAGCCCCGGCGTGATGAACAATATCGGCATTATTTATACCGAGAAGAAATATTACGATTTGGCGAAAAGCACCTTTTTAACGTCCATAGCGAAGTATCCGGAGTTTCTGGATACCTACTACTCTCTTGCTGACCTTTACATTACAACCCGTTCTTTCGACGAGGCGGAACAGGTTCTGCGGCGCATTATCGCAATCGATAAGAACGAGATACACGCTTATTTCCGGCTTGGATTGCTTGCCATGCAGGAATCGAAGTTCTCCGATGCCATCGACCGCTTCAAAGACGTTCTGCGGTTTTCCGCCAGCCATACCGGAGCGTATATCAACATGTCCGTCTGTTATATTTATATGGATAAGAAGGATCTGGCTGAAGCTGTTTTACGTGAAGGGATAAAAAATGGCGGCGACGCTGTTGAACTGTATATTCGTCTGTCTGAATTGTATATGCGTGACAAACGGTATAAGGACGCTTTTTCGTGCGGGGAATACCTCATAAAAGAATTTCCGAAACGCGCTGAGGGATACACACTGGCGGCTTCGGTGTACCACTCGACAGGCAAACTGCCGCAGGCACGTATCTGGTATGAAAAAGCGCTGTCGATTGCGCCTGATAACACGCACATTATAAATAACCTCGCCGCAGTTGACGCCGCGCTGGGCGATTTGGATACCGCCCGGTCTTTATGGCGTGACTCTCTGCGCCTTGATCCGAATCAGCCTCATATTCAAAAACAATTGCAGGACTGAAAGCGCAAAACTTATTTCATTTACCCGTCTGTTGTGTTACAAAGAAAAGAATACATGAACAAGGGAGATCCCTCGTGAAACTGATAGACAGGTTCAATGTACTGAAACACCCGGCGGCATCGCTTTCAATGATCGTGACCTTTGCGGTGGTTTTGTTTGTACTTCATATCGGGCAGGAAAGTGTCTGGAATGACGAGTGGTTTACCGCAAATCTGGTGCGTCAGCCGTCATTGAAAGCATTTTATGATGAACTGATATATACGGAAAACACGCCGCCGTTGTATTTTCTGCTGGTGCGGTGGTGGTCTGACCTTTTACGATCCGACGCGATGATTCCTCTTCGGTTGTTGTCCGCGCTGTTTTCTGTTGGTTCCGTGATACTTATATATATGATTGGGACTGCACTCTGGTCTCCTGCTGTGGGTTTATTGTCCGCCCTGCTGTGCGGTACGTCGCCGTATGTTGTCTGGTATGCACAGGAAGCGCGCAACCCTGCTATGGAGATGTTCCTGTCACTCCTGATGTTTTACCGTTTTTTCCGGTATTGCCGGAGCGGCACATACCGCGACCTTTTCTGGCTGTTTCTGTCTGATTGCGCCGGTGTGTATACTCATTATTTTCTGGTTCTGCTGTTGCCGGCCCAGTTTTTGTATCTTGTAATGTACACTGAAAAGCTGGTCAGGATCAGAGGGGTGATTATGCTTGTCCTTGTTGGTGTTGCCGGGGCGTTGTGGATGCCGTCGCTTATCGAGCAGGCAAGAATGAACCGGGCTTCATGGCTGGAACCGCCGACTATTCTTTTTCCTGTTCAGTGCCTGTCTGCGTTCTGCGCCGGTATTTTTTATGAGGAAAACCGTGTTGCGGCGTACCTGTCGGTTCTTTTGCTGGGGGTATTTGCCATAGTTGGGTGTATGGACTGGTCGTTCCTGAAACAACGGAAAACGATTGCCGCCCGTTACGATACCCGTCTGCTGATGATATGGTTCTTTTTTCTTAGCCCGCTGGTTTTAGCGTTGTGCATCTCATTGAAAAAGCCAATTTTATACGAAGGAAAACGGTATCTGATACTCATTCTGCCCTATTTTCTGATAATGTCCGCCCGCGGTATTCTGGCTTTAAAGTTGAAAATGAGAATCTATGCCTGTATTGCGCTGGTGGTATTATTGAACCTGAGTCATGTTAGCTATTTATATAATGGTTATCAGAAGCGGTCGTGGACTTCGATTGCGTCATTCATACGGCATTCCGCCGGGGGAAACGACGCGCTGTTTTCGACGGATTACTCGGCTGGAAAGATACTGGAGTACTGCGGCATCGGCACTGTTAAACGTATAGAGATACCTGATTTCCGGGTGTATAAAAAATATCTCAGAGATTACCGCAGATTATGGTATATTACAGTTGTTGACCAGACGCAGGAAGAGGTTGTCTTCGACAGTTCTCTGCCTGTCCTGCTGTCCCGGTCGCGGACAACAGCGCATGGGCTGGTGCTTCGTATCAAGCTCTATGACTGCAGTGACTTGTGACATATTAATGCTTTCTGTTGAGGAAGAAGCCAGGCATTTTTTGGTTGGAATATTATGGCGAGTGTATTACAATGCGAAGGCGATTTTACAGAACCCATAGTGGTATGAAATAATACTCTAAATACGAAAGGAGAAAGAAAGTATGGGGTCGATCAGAGGAAACGCGGTCATCGGACAGTCCGGTGGGCCGACATGTGTCATTAACCAGAGTCTCGTCGGCGTGATTGAGGAAGCTCATAAGTCGCCGATTATAGAGAATCTTTATGGCGCACTGCATGGCGTGAACGGTATTATGAACGAGAATTTCATAGAACTGCTGAAAGAGAATCAGGCATCTCTTGACCGCGTAGCTATTACGCCGTCTGCGGCTCTTGGGTCTGTTCGTAAAAAAGTGACGCCGGATGACTGCGCCAAGATATTTGAAGTGTTTAAGAAATATGATATCCGCTATTTCTTTTATATCGGCGGCAATGATTCAGCGGAAACCGCGAATATCGTGAATGAACTCGCGAAATCCGCTAATTATGAGCTCAGAACGTTTCATATACCAAAAACCATAGATAATGACCTGCTGGTAACAGACCACTGCCCGGGTTACGGCAGTGCCGCGCGGTTTGTAGGCCTTGCATTTATGGGCGACAACTATGATAACCTTTCGCTGAAAGGCATTAAAATCAATGTCGTCATGGGACGCCATGCGGGATACCTGACTGCGGCGTCACGTATCGCCCGTCAGGATCCTGATGATGCGCCGCATTTGATTTATGTGCCTGAACGCGCGTTTTCGGAAGAAAAATTCCTGAGCGACGTGCAGAATGTGTATGACAAGCACGGCAGAGCGATTATCGCGGTCGCGGAAGGTATCGCTGACGCCAACCATAATCCTATCGGCGCGACCAATGAGGTTGATTCTCATGGCAACGTGCAGTTGAGCGGTACAGGCGCGTTGGGCGATTATCTTTCCGCGCTGGTAAAGAAGAACCTCGGATCCAAATTGCGTGTCCGCGCGGATACGTTCGGGTATCTTCAAAGAAGTTTTCCGGGATGCATATCTGAAGTCGACGCGCGCGAAGCCCGTCAGGTTGGGCGTGACGCGGTTAGATTCGCGCTGGCGGAAGACCAGGACGGCAGTGTTATCATGAAGCGTACCGGAAACGGCGCGAATTACGCCATAGAAACAGCATTAACGCCGTTGAAAAACCTCGCGAAGAACACCAAATCGCTGGAAGATGAATATATCGGTGAAAATGCCAATGATATCAATGAGTCATTCCTTGATTACGTTTTACCGCTCGTCGGCGAAATCCCGAATCTTGGAAAACTCCAGAAATATCATTTACGCAAACAGCAATAATATGATGATCTTAACAGGGGGAGCCAGCCGGTTCCCCCTGTAACATTTTCAGGGAGGATTGCATCATGGAACTGATTCGAAAAATGGTTAATCTGGCTTTTGGGGCATGGTCTGTTACCCGTGAAAAAGTTGAACAAACCGCTGATGACCTGATAAAACGCGGTGAAATATCATCGGAAGAAGCAAAGAAGTTTGTTGACGAAATGCTGTCCAAAATCGAGGAAAGCAAAAAAGAAATCGATATAAAAATAGAGAACATTGTCGAAAAAACGCTCCAGAAAATGCATGTGCCGTCCCGTTCTGAAGTAGAACAACTGCAAACACAGCTGACAGAGGTGAAAGAAGAACTGAAAGCGCTGAAAACATCGATCAGCGCGAAAGAAAAGAAAACAGATAAGCCGTAACAACGTGTCTTACCAATCATTTCAGCAACCTCGGGATATGGCGACGGATGAAGCGATTTACCCAAAAACACGCTGACCTTAAACGGCTCAGGCATGTTACACAGGTTCTTATAAAGCACGGATTCGGCTATCTTGTACAGCAGGTTTTTGCGCATGACCATTTTTTTTCCCGGCAGTTGCGCCGCTGGAAGCTTGTTACCCGGGTATTAAACCCGCCTGACCCATCCATTTCGCTCGGCGAACGGTTACGTACCGTTATGGAGGAACTGGGCCCTACGTATATAAAACTGGGTCAGATTCTCAGCACCCGCCCTGACCTTATACCAATCGAAATATGCGAGGAACTGGGCAAACTTCAGGATTCCGTACCGTCAATACCATACGAGAAGATCGTTCCCCAGTTTAAACAAGCGTTCGGGAAAAAACCGGAGGAACTGTTTACTGTATTTCATCACGAACCTATCGGAGCGGCGTCTCTGGCGCAGGTGCATACAGCGGTTTTACCGGATGGCACCGAAGTAATCGTAAAAGTTCAGCGGCCCGGTATAGAAGAGGTTATCGGATCGGATATCGGATTGCTCCGCCAGATTGCTGACCTGACAAACCGCCATATGCCCGGATTACGAGCCTACGACCTGCCCGGCGTGGTTGAACAGTTCGCCAAAACGGTTGCCCGCGAGATAGATTTTGACGTTGAAGCTCGCAGTATCGATACATTTCGAAAAAATTTCAAGAACCACCCGCATGTGTATATTCCCAGAGTATTTCATGAATTTTCCGCGGAACGTATCCTTACTCTCGAACAGTTGCATGGGCAGAAACTGCGCACATTCATCAGCACGGAAACATCAATTCAGCGCAAAAAGCGAATCGCCCGTTACGGCGCTCGCGCTGTCTTACAGCAGGTATTCATACACGGTTTTTTCCATGCAGACCCGCATCCGGGGAATGTTTTTGTCCTTAAAGACGATACTATCGGTTTTGTTGATTTCGGCATGATCGGGCGTCTCAACCCGCAGTTGCGCAGTATTGTTGGCGATATGCTGGTCGGGCTCGTTGACCACGATATTGACCGCCTGATCGAGACATACAGAAAACTGAACATGATTAATGACAGTATCGATATACATAAGTTCAAATCGGATATGGAAGAGTTTATAGACCAGTATTATGAAATCCCGGTAAGCCAGATTCGGATGGATAAGGTTCTTATGAACGCCTTGATACTGATCCGTACTTACGATATCCGTGTGCCGCGGGAATTGTATTTAATGATTAAGACTATGATTATCGCTGAAGGGATCGCTCACCAGCTCGACCCGCAGTTTGATATGATAGCGCAGACTAAACCTTTTGCCGCACGGATGATACGACAGCGGTACCACCCGTCTGCAATCATGAACTACACAAAAAAAATGACGCACGAACTGTTTGAATTGATCTCAATCGCCCCGAAAGAGCTCAAACAAATACTGTACATGGTACGTAAAGGCGAGCTGAAACTGGAATTTGAGCACTATGGACTGGAAAACCTGATACATGAACTTGACCGCTCCTCAAACCGCATAGCGTTCAGTCTGGTTATCGCCTCATTGATTGTCGGGTCATCACTTATTATGCTTACGCGGACAGGGCCGCTGTACCTTGGGATGCCGGTATTGGGATTGGTGGGGTATATCCTTGCCGCAGTCATGGGATTCGGGCTGGCGTGGGCAATATTACGATCGGGAAAACTATAGAATGAAATACAGCAATCTTTTTGAAGGTACAGAGTGCGAAGCGCTGTTGATAATTGACAGTTCAGAACAAAATATGGATTTGTACTACCTGACACGCTTTTTCGCGCCGGACGCGTTCGCCTGCGTTATTACGCCTGAACAGAGCAGTGTGATTGTCAGCGACCTTGAGCACGGGCGGGCGTGTATGGAGGCGAAAGTCGATTTCGTACTCCGTCAGATCGAATATGCCCAGAAGTATTCGGATTCCGCAGGGAATATTTCTGTGACCATGAAAGCGGTTATTTCCGTGCTGAAAGAGAAAAATATCAGAAAAGTGCTTGTTCCGCAGTCGTTTGCTGTTTTATACGCGGATATACTCCGGGCAGAGAGATTTGAACTGTGTGTTAAACAGGGGCCTCTGGTGAAACAGCGGATGATTAAAACCGCGGATGAACTGAATTATATCGCGCACGCCGTGCTGGAAACGGAAAATGTGCTTGAAGACGCTCTAAACCGGATTGCGTGTTCGGAAATAAGAGACGGAAAACTATACTATGAAAATACGCTGTTAACCTCGGAAAACCTGAAGAACCATATTGCCGCCCGCCTGCTTGAACGGGGGTATCTTTCTTTATATACCATAGTCGCCTGCGGCGAACAGGGATGCGACCCGCACCATCAGGGATCCGGCCCGTTGTACGCCCATACGCCGATCATTATAGATGTGTTTCCCCGGTCATTAACAAACTTTTATTTTGCCGATATGACCAGAACCGTTGTGCGGGGAACGCCGGATCCGTATTTGGTATCCATGTTTAACAGCGTTGCCCGCGCT
>QZJZ01000022.1 GCA_003599815.1 Candidatus Auribacter fodinae
ATGAAACTGAAACCCGTATATTTTTTTATCAGGATGACATATTGCGGCATGCGGATTGTCGCTGGTAGAGCCTATACCTTTAAATCCCTGAGGAAGTTTAACCGCTGAATCGCCATGACTCATCCATACTTGCTCGACAGGTGCCAATCCTGAAAAAATCGGGTCGGATGTATCGGTTTTTACATGAGCGACACCATACTCTTTCTGACCCGGTTCCACAATGCCGCCCATTTCCTGAACGATGAGCTGATGCCCGAAACAGAGGCCGAGAACCGGAATATTGAGTTTAAATATATCAGGATCAAATGCAGGCCTGTTTTCAGCGTAAACGCTGTGCGGCCCGCCGGATAAGATGATACCCCGCGCGGATGTCAGGTTTACTGCGGGTTCATCAGAATGTTTGATTTCAGAAAAAACGTGTAACCGTCGTATCCTGTTGGCAATCAAATGCGCGTATTGCCCGCCAAAGTCAAGAACGTATATTTTATCCATCCCCACCTCAATTTAAATAGTATCTGCATCCACAGACAAAATGCCGTAAAATGCTCGTAAAAAGAATGTAGCTATTTTACATAAGGGGACGAGAAAAAAAAGAATTTTTTTTAATTTTTTTTGCCGAACTGCGTTATGCTCAGGTGTGTGAATAACGATACGACATCGGGATCAAATTGTGAACCTGAGTTCCGTTCGAGCTCATCTAACGCGCCTTGTATGGACATTGCCTTGCGGTACGGGCGGTTGGATGTCATCGCTTCATACGCATCAGCCACATGTAATATCCGTGCGCCAAGGCAAATTTCATCGCCGCTCAGATGATAGGGATACCCTTTGCCATTGAAATATTCATGATGCTGAAGCACTACTTTGGCGACATGCCACTCGAAAGGAATAGGATTCAGGATATTATACCCGATAAGCGGATGTTCTCGGACAGAATCGAACTCTTCATCGGATAACGAGCCGTTCTTCTGCAGAATAAGCTCGCTTATGCCTATTTTACCTACATCGTGCAGAGTGCCTGCAATATATAAGCCGTTGAGTTCTTCCTGTGATAACTGCATTTTCTTGCCAATTTCAACACACAACTGGGCAACACGTTCCGAATGCCCTCGTGTCAGCTGGTCTTTTGCTTCCACAGCTTGTGAAAATGCGCGAACTGTAGCGAATAGGGAACTGGACAATAAATTATTTATTTTGATAATTTCGTCAGTTTGAGTGATAATCTGGTCTTCCAGCAACCGGTTTAATACCAGCAGTTCCTGATTATTGACTGTTGCAAGTTTTTTTACTTTTTTCAGTTCCTGCCATACATCAGCGGCTTCGCTTGCATCAGAAACAATAGCGGAAATTTTTTCCAGATCCCATGATTTATTGAGAATTCTTTGTATGTCCGCGTTGTTGATTGCTTCGACGAGATCCATGGACTGATCTTGGCCCAGCACAAGAACACGGCTTACATGAGGCCACAACATTTTTATATCCTGAAAAAAGAGAATGATAGTCGGATTATCATAAAGGTCATTGTCAACCAATGCGCACTGGTAAGTACCGGTAGCAAATGACGTAATGGCGTCTTCGAAGCTGGTAACAATAGCAGGGCTGAAGGAAGTGAAGCGTGACCGCAGTGTATCAATCTTATCCAAAAAAACGGGGTCTTGAGATATTACCATAACATTTTTCATAGTCTGAGCACCAATCACAGTTAGAGGTTCCTGTTACCTGTTTCCAGAAAAATGTATCGGTAAATGCCGTTAAAATATTTACAAAAAAATAATCTATGATAATCAATGGGTTATGAAAAACAAAGTGTGTCAGTTAATTATTTTCCGGCTCATTCATTAGGATTGGGACACCGGCAGACTCAGCTTCAAATTTTAGTTTTTCCAGATAAATGGGGTAAAGATGGTTTTTCGGATCAAGCTGGGTAGCGAGATTAATGCGTTTATAGGCGTCTTCGTAATCTTTCTCACGATATCGCAGTAATCCTATGCTGAAATGCGCCTCTGCATGAAAGGGGTTTCTCTGCAATGTTTCCTGATACATCTCTTCCGCTTTATCAAGCTGATTTTTTCGTTCGTAGGTCAGTCCCAGCTGTAAGAACGTATCAGAGTCAGCTTTTAATTCCAGAGCCCGCTGGTATGCGGCTATCGCTTCATCATAAAGCCCTGATTCGCGGTATGCCGTTCCGAGCATGGTGTAGCCCTTCAGGTAGGAAGGGTCTTTGTGAATCGCGCGGGTCAGTACGCCTATTGCTTTTATATAATCCTCGGTATGCATATATATCTGTGTAAGATATTCAAATACTTTGAATTTCGTTTCTGAAATTTCCAGATATTTTTCAAACATCATGGCCGCATATGAGTATTCGCCATGCCTGAGCGCGTCAAACGCCTGCGTGTAGTATTGATTGAGTAATGCTTTGGTTTCATTATCCAGTTCTTCAGCTAACGGCTGTTGAACAACTGATTCGTTATCAGCGGGCGCGACTGGTTCTTGTGCGTACATGTTAATACCCTGTGTCGCACTTACGAGTGCATAAACAAAAATCAGATAATATAAACGTTTCATCACTCTGTCTCTCCAATACCTTCAAGTAATTTTTCGAAATGTGATTTTTTCCCGCGCATCAGTTCAAAGTATCTTTCATTGGACAGATCTTTGATTATAGGCGTGGGGGTTATGCGTATGACAGCGCCGTTACGAGCCCCGGCGAACCAGAAATAGTATGCTTCGATGTCATACGGATCTCCGAGGAGAATAATAACAGTACTGTCATTATCCTGTAAAGATTCTTTAATTTTGGCGAAATCATCCTGATATATAGTGACATATTTATAAAAAGCCTGCAAGGTTTCCGCTGTTTTTTTCTGGACGGTATCCGACCATATATCATTCAGTTTTTTGAGAAGGCTTTTTTTGTATTCCGGCAGAGTTCCCGTGTAGGCTGGAGGCTGGATTTGTCCTATATATTTGTATTCTTCAACAGTGACCGGTCCGTTTGTAAATTGCATGAACAGTTCGTTAAAACGTATCCATCGGTCAATAATGTCATCTTCCTCTTTTGGCGCGATATAATTGTTTACAGACATGACAATGCTTTCGATCTGATGCTGGAATGCGTCTGTCTTGAACTCTGCCCGCCATGCAAGTTTAAGTATGTTGCCGGCATATGCAGGATAGAGTTGGCTGATATCTAAATTGTATTTCTTCATTAAATCCATGAAATGGCGGTATTGTGAAAGCCCTAAATGTCCTTGAACAACGTGATCAAGCAGAAACTCCATTTCTTCAGGAGAAAACTGAGCACGCATATCGATTAAGGCAGAATTCAGCTTTTCTTTTTCCGACATGAGAAGTGTCTGGGAATATTTGTGCGGCTGAAGCGGGCTTGTTTTAATAACGGTTTTATAGTATGCGGCAACTTGCGGAAACATATCGAGGTCAATGGAATATTTCAGGGCAAGTTCAATAATCGATGCAATCAGTTCCTCAATTGTAATGAGTCCCTTGTCAAACCGTGTATGAAGATCCAGTAGTTTATTGTAGTCTTCATGGTAATGGTTTTTCATATATGCGGAAATTTCATTGTCAATCTGCTGAGCGTAATATCGTAAAAAATCTCTTTTTTCCTGTAACGCTTTATAAAGAAGCACCCTTTGGCGGTCACGCTCCCCATCCCATTCTATCAGTGTATTTGGGACGGTATCGAATTCGAGAGTGGTCAGTTTACGTCCGCTGATATAAACATTTATCGGGTTGTTCTGATCTGGGATAATCCAATACCGGGCGTTTTTTCGTAAAAAAGTAATCGTCGATTCAAGGTTGTCCGGTTTCTGTTTTCGTGTAAGCATAAAGATGACAGGAGTAGAAACATCAGGAGGAAATATGAGCTCTGCCTTAAAAAGTTCTTTGAAATCCTCTTCCGGCGGAAAAAAATAATAGGTTCGGGCATAGCTTGCCTCCGAAAGGAATGCGAGGCAAGACACAATGAAAAGCATCGTGCGGCAAGACAGTGTATTCATCAGACTATTTATTACCTTCATCAGAATGCAATTTTTCATGCATTAAGTGTATTGCGTTAAGCCGTGCGTTTTTTTTATCGCTATCGGATGGCTTCTCCAGTGTAAACGGCACCCTGAACGAAATTGACAACGATCGCCTCTTTAATGAAAACGGTTTATACAAATGGCGCGTCCCGGCTAGGCAAACAGGGAGAATCTGCTTTCCTGACTTAATAGCGAGCATAGCCGCACCGGTTTGAAACTCTGATTCAGTGTTGTCTTTATCAATACCGCCCTGAGGGAAGATACCTACTATCTTACCTGAAGCAAGCAGTTTTATGGATTCCCGAATAGCGGTTCTGTCAGCGCTGTCACGTTTAACCGGAATGGTGTGCCACTGCCTCATGATAAATGACGATAGTTTAGATCTAAACAGTTCTTCCATAGCCAGAAAATGAACGGTTTTGTTAATGGAGTATGCGATTAAAAACGGGTCAAAATAACTTAGGTGGTTGGCAATTAAGAGAAATCCCTCATTACGAGGGATATTCTCCTTGCCAGTAATTGTTACCGATACAACCAGCCGTGCATACATCCAACATAGTAAGACGGCTATTTTGTACAGGGTATTCATGCAAAATATTCAGGAAGCGCTGTTTTTGCCTGTTCAACCATTTCCTCGTTGGCAATACCTGTCGTACGTCCGTTATTATATTGTTCAGATACCCACTGATATAGCGTTACTATACCGGGGTTGCGTTTATCAATACGTTCTTCGCCTTTCAGACGCAGTGTGGTATTCACCCAGTGCGCTATACCCGCTGTTCCTGATACATTCGTAATAGTCACACCCAGCGGTCTTTTCAAAAGTTTGTCGGTGTTAAAAATATTATAGATACGTTCGTCTTTGGTTACACCATCGGCATGGATACCTGCGCGGGTGGTATTGAATTCAGCTCCGACAAAAGGATAATTATCAGGTATCTGCGCTTTGATTTCTTTCCGGAAGTAATCCCCTACGTCGGTAATGACAGTGGTGTCCACACCGTTATCAGAACCGAAAAGGCTTATATAATCTATGATTAGACCTTCGATCGGCGGGTTGCCTGTACGTTCGCCGAACCCAAGCACTGTACCATTGACAGCAGAACACCCGTAAAGCCATGCCGAAGTTCCATTGACGAGTACTTTATGGAAGTCGTTGTGCCCATGCCATTCGAGCTGTTCCGACGGAACGCCGCCATCATATATCAGTCCATGGATAAGTTTTGGAACTGAACGAGGGAGGGCGGCTTCCACAAATGGCACACCATATCCCATCGTATCGCATGCGCGTATTTTAATAGGGATGCCGCTTTCCGCAGACAGCTTCATCAGTTCCTGAACGAAAGGAATAATGAATCCATAAAAATCAGCACGCGTTATATCTTCAAGATGACAACGCGGCACGATACCTTCATCAAGAGCCGCACGGACAATTTCAAGATAGCTGTTCATTGCCTCGCGACGCGATTTTTTCAGTTTCAGAAAGATGTGATAATCGGACGCGCTGGTAAGAATGCCGGTTTCTTTCAGCCCAATTTCCTTTACCAGTTTGAAGTCTGCTTTGACAGCACGGATCCACCCGGTTACCTCAGGAAAACGATAGTTGCGTTCCAAGCATTTTTCAACCGCTTCACGGTCGGTCGGGCTGTAGAGAAAAAACTCGCTCTGGCGTATGACTCCGTTAGGCCCGCCCAGTTTGTGGAGCATATCAAATATACTGACTATTTGATTAACCGTGTACGGCGGCCTTGCCTGCTGTCCGTCACGAAAAGTCGTGTCAGTAATCCAGAAATTTGCAGGCAGTTCCATAGGGAACGTAACGTTGTCAAAAGATATTTTACAAACCTGATCGTAATCAAAAAGTTCTTCATACAGATTTGGTTCGGTGACATCTTGTAAATCGTATTTTATAGGTTTCGGCTCTATAAGTTTTCTTTTCTTAGAACTATCCACTGCGTATCTCCTTATGGTAGATATTTTTATAGATAATGTATTTTTTTATTATGTATAATTCGTTTTTTCGGGCTTATTATAGTTCTTTTTTTTAATAAAGGCAACTTTTTTCAATAAGTTATCGTATTAGCCCTCTTCAACACACTGATCTATCTTATCAGCTCGGCACAATTAATGACCGGAAAGATATTACAAATAGTGTGTTATAAACACAATAATATTTTTTAGAATGTCTAATGAATCTTGTGGTTCAAAATTGTAATTTGTTACTTCTTTTTTGGATTGAACTTGAGATATTTGATCAACAGTTCATCAATCAATTCGAAATTGTATGGCTTATCGATATATTCAACTGCGCCGAGCCTTTTCATCTCAAAGATACCGTCACGCCGTTTGTAGGCGGACATCATAATTACCGGAATGGTGATATTCAGTATTTTGAATCGTTCAAGAAAATCTTTGCCGGTATGGGGTTTCATGCGGTAATCAAGGAAAATTAAATCCGGTTGTTCGTTTTCAATCAGATCGAGAACGTTTTCCAGCTCAACAGCTATAAATGTCTTGATGTCCAATGCTTCAAAATAATTCTGAAGCATCAGCGCGACATTTTTATCATCGTCAATAACTAAAATTTTTTTTTCATTCATTGCTGTTCAAGGAACCGTTGGTTCAAGTGTTGAGAAAAGATGCTACCATATCAAATAACTGCTGCATCTTAAACGGTTTTGTCAGAAAAGCGCTTGCTCCAAGATCCATTCCGCGTTTGATATCTGTTTCGCTGTTGAGAGCGGAAATAAAAATAATAGGTATATCTTTTGTCTGGGGATTCTTCTTAAATACATCACAGAACCAGTATCCGGAGAAAGTCGGCATCATTATATCAAGGAGAATGAGGTCGACTTTCTTGTCCTGAATGATTTCAACAGCTTTGACTCCGTCTTTTACCCAGACGACTTCATATCCTTCGGATTCAAGGGCAGACTGGATCAAATCTCCAACATCCTGATCGTCTTCTGTCAATAAAATTGTTTTTGTCATAATAATTATCTTTTATTTGATTTTTTAAACTGACAATCCAAACAGTCTATTTTTCCTGACAATTTATAATTTTAAATAATTACCGATTGTTGTCAACTAAAAACATACTGTGCTTTTATGAACTGCATTTAAGATGCATAAATATTTGTAGGGCAAATAAAGAAAAAAAAATACACGCCGTTAATTATTAATAATCTAAACAAAAAAACGGCTTTTATATGAAAATATTTTATTTATTAGTGTCAGGTTCCATTATCTGGTTTATTTTTATTTCCGTTTCAGGCGCTGACGCAGTGCAAAAACAAACGATAGCGGGCCGTATGCATGCAGGAAAGCATACTGTTGCCGTACCTTCGGTGCAAGCGAGCTTCATGCAGGAGGCGTGGATAGATAATAAACCGGTAATCGACGCCGGTAAATATGCAATGTATCCGGTCTATATACTCAATTTTGAGAGAAGTTTCTATACAAATACAGTCACTATTCAGAGCGAATCACCACTGTGTTCTCCCGATTTCAGTATCGCCGAGGGCGACACGAATAGCTGTCTGCGACTGCAGTATCCTTCTTCTAATTCAGGTCAATCTGAAATCACAAAATTCTTTTTTGATAAAGATGAGTGTCCCGAATTACGCCCTACTCACTTGTTGTTCTGGGTTAAAAGCGACAGGGAATCGGGTAGGTTAGGCGTCAGTGTATGGAGTGATAATGTGTATCAGGATGTTAATGTTACCTTTGTGGATGTCTCTGATTATGCCGCCATTAATCACGATTGGAGCCTTGTGAGCATTCCACTCAAAGATTTCGGATTTGAGCTTAATGCCCAGACTGATCCCTGTATTTGTTTTGTCCCGTTTAGTAAAAATGATTCTGGAGTTGTGTTTGTGGATGATATACGGCTGTACAGAATCGAGCCTGCCGACAGCTTGGAAAATATGAAGTCAAAAATCAAATCATCATTGCGGAACCGTTTTTTCTTACGTACTGCCGGAATATTTACCTCATACAGTAATTATACTGATTATATGAGTTTTCACAGCGCCCGTTGCTGTAACATGGTTTACGCTGACCTTCGGCTTATCCTTAATCATGATGATCCACTGAAAGACCCGGTAATGACAATAGTCTTTTCCAATAAAAATGAGTTCAACCTGTTTTTGCAGGATATCGGATTCAATCCCGGAAAGGTACGAGGTATTTATATCAGCGGATACGGGTATAACCTGATCTGCTCATATATTGATGCAAATGATGATGAAGCTTTTGTGTATTCCAGCCTTGTTCATGAGACAGCTCATTTGGTACTGCACAGTTATCTTGACCGTGTAAACATTCCCTTATGGCTGGATGAGGGGATCGCACAGTATTATGAATGTAATACGTCAGAGTACGGTAATATAAGCAGGGAAGACAAACAGCGCCGCCAGAAGTACCTGAACAGCCTCTCCGAATGCAGGCTTTCTCTTCTCCTCCAGAGTTTTGACCGGAAATATACCAATGACGTGTATCCTCTTGGAGCAAAATATCTGTATGCCTATTCATTTGTAACGTATCTCTATCATAACAATTTTATGGCAAAGGTGATAGCAAATATTAACGCAGGGATGTCTTCGGAACAGGCGCTTACCAATGCCTGCGGAACCTCGATCACTGAACTCGAAAAAAACTGGCATCTGTATTTACAGCGTAACAAAGATATTTTCCGTTGATCCTTCATTCAGTATATTTATCTTTATGAATAGAGGCATATATGATAAATTGCTGATATGACCAATAGAATCCACAGGAGTAATATAGTGAATAATAAACCGAATTTCATTTTTGACTGGTCAGGAGTGATAAGCAATGACCTTGATGTTGTTCTGCAGACCTATAACCTCATGTTTGCGGAATACGGCATTGCCGCGCTGTCACTGGACGAGTTCCGCAACACATTTGAACTCCCGTATGAAAATTTCTGCCGCCGCATACTCGGTGATGAAATCGACATTGCGGTTCTTCAGGATAAATTCAGACAAATTTATCTTGGGCACAATATGACGCCTTCAGTCATACCGGGATCTGAGGATGTTCTGGCTCTTTTAACACGCCGCGGCGTGAAAATGACGATTTTATCTTCTCATTCCTTCGTAAGTAGGGAGATAGAACGGTATTTCCCCGGTAAGAATTATTTCTCAAAAGTATATGAGGATATCCCGGACAAACGCACGTGTATCCATAATCTTCTGGATGAGATGGAATTTGATCCGATGCATACATATTATGTTGGAGATATGGAACACGATATCATTACCGGAAAACTCGCCGGGGTGCGGACTATTGCGCTGACCACCGGATATCGTACAAAAGAAATGCTCGAACCGTTGGAACCAGATCACATTCTGGATAACTTGCGTGACATCGTTCCATTGCTTAACATCTGCTGAGAACTCCATAGTTTATACATTCTTTTACCATGAATACGAGCGGCTTTACCTTTGTCTCTCAGGCATCGTTTCCATGAATCGGGAATATTTTCTTCTCCATGATATGCACCGGCAAGAGCTCCGGTAAGAGAACCCAATGAGTCGGTCACGCCGCCAAGGTTTACAGCGTAAATAACGGCTTTTTTAAATGAGTCAAGATGCGCCAGAAACGCATATAGAGCTGTTGGTATGGAGTTTATTGCCTCGTAGGAACTGCCCAAAAATTCCGCTACTTCCCCCACTTCAGGTTTTGAGCGGAGAAATTTTCTGATCAGGCGTAGCTTGTCTTTATATTCGCTTTCTTCTGATTTCATTTCCAGAAAATCAATTAGTGACTCCGGCTCAACGGACTGGCCTGCATCAACTTGCCGCATGATGAAGCCAATCGCGCAAGCAAAGAGTTTTGTCCCTTCAAGCGCCAGAGGATGAACGTGCGTTATCCGCGCCAGCATGATGGAATATCTCAATAAGTCATTCATATTGTTGGAATAAATGAGCGCGAGCGGCACTGAGCGAGCCGCTGAACTGTTTCCGTATGATTTGTTTGCGTAAAAAGAGGATTGCCCGCTTTCCATCCAGCCGAAGTCAGCGGCAATCAGTTCGAATGATTTAACCGCGCATCGCTCGTACCCGCGTTTGCTTGAATAGTTATCCACCATTGTTTTTGCGATGATCGAGCCATTAAATGATTTTGTTTTCCATAGCGCTTCAGCAACTGAAAATGCCATTTCAGTATCATCTGTATGGTCGCCTTTAACCAGCATACCTCGCTTCATAGAGGAGAGAACGCCGAATTGTTCCTTGATATCATGGCGCATCCATCCCTGTGCGGGCATGCCAAGAGCATCGCCAGCCTGCAAACCCATTAATGCTCCGGTAAAGTTAGAAATGCTTTTTTGGTTTGCCTGTTGTTCCGCATACAGCACCTTCACGATTAGAGACCTCCCTCGTTCTCGATTGACGGTACTTTCATCAGGAACGACTGATGGCATTTATCACAACAATACCAGAAATACATAAATCGCCCCTGCATAATACGGTACTCGATAGACATTGATTTTCTGCATAAAGCGCATTTCATGATTTAAATCCTCCATTTCGCGACACTTTAATATCAAAAGATGTGCCAGTTTATAATATTTTAAAAATTGTTGTAAAATTCTAATGTTAAGATATATACGAGAACCAAAAAATCCTTTCTTTAAACAACAAAACTACGAAAATGTAGAATCGTGATATTTGTCTACGAAAATGTAGGATGTCGGTGCATGTTGATGTTGACCGCTGTCGTGATTTAAATTAAAGTAATAAGAAGAACTTAATGAAAGGGGGAAATCTCATGACGCGTACGATATATATTACCTGTCCTCATTGCAAAGCGTTGATTGAGGCAGAAACGGACCACGGTAAAGTGATAAAAAGTTTTCCGCATGACGGGGAAGCTGATAGCGATAAAGATAGGTTTCTCTCTGAAATGGAGAAGATTAAAAAAAGCGACCAGACACGTGAAGAGCGGTTTAATCAATCTAAAAAGGAAGAGGAAAAAAAGAAAGACAAGCTGAGTGAACTGTTTAAGAAAGAAACCGACCGGGTTAAAAAAGAAGGTGATATTAAACCGGAATTGCGCCCATTCGATTTGGACTAATAATTTATAGTGGAGAGATAATGCGAATTGAACTGGTAAAAAATCTTGTCAGGGAAACCGGCCAGCGGGCTCTTGCATACGCGGGGAGGTTTCAGTCTTTGCTCAAGGCGGATACCTCACCGGTAACTGAAGCGGACCTCTTTATTCAGGAGTTTCTCGCGCATCGTTTAAAAAGCTTGTTCCCGCCATATAAATTTATGGCGGAAGAAAAAGTAAATCGCTTTGAGAATATCGGTTATGATGATTATGTATGGGTGATAGATCCGATTGATGGAACAGATGCGTTTCGTGAAGGGTTGCCGGTATGGGGTGTCAGTGTCGGGCTGGTTCATCGATTTCAGCCTGTGCTTGGCGTGTTTTATATGCCTTGTTCAGATACTATGTTTTATCGTGATGAAAACGGCACTGCTTACATGAACGGAAAAGTGATTACTCGTCCGGAAGGCCATATCAGCAGGACGGTTTATGTTACATCGGGGTTTCATCGGCACTTTGAGGTGGGGTTTAAAGGTAAAATCCGTGCGCTTGGAAGTACGGTTGCTCACCTTTGTTATCTGGCTTTAGGCGCAGGGCAGGGAGCGGTTATCAAAGGGTTTCCATGGGACGTTATTGCGGGCTATGCCATTTTGGAAGCGACCGGAGGCAGGTTATTTACTCTGGATCAGAAACCATTTGATATTGAGCAGATGATGCGGTCAGGAGATAAAACTCCGTTCATAGTTGCCAGCCCGCATGCGGGCTATCCTGATTTCGCTTATGGTCTAATCCCCAAAAGCTAAAATTTTTGCAATGGTGTGTAAAGCAATAATAGCGGTTTTGAGCTCAATAGAACAAAAGTACACTATCCATAAATTATGAAGCACCTTCTAATGTCTTCAATAAACTGAATATTAGATTGAAAACAAACTTATTTTTGGGGATAATCATCCCTGAATGAAAAAAATATTTCATAAAAAAACAAGATTTTTCTTTACATTTTGAGTTTTACGAAGTATTATATAGATATGAAACATTTATTAATTTTTTTTGTTATAAAAAAATGTCATAGTTGTTTTAATCTTTGATTGTTTGTATTTAGCGGGTAAATAGACAGAGAATTATGCATCTTTGATTGAGGAGGAGTAGTTGTGAAATATAAAGGTATGAAAATTACGTTGGCTGGTGGTTTGGCGGTGTTGTTGTTTTCTGTTAGTGCGTATTCCGCGACAATACTTGGTTTTACAACAAATAAAACCGGTCCGGGGAGTTCTTACAGCATTACTGACATTGGCGGCGGTTTGCGACAGCTTGAATTCGGAAGTCTGGCTGTTACGCAAGCCAAAATAAATAATAATTCTATTTCCGAATTGCTGGGCGCTGAAATCGACATTGATGATGTTGTTATTGATTCGTCCACTGAAATGCTCCTTGGCGCTCTGGGGCCCATTAATTTGTATTCATTTGATGTAACGACAGGAACGCTTGCCGATGGATTTAAAATTAAGATCGGCATGAACACAGTTCTTGAAGCTGACCTTATTCTAGACAAACTGGTTGCCGGCGGTAAATCAGCTTTTATTGATGCAGGTTTGACATTCGATTTGACAAACGTCGAAATTTTTACTACCGGACTTGATGCTGATACTATAATGTTCCTAAATGCTTTTCTGCCGGGAGGCGATATTGTTTTGTCTCTGGCGAGTTATTTGAATTATATTGATACCTCAATACGAAATGGTGTCGTAGATAAAGGGCCTGTTAGTGGTATTATAACGCCGGTGCCCGAACCGTTTTCGTATTTTATTATGGGGTGGGGTGCTCTTGTTTTGTATTCGTTTAAAAAAATGGGATTTGTCGTTAAGCGGTAATTTAGCCTGATCGTTAGGAGGATATGATAGATGAAAAAGTGTATTTGTACAACGGTTCTCAGTTTGGTATTATTTGGCGCGGCATCTCCGGGATTTTCAGCAATACATTTGGGGTTCGGTAGTACGGAGAATACACATGGGAAAATTACCCAGATGGCAAACCAGGTTATACTTGATTTCGGGTTTCTTGAATTGAAAGATTTGATGCCCTCGGATAATCTGTATGCCGCGAAAGTAGAAATTAGCAGTGCGATTATTGATACGTCATCAAAAGTATCTTCAATGTTTGGCGCTTATTACAGCATCAATGAACTTTTTTCGTCGCAGGCATTCGCGCTTTTTGCCGACATTGACGGCGATTCAAGTTATGAAAGAATACTGTATGGCGATTTACAGCTTGATGGGCTGATTGTTATTGATGATGCAGGGAGTGTCGATGCGGAATTGGGTGTTGATATAACAAATCTTGCACTTGATAATGTTACTATGATGAATACTGAGTGGGGTGGTGTTCCTTCGCTACTTACCGATATTGTCGATTTATCTTTTCTTGATCTGGTTATAAATATTTTATCTGCTGGCGGGACTGATCTCGAAGATGCTATTGATAACAAAAAGTTAGTCCCGGATTTGGAAGTCAACGGAACAGTCGCAGTACCTGAACCGGGTGTGTATTCTATGATGCTTCTTGGAATTGGTATCGTTATCCGTTATTTAAAAAAGTAAAATAAATTATTTTTCGATAAAAAAGAATAGGCCGTTTAAGCCTATTCTTTTTTTTTGTTTACGCGCTGAACTGGGTACGGATAGGGCTTGACTAATTTACTGGTAATATACGATAATTTCAAAAACTTTGTTTTAGCTGGAGATATATATGAAACAAGATCAAAAAGTTAGTCTTCTTACTAGCTTTATAAATCCTTCTGTTTTTACGCAGATAAAAGATCGAATCGGCAGCAAAAAAAAGTTGTATGAAGACCAGATCAAAGCTTCTCTGAACAAGCTTGAAAGTATTTCGCTGGAATCTGGTCGAGAACACCTTCTTGATCCTCAATGTGTACTTTCACTGGCAATTAAGAAATCTCAGGATTATCATTTCAGCGTTCAACACCCTGACGGTCACTGGGTTGCTGAACTTGAAGCGAATGTGACTCTTACTGCTGAGGTTATTTTCCTGATGCATTTTATGGATATGGTAGATGACGAAAAAGTCCAAAAGTGCGCCCGGTATATCCTGTCACGACAAAGCCCTGATGGAAGCTGGCCTATTTTTTATGGCGGTGATGGCGATATCAGCGCTTCAGTTGAAGCATATTTCGCGTTGAAGCTGGCGGGCTATTCTCCAGATAAGAAATGTATGCGTGCGGCGAGAGAATATATTCTTCGCAATGGAGGAGTGCAGAAAGTAAGGGTCATTACCAAGATTATGCTTGGTTTTTTTAATCAATATACATGGGAAGGCATACCTTCTCTGCCTGTGGAGATGATTTTTATTCCGAGAGTCTGTTCTTTTAATCTTTATGAGTTCAGCTCATGGGCTCGCATCTGTGTTGTCCCGCTAACCGTTTTGATGCATTACAAACCGATTGTGGCAGTGCCGGATGGATTGGGAATAGAAGAACTTTTTTCAGATTCCCCTGATGCACAGGAACATAGATTTGATAAGAATTCCGGATTACTCAGTTGGAATAATTTCTTTATCGGTGTCGACAAGGTATTAAAGCTCCTTGAAAAAAGTCCGATCAGCATTTCGAAGAAACGTGCGCTGAAAAAAGCAGAGAAATGGATTCTTGACCATCAGGATTCTTCTGGTGACTGGGGCGGTATTTTTCCAGCCATGGCATTTTCGATTATGGCGTTGCGTACTTTGGGCTATCTGAATGACTTTCCTCCCATAAAAAAAGGTTTTGAAGCGATAGAACGTTTCCAGATTAAAGATGAGAGTATGATCCATCAGCAGTCATGTGTATCCCCTGTGTGGGATACTGCCTGGGCATCTTTTGCATTGTATGAATCAGGAATATCCGGGAGCGATCCTTTACTGCAAAAGGCGGCGCATTGGCTTTATAACAAACAGACGACGCAATTTGGTGACTGGAAAGTAAAAAACCAGAATGCTGAGCCCGGCGGATGGTCTTTTGAATACTATAATGAGTTTTATCCAGATACGGATGACACTGGCGTGGTGATTATGGCGTTGCTCAATATTCATGGCGTGAAAGGAATCAGGAAAAATGACCGGATTACAAAAGGTTTATCCTGGCTGATGAAT
This sequence comes from Candidatus Auribacter fodinae, assembly GCA_003599815.1. Classification (GTDB taxonomy): domain Bacteria; phylum Auribacterota; class Auribacteria; order Auribacterales; family Auribacteraceae; genus Auribacter; species Auribacter fodinae. The sequence continues at coordinate 15,267 of QZJZ01000022.1, forward strand.
TTGCAGAATTCAGACGGCGGATGGGGCGCTTTTGACAAGGATGTTAATAATCCAATTTATAATCAAATTCTCTTTAATGACCTTAAAACAATGCTTGACCCCAGTTGTCCTGATATAACCGGCAGAACCCTTGAGTTGTTGGGCAAACTTGGATATACGTCAGAATTCCTGCCTGTCGCGTTAGCGGTAGAATACCTTAAGAGGGAACAACATCCTGATGGCCCGTGGTATGGCAGGTGGGGTGTGAACTATATCTACGGGACATGGGCCGCTCTAACAGGATTGCAGGCTATTGGTGAAGACGTAAACCAGGCCTATATTCAGCGGGGAATTCAGTGGTTGTTTTCCATCCAGAACAGCGACGGCGGTTGGGGGGAAAGCTGTCTTTCATATCATTCGTCTGAATATATTGGCAAAGGAACCAGTACACCCTCTCAGACATCCTGGGCACTGATCGCGCTCGTCAGCTGTGGTTATGCTGACGATGCGAGAGTCAGGCGTGGTATACGATTTTTAACCGACAAACAGCTTGATAATGGGTCATGGGAAGAACCTGAATTCACCGGAACCGGGTTTCCCCGCTCATTCTACATCAGATACCACATGTACAAAGACTATTTTCCGCTTCTGGCACTGAGCACGTACAGAAAAGCGGTTAATAGTGGTATCGCCTCATAATGAAGCCGAATCATAACTAAACAGAAAATGACATGAAAAGATACGTATATCATATAGTCATACTTTTTTTATGCATAAGTTGTGTCTCGTGCAGTACTCAGAAGACTTTTAAACGTGAAAAGTCGCCTCTGTTTGAAGGGGTATACAAAGATCGTGATTACATTGGTGATGAACAGTACATTGATATTGATGGTGTTTCTGTCTGTTATGTCGACAATGGACGGCAAGGCGTTCCGGTACTTATTTTTCTGCATGGTTTGAGCCTTTCAATACATAATTTCAGATACAACTACCCGTATTTTTGTGATGATTACCGTGTGATTGCCGTTGATTTTCCCGGTTTTGGCAAGTCGGATATGCCTGACCATTCATATGATATTTCCTATTTTACCTCATTTGTGATGAGGTTTATGGATGTACTTGGTATTGACCGTGCGTCGTTTATTGGGAACTCACTGGGGTCGCATGTCGCGTTACAGATCGGGTTTGAGTATCCTGATAAAGTGGATGTGCTTGTTATAGAAAGCGCTACCGGTATTCGCCAGCGGTATGGCTTCCTAGAGGATATGATGCTCGATATGTATATCTCGGAGAATCGGTTTCTGCACCAGTCAGAAAGAAAAATGCGCGAGCACATAGAATGGTCATGGAATAAAATTGTACCTGCGGCGGATGAGCTTGTCAGGCATCGCGTGCTGTATCGCAGGCAGTATTATGGAACGGAAAGGTATTTTGAGAATAACCGGGCTTTCGTCAAAGGCCTTAATCATGTTATAAAAGATAGTATCCGCAATAAAGTACACACTGTTTCAGTCCCTACATTAATTGTGTGGGGAGAAAAAGATAAGGTAACTCATCCTAATGACGCACGATTTCTGCATGCTCAGATACAAGGCTCTGAGCTTGCTTTTATTCCTGATGCCGGACACCTTGCTCATATCGAAGAGCCAGAGGCATTTAATCGTCTCGTGAGCCAATATTTAAAAAGACACCTGCTGTTGCAGGGAGGAAATGAATAAATGAAATCAGTCGCTATTCTGGGAGGCGGTGTCGCCGGCTTAACCGCCGCCCGGATGCTCCACCAACGCTGTGCAATATCTGTTTTTGAAGCCAATGATACTATCGGGGGGCTTTGCCGTACACGCCAAACGCCGGAAGGATTTCTTTTTGATATCGGAGGAGGCCATATTTTTCATTCCATATATCCTGAGATCCTGAACATAATGCTAGAGTATGCCGGTGGGGCTGATAACCTTCTTCAGCATAAGCGTAATACCCGCATCTTCATGTATGACAGGTTTATACAGTATCCCTTTGAAAACGGGCTCGGCGATTTGCCTCCCGGAGTACGTTATGACTGTCTGATGGGGTACATTAACGCATGGATTGAGCGCGAAAAAAACGGAGAGTCTGATTACAATTCGTTTTATGATTTTATTATGCGCCGGTTTGGCTCTGGAATAGCTGACCATTTTATGCTGCCTTATAACAGAAAGATATGGTGCACCGACCCTCGAAACATGAGCGTAGACTGGATAAAAAACCGTGTTCCGCAGGCTCCGCTGGAAGATGTGGTTAAATCCGCTCTTGGGATGAATACGGAAGGTTATAAACATCAGTCAACGTTCTATTATCCGAGAAAAGGGGGCATTCAATTTTTTATCAACGCCCTCGCGGAACCGTTTAAGGATTCAATAAGAACTTCAACGCCTGTTGTTTCCATCGCAAAGGATGGTAAATCGTGGTTAATTAATGGTGAAAAGTTTGACAGGGTTGTCAGTACTATCCCCCTTGATGTATTTTGTACGCTATATGAAGGCGTCCCGAAATCTGTACTGCGGTGTGCGAATGATCTCAGTCATATTTCATTGCTTACAGTTTTGGTTGGTTTGAAGATTCCTGAAACAGAACCCTACTCATGGTTGTATCTTCCACAGGAAGAGCAAGGCGAAGCCAATAGGCTTACCTACTTCACAAATTACAGCGCCCAGCTGGCTCCGAAAGGGTTTTCGTCGGTGCTTGTTGAAGCAACTCTTTCTGCAGATGACGCCAATAGTGTTACGCGACAGCGTGTGGATACAATTGTAAGTGATATGATTCGAATCGGTTTAGTCAAATGTTCTGATATCATAATGATTGACTGGGATATTGTCCCGTACGCATATCTCGTTCACGATCATGCCATGACACGAAATCGAGATATGATTATTCAATCGCTTGGCGACGAATCGATAGATTTTGTTGGAAGATTCGGAAGTTTCCGCTATTATAATATGGATCAGGTTATAAAACAGGTTAGGGAAACAATTAACACAAGGTATATATGAATACTGCCGTCGGGATTTTTCTGTTAATATACGGTGCGGTTATACTTTTTTATCTGGCAATTGCATGGTACAACTCATTGGGGTATGAATCCATAGGCTCAGCAGTCACAGATAAGGATACCGGTGCAAGGGTTACTGTAATAATACCCGCACGAAACGAGATTAATAACATAAAATCGTGCCTCTGTTCGCTGGTCAAACAGAAATATAATAATTATTCCATACTGGTTGTTGATGGTGATTCCACAGATGGTACGCGTGATTTCCTCGAAGCTTTTAGTACAAATAATAAACAGGTTTCGTGGGTAGCGGAAGAGCCGTTGCCTGACGGCTGGGTCGGTAAAAGTTTTGCCTGCTGGCAGGGTGCACAACAGGCAGACGGCGAATGGTTGTATTTTGTCGACGCGGATACCGAGCATGCGCCAACCATGATAAGCGCTACTCAGCAATACATACGCCACCATAACCTTGATTTTCTCAGCCTGATGACAGGGCAAAAGATGTCGGGATTCTGGGAAAATGTTATCCTTCCGAATGTGTTTTTATGGTTTGGGACGCGGTTTCCTATTCGAAAAGTGAATGATCCTCAATCTTCAGAAGCACGGGCTACAGGCCAGTTCATTGCAATACGAAAAGATGTATATAACGCAACTTCAGGACATCATGCCATACGCGATAAAGTGGTTGAGGATTTCGCTTTCGCCGGGTTGGTCAAAGATGCAGGATACAAAATTCGTGTTGCCGGCGGCAATCAGCTGGTGACAACGCGCATGTACAGGACATTCGCTCAGATATGGGAAGGATTTTCGAAAAACATCTTTTTTGCGGGCGGACAATCTCTGTTTGGCACGGTTCAAGCGTGCCTTTATATTTTTTTAACACAGATATTCCCGTTTGTCGTGCCGCTATATCTGGTGTGGAACAGGCAGGCCGGATTAGCATTGACGATTCTTGCACTGTTTCCTGCCGTGCTCGCGATAATAGTGCGCGTTCAGCTTAATATCTTATTGAAGCTTAGGCATATATATATCATTACCATTCCATTGGGAGGAATAATTACCTGCGGTATTCACCTGAATTCCGCGCGAATGTATTTTTCCGGAAAAGGGATGAAATGGAAGGGCCGGATTTACGCGAAGCATTGAACTAAAAGCTTAATCATTACTTTTTTATGCCGATAAATAGTAACGACAAGAGGCAAATTCATGCCTAAAGCATAAAAAATGTAAATGGTTAAAAATGAGCTTGGATGATTTTAGAGATCATATAATCAAAGATAAGAAAAATTATCTTTTCCATTCCACATTGGTTAATACGAATATGCAATTGGTACGCAAAATCCATGAGCTATCCATAGTTAAACGTATTAATGATTCGCTGAAGTTCGTGCCGGATTTAAAAAAGGTCTGCTGTTCCATTATTGATACCATAAAGGATGAAATCAACGTTAAATTTTGTTCTCTGATGGTCATTGACAATGAAAAACACTGCCTGACCCTGAAAGCCTACTGGTCTCAATCCGAAAGCAAAGCGATCTTTTATGAAGGAAATTCGCCTCATTACGAGTTTAAACTTGATGAAGGCGTAGCTGGAAAGGTCGCTAAAGAGGGTAAACCTATTCTTATTAATGATACTTCATCCGATGAACGGTTTGTATGTATTCCGAATAATAATCAGCATATAAAATCATTGTTATGTATGCCGCTTCAGGCGGGTGAAGAAACGGTTGGTGTTCTGAACCTGAGCCATGAGAACCCTAATGCGTTCGGCAAAGATGAAAAGCATCTGCTGGATATGATTACCAACCAGATCGCCATTGCTCTTAAAAATGTGTTTTTGTTTCAGGAGATGCAGGCTATTAACCGGACGCTGGAAAATAGGGTTCAGGAACGAACTCAGAAACTTGAGGATATGAATAATACTCTAATCCAGACGCGTGACCAGTTGATTCATTCCGAAAAAATGGCGGCCATCGGTACATTGGCCGGCGGTGTTGCTCACGAGTTTAATAACCTGCTGTGTATGATTCAGGGATACGCTGAACTTGCTTTGCAGAAGAACGATCCGCAGATGTCGCAAAAAGCCCTGAATGTTGTTTTGAGCGCTTCAGAACGGGCGAAAACCATTGCCAAAAACCTGCTTTCATTCTCCAAACGCACGGAATCAAAACGAGTTGCGGCAAATATTTGTGAGGCTATGGAGGAAACCCTTACCCTTATCGAGCGGGATATAGAAAAGGATAATATCGTTATTGTACGTAAATATGAGGAAATGCCTGAGGTTATTTTCGATGTGTCGCTGATTCAGCAGGTATTTTTGAACATTATTATTAACGCCCGCCATGCGATGAATAACAGTAAAGGCGGTACTTTATCAGTAAATATTTATAAAACGGATGCTGATGCGGTAGTTGAAATTTCCGATACAGGCCCGGGAATAAAGAAAGAACTGCTTCAGAAAATATTTGAACCATTCTTCACAACTAAAGGCGTATGGGGAGATGATGACGTTCCCGGCACAGGTTTGGGTTTGTCAGTTTCTGTTGGCGTAGTGGAAAGCCATAATGGGAAACTGGAAGTGGAAAGCGTTGAGGGGCAGGGTGCTACATTCAGAATACGCCTTCCGTTAAATGTGCCTGCAGATGCCGAAATTGCCTGTAAGCCGGGCGTGTCTGACAATAAATTCCTGAATACTGCAACTCGTAAAGCAAATGTGCTGGTTGTCGATGATGAGGACGGTATCCGCGAACTTCTCAGTGAAATGCTTAAAATATCAGGGCATGTTGTAACCACCGCTATGTCAGGACAGGAGGCTGTGAGCGCCTGTAAAAGCAATGAGTTCGATATTATCTTTATGGATATTATGATGCCTGGCATGAGCGGCGTTGAGTCATTCAAGGAAATGAAACTTCAAAATGGTAAACCGAAAGTGGTGTTTATTACCGGATTGAACTTTGACGATCAAAACCGCCTTATGGATCTTGAAGGCGCGGAATGTATTAAAAAACCTTTCAAATTGTCTGAAATAAGCAATATCATGAAACGCCTTCTTAAAGCGTAATCATCTTTTTCAGACAGAAACTCGTAATTCTCTTTTTAAAATTTTTCCTACGGAAGACCGGGGAAGTTCTTTCATGAATACTATTTTGCGCGGGCACTTGTATATGGCAAGCCGCTCCTTGCAGTATTTAAGGATTTCCTGCTGGGTGAGTACACATCCATCTTTAAGTGTTATGTAGGCGATGAGCATTTCTCCCTGCCGTTTATCTTTTGCTCCGATAACAGCGGTTTCGGCAACAGCTTTATGTGTCAGTATGACTTCCTCAATTTCGCGGGGATAAACATTCATTCCCTGTATAAGCACCATGTCCTTTTTCCGGTCAACAATGTATATGTATCCATCGGCATCTTTTGTTGCCATGTCGCCGGTAAGGAGCCATCCATCTTTGATTGTGGCGGCGGTATCTTCCGGTTTCTTATAGTATCCTGCCATGACGTTGTCGCCTTTTACGATCAGTTCTCCGACTTCTCCCGCAGGCAGTTCGTTAAGGGCGTCATCGACAATCTTTACTTCCACATCATGTATCGGTAAGCCGATTGATCCGAATTTCTGTTCTTTGTCTATGGGGTTCAGCGAAACGACAGGAGACGCTTCCGACAAGCCGTACCCTTCAAGAAGAATGATCCCTATATTCTTTTTAAACCTTTCCAGCGCCAAACCGATTAATTTATCCAAAAGTTTCGGCAAAGGAATCCCGCTCGCCTCCCACAATTTCGGATACATGCTTATAGAAGTAAATCCGGGGATTGTGTTTATTTCATTCACCAATAAATCTCCGTTTTTCTTCAGGAAAAAATCCACCCTCGCCATGCCCTCGCAGTTTGAAATTTTAAACACTTCAACCGCTGTTTGCCTTATTTTTTTGGCGGCGCCAGCTGAAATTTTTGCCGGAATTATCAATTCTGCTCCGCTTTTATCCAGATATTTATTTTCATACGAATAAAATCCGCCTTTTGGAATAATCTCTCCAAGAACCGACGCCTTTGGCGAAT
>QZJZ01000069.1 GCA_003599815.1 Candidatus Auribacter fodinae
TTTACCGGGCTACGGTATATAAGCTGTCCGTTCTCTGCCAGCCACTGCGCAAGGCCTTGCAACACCTGCGATTCCAATGCGTTAAGATACACGCTGTCAAAGGTTTTAGTGAATACATCGTTCTGATCTTCCAGCCGTTCCATCATACGTTCCAGAGATTCCTGCTGAATCAAACCAACAAGAGCCAGAATCTCGTTCGTACTGCGCCCTTCGTCACGGGCAAGCTTAATCAGCAGTTCAGCTCCGCCCTGTTTCATCCACGACGCAAAACCAGCAGGATCACTCTTCATACCGAGCAGAAAATCAAACGTCCGGCTGTCTATGACAACTTCCACTGCCACATCTACGTTCCGCCCGTTAAACGAGCCTGACCGCAAAGCGTCAATAATCCCGTACAGCGACGCGTTGTTCAGCAACGACGACCCGTTCACTATAATATGCTCAACACCCTCATCCAGCAGTTTCTGTATCCTGTCTGTCAGGTCGCCTGTTGACACCGGAACACCGCCCAGCTCGGCGCTCTTCAGGTTCGGTGAAGTAAGCGACGGCATACTGATCTGAACCGGACGGGCAACTTCAGACGTCTGTACAACTTCAGGAGTTTGCACAACCATAGCATCAATTATTGCCGCAAGCTCATTTATGTCCGCAGGAGTAATTTTTCCCAACAGGTCAAGAAGCGCAGAAATATTTTCAGGCGGGCTTGTCCTGAACACGTCCCGCATATCCTGCTGTAACTGCATGAGGGCATCTATACCGGTTCCGCCCTTGTACTCTATTTCCGCTATCTGTTCGGCAGTAAGCGGCTTTTCGTTAAGGCTTGTCCCTGATTTTATAACTACCTGATCCTTTACCGGGCTACGGTATATAAGCTGTCCGTTCTCTGCCAGCCACTGCGCAAGACTTTGCAACACCTGCGATTCCAATGCGTTAAGATACACGCTGTCAAAGGGTTTGGTGAATACATCGTTCGGATCTTCCAGCCGCTCCATCATACGTTCCAGCGATTCCTGCTGAATTAAACCAACAAGAGCCAGAATCTCGTTTGTACTGCGCCCTTCGTCTCGGGCAAGCTTCATCAGCAGTTCCGCGCCGCCCTGCTTCATCCATGACGCGAAACCAGCCGGGTCACTCTTCATGCCGAGCAGAAAATCAAACGCCGGGCGGTCTATAACAACTTCCACTGCCACATCGACATTCCGCCCGTTAAAAGACCCTGATCTCAAAGAATCAATAATCCCGTACAGCGACGCGTTGTTCAGCAACGACGACCCGTTCACTATAATATGCTGAACACCTTCATCCAGCAATTTCTGTATCCTGTCTATCAGGTCGCCTGTTGACACCGGAACACCGCCCAGTTCGGCGCTCTTCAGGTTCGGTGAAGTGAGCGACGGCATATTGATCTGCACCGGACGGGCAACTTCAGGTGCCTGCACTACTTCAGGAGTCTGTATAACTTCCGCGCGAGGCTGACCAACCATCCCGGCAATGAGGGAATCAAGCTGGCTTGCCTGCGCAGGTGTAAGAGCGCCTCTGATAACCGCGATACCGGCATTATCAATCAATATAAACTGCCCCGCAAGATCGGCTGAACTGCGCCACGCGCCGTCAAGCTGACGGAGCATTTCCAGTTCGCTCATTTGACTGCCTTCCTGAATCTGTGAATCAAAAAGCCGTATAGTATATTCGTTGCCATTACGGTCAACCGCTGTAAAATAATGTGTTGTCCCCTCGACTTTAGCGACTGGCGTAAGACGGACAATATCAACGCCGGCATTCTGCTGTACATCTTCAAAGGTAAATAATCCCTGTTGTTTCAGTGTGAGTTCATTGGATACATCCAATATTTTCTCTCCAGCTATAAAATCGCCAAGATGAAGTTCCACACCCGCGGCAAGCGCGAAATCAAGGTACTCCTGCCGCATATCGCCCATTTTGTATGCGAGATCAGGATTTTCCCGTGCATCACGGACAAACTCACTGACGCTCCAGACTGTATCCAGCCCTACGGATTCCACGCCTTCCCTGATCGGACCAAGAATATAATCTGATAACGGAAGATAATAAGCATTCGCTATTTGTTCGGCGGACTGGGCATTAACGGTAACAGCTCCGGTCTGCGCGTCACGGGTAAATTCCAATTTGCCGACAGCAAGTTTTATTGCCGGAGTATTGAGATAAACGATAATGCCGTCCATACGAAGTTCTTTCTGGCTCAGATCGATTCCAATGCTTCCGTCAGCAGGCAAAAGCCCTCGTTGCTGAAGCTCAGCGGATATGACATCGAACGCTTTGGCGACATCCATAAAATTCCCCATTACCGGAAGGTTCTGTGAGGAAATTACTTCATTGATAGCGGACACAAGCGCAGGCTGAAGTGTATCGTTGTAAAACTTCTGTGTCTGAGCAACAGCTGCGCGTGTCGGCGATGCGACAGCCGCGCGCGCCTCGGACAAACCGCGCTGGACAGGCGAGACAGGAGCCTGCTTCTGATCCCTGAATGCAATGAACTGCGCGCGAAGAGCATCGTAGTCAGGAACTGTAATCGGCGGTGTAGACTCAGTAGAATACATCGCGAACAACTGGTCAAGAGAAGAACGCTCGACAATCGACAGAATCGCGTCTATCTGCCCGACCTGTTTCAAATATTCAGCGCCAACCTCTCCATATTTTTTGAAAAGGCTGTCCAGAATGAAAGTTGCGGCGGTGAGTTTTACGCGCAGGACTTCCCGAGCCTGATCGTCAAGCTGATCTTTATAAATACCGTCCAAATAATCTTTTACGAGAGTAGCTCCAACGATCTGCGCCCACGTTCCACTGCCAATCCGTGAATTACGGACTTCACCTAAAGATTCCGCTCCCCACACATCAAGAAACGCCGCGAAATATGCATAGAGTTCATCGAGTATATTTTGTTCCACGGTGAAATTGGCAGTATCACCGTTCTGGTTATGATAATCCGTGTGACGGTGTTCATGTTTTATAAAGAAAATCGCGTCCTTATCTCCGTTCCTTGCCTGTTCAATCGTCGAAGCGGTGACAACCGGCACTCCCTTAAGATTAAACGCTTGTCCGGCATCCATTTGCACAACCTGCGCAATTATTTTCATTACTTCATCTTTAACGACGACAACATCAAATTCCGCATCGTACTGTTCAAACAGCGAATCCGCTTCTATGTCATAACGGGACAGAAGAATATGAAACGAAATAACGTTCAACGCGCCCATCTGTCCGAAAAAAGCGTCTTTCACGATTGCAAGCTTTTCCGCCGCACGAGCGTCAACCACTGGCGCCGTTTCGGCAGGCGATGCGATATTCTCAGCGATGGCGTTGATAATCTCAAATTGAAGGATATTCATTTCCCGTTTCAAAGCCGCCTGTTCCTGCGGAACATCAAGAACCCGCAGATTTGCATTCACCTGCGACATGGCATACGCGATAGCGACAACCTGAGGAGTATACGAAAAATCAACGCCGACAATGCGTTCTTTTATTGCTTCCAGAGCCTCAACACGCTGGGTAAGTGACCCTGTTTGCGCGGTATCAGTAACCAGCGAGAACAGATCCTGCAGTTTTCGTCCTTCTATCTCATAGGGAATAGCATCTTCAACGTACGCAAAAGGGACATCCTGTCTAAGCCCGCTTATTGCAGGGGCAACTGTCTGCTGGAAAAATGATCGGAACTGGTCCTGAACCTCGGCACGTGTCTGATTGTATACGTCAATCCGTTCCTGCGAGATCGGCGGACGAGGTTGAGCCGCCTGTTCAAAATCGCCGTACCGCTCCACTTCGCCGTTAAGACGGATAATCTCAATTGCCCCGTTCGGATACACCCGTGTGCGGTCGCCCTGATTATGTACAGCCTCAAATACGTTGTCCTGTTCATTGAAATTGACAGATATGACATCAATCAGCCCGACAAACGACTGGTTATTGAGCTGTACAACTAATCGGCCGGACTGGCGCTGGTCTGTTTCGACTGAGAAATACGGGTTTGCCGGTATGGAAAACATATCACGGGCAGTGGTCGGTGCCTCAACCACAGGCAATTCGACCAGCGCGCTGGCATCGGACAGTATCGCTTCATCAACCTGATCGTACAACTGGCTCAGCACACGGACTTTTTCTGCCAATGCAGGAGTCGGCGGTTCGGTTAGGCGAATAGACAGGGTATTTCCGCCAAGCGATGAAATTACGTCAATATTATACATTTTGAGGTCAGCAATAACCGGCTGTGAGAGGTCGCCATTCACGGCAACTACCTGAAAAAGCTGAAACCAGAGCTGAGCCGGAACTCCGTTTTCCACATCAATATTTGTGATGCCGTTATACTCCAGAAAATTGATGACATCCTGCGACAGAAGGTTGCGCAATTCCAGATCATTTTTGATATCAATGGTGTAATTCGCCGTCTGCGCACGCTGTTGTACAAGCAGGGCAAACCTGCCTGTGCCTGTAACGGTAAACGAGTTAATGTCATTATACTTTACCAGCCCGAGATTGGACATTCTGGAGAGGAGAAACTCAGTAGAGATGCTGTCCAGAGCTGATTCTGTAAGAGTGTATTGAGCGAGAAACCCGGCGTCCTGCCGTGCCTGCGCTATGATATTCGCGAACTGTTCTTCTGTAATCTGCGTGTTCGGCTGTATACGGTCAAGTATTGCCGCGGCAATATGGTCTGCTTTCTGGCGCAATGCCTCGATTTTCTGCTGGTAGACACTGCCGTCAATAATAGCGATTTCCTGACCCTGAATGTTTGCGCTGAACAACGATCCGATTTCATCCAGCTCTTTCTGAGAAAAACTGGCGAACACGAACGGCGTTTCGCCGATTACGAGCGATACGTCAAGCCCTTTGCCTTCAGACGGGCTGATACTTATCCGGGCAAGTTCAGGAAAATGTTTTTCCGCCCATGCCTGCATGAAAAAATTGTTTATTATCGCGGTAAAACTTTCCAACGCTTCCCGAGAGGTCATAAGTTCACGTTCCGCGGCGGCAAATTTCGATACGGCGAACGCGACCATCAATCCTTTGAACTGCATTTTAAAACTCTGCGCGCCCGCTTCGTCAAGTAGAGGCGGATTACCAAACCGTGAAGCCACAGCCAGAGTGCTCGCCTGATCCATCATCGTTTCAATTCGTTTTTCAAACGGCGATTTCTCGTTCATGAGCATGGAAATATAGGTCTTTTTGTCGTCGCTCTCATGTATTAACGGGGAAACAACGTAATATGAAAACCCCTTTTCCTTGAGCAGTTTCATCATCCCGTCGGTATGAAACCCGCCGGTGATAAGCACGCCGTTATCCGCGCCTTCCAGTTCCATTTCAGATACCATGTTCTCAACAAGATACACATCGCGCTGTTTTGAAAGCGTATAAAAATCCTTAATCAGGGGCAGGCTGTTGTCTATAAGGCTCACATTGGAATCGATGAAATACATGAACTGGAACCGGTTTGCGTATTTCTCGATACACGCCATGATTTTCGAAGTCTGGAAATCCTGCTCGTGGTCAACGTAGTACTTGAGGTCTTTCGGCGACAGCTTAAGATCGAAAAAGTTCTGCAGTACACTGACCACCTTGCAGTATTTATCCACTTCAATCTGCTCTTCGCTGGCATACAGTTCTGACTTGATAACCTGCAGGATCTCTTCAGTTTCATCGAACAGTTCAGGGACGTTGATTTCCTCGTAAATGTTGAGGTATTCCGCATAAGTCTGAACCGCGGGATACTCTTCCATGGACAGTTCCAGTTTCTTGCATTTATCAAGAAGGTAATTATGAAATTCCTGCGGTTTGATGGTTTCCAGTTTGTATCCCAGATTCCACTGGAGAAGCTCGTTCGCTTCTTCCTTGGGAAGCATGTTCACTACCTTGTCTATAAGCTGGCGGCGTTCCATTGACAACAGCTCGAAATCAATACTGCTTTCCAGCTTGTTCGCCTGAAGCATCAGGCTGTAATTCTCATAAAGCCAGAGATCTATATCATGTTTTTCGATAGGCTTTTTCAGGTAATTGCTGAACTGGTAAAACGATATTTTCCCATCAAGGTAATCTTTGTAAATTGAGTCAACATCCGCAAGGTCGCCGGAAAAGAGGCTGTTTTTGATCTTCTGCAGGATTTCGTCGATACTCGAACAGTAGCCTTTCGCGGTATGACGCACATCCAGAGACCGCATAAGCGCCTGATAGTTTTTCAGGTAGAGATTTTTATCCTCCACGCCGAACACTTTGACCGAGCCGGCGGGACCGGTCAACATAAAACATTCTGCGCCTGAAACAAAACCTTTTTTAACAAAATATTGCGTCACATCCTGAATCGCTTCCTGATCTGGAAATGACGTAATGTCCGGCGCCTGCACAGTGCCTTCAACACCTTCCAGAGCTACAAAATCATAGCCCTGCCCGTACAGGGCATTAAGGAGATGGCAAATGTTTGACTGGGCATCGTAATTACAGTGCGCGTCTTTAATGTGGACAATTGTCTTTCCGTTAGAGCCTTGATGCTGTTCAATCACCCTTCCGTGAAACCGTGAAATTTTCAGGTCTCCCGCGTAGGCAATGCCGTTACAAAGCATCGCTTCAAGAGTGATTAATGCGATAACGCGAATCACATTCCTGAATTTTTTAGTGCAAAACATGGGGTTTCTCCTTTATAATGATATGTACTTTATGATATAATCATTGTTATTTTTCATATTACACTTTTTATTGTTTTTGTTTATTTTAATTTATAATTTGCAGGTTAATACCCACTTATATTAGTATGTAATAACCCGCATAATTATAACATAATTTGTACAGGTCAAACAACATATTAATTTTTTTGCCGTTATGTCGTAACAAACGCATTAAAGAGGCATTAGAAAGGTAAAAACATGCTGAGAAAATTTCCGCGCTTACGGCGGCGCCTCAAAACCATCAAGAGGGCTGTTCAATACACTACGCTGTATTATATTATTATCGGACTTAAACGCTTTTTTCTTTTGTTTCCCCACATAGTCGCGTACCGTTTTTGCGAAACAGTGGGGCGAGGCGTTTATTATTGCGCCATTACCGAACGCCGGCGCACGCTTACCCACCTGAAACAGGCGTTCGGCGATACCAAAACCGATGCCGAGATAAAAAAAATCGCGAAAAACTGTTTTCTCAATCTATCCAGAAACGTCGCGGAAATGCTCTGCTGGGAAAAATGGACACCGGAGCGCATGAAGGAATATATCGTGTTTGAAGGCTTTGAGCACTTCCGTGAAGCCAAACAACAAGGCAAAGGCGCCGTAGTAGTAACAGGCCACTGCGGCAACTGGGAATACCTTGGCGGATTTTCTGTTGTTCACGGCATAGACGGCGCGGGATTAGCCCGAAAATTCCATGACGCACGCATAAACAAACTTCTTTTTACAGTACGGCAAGGCAAAGGGTTTGAAATGATCGACAGGGACGAATCCCCGCGCAGAATGCTGAACGTAATGCGCAATAATAATTTCCTCGGCATACTCGCCGATCAGGATATCCGCAAGATAAACGGCACGTTCGTCAACTTTTTCGGGAAACAAGCGTTTACGCCAACCGCTCCCGTGACACTGGCTCTCATAGCGGACTGCCCGCTGATACCGTCGTTTTCTCACCGCAACCCTGACAATCCTTACAAACATACGGTGGTTATATATCCGCCGATAGACCTTATTCGCGACCGCAAAAACCCTGATGCCATTCAGGAAAACACTCAGAGATGGACAACCGTACTGGAAAATCATATCCGAAAATATCCTGACCAGTGGGTCTGGATGCACCGCCGCTGGCGAACCACGCCGGAGACGCTGAAAGGAGAAAAACAATGAGCACCGTTATCGCTCTATCCGCCATCGGTCGCGACCGTCCCGGCATTGTGGCAGGCCTGACCAAAGTGTTGTTTGAGCTGGGATGCAACCTTGAGGAAACCAGCATGACACGCCTGCGCAACGATTTCGCCATGATCCTGCTTATCGCCGTGCCCGAAGGCAAAAACGCCGATGACCTGCGCGATGCCATGCGGCCTGTTATCTCTGAATTCGGGCTGACCATGGATTTCCGTGTCCTGAACGACTGTGAAGCAAAGGCAAATGCCGCCGCACAGGACGCGAACTATATCCTCTCAGTGTACGGCATTGACAAGCCGGGCATCGTGTACACCATCACCAAAATGTGCGCTGAACATAATATCAACATAACCGAACTGGGAACACAGGTGTCCGAGAATCAGGGACAGCCGCTGTACGCTTTGTTTCTGGAAGTGTATATACCTGAATTCGTGTCAATTATCGAAATCAGTGAGCAACTGAAAAAGTTCGGTGCCCAGTTATCTGTTGACGTGTCGCTGGAACCGTTACTGCAATGCGGGGATTTCTGACGTGGCGGTTCTCCCTGTTTTAGTATATCCCGACAAACGGCTGAAGATACCGTCCGTGCCGCTTGAGCAGAACGAACCGGGCTGGGAACAAATGCTCTCCGGCCTGATCGACACCTTCGAGCGCGCGCCGGGCTGTGTAGGCATCTCCGCCCCGCAGGTTGGCTGGCATAAACGGGTTATAGTTGTTGACGCCTCACGGTCGAGCAGGGTTTCGCCAGACAGCGTAAATCACGGCATGATGGTATGCATCAACCCGGAAATTGTGTGCACCAGCGGAAAGCTCCGGTTTCGTGAAGGATGCCTGAGCGTGCCTGACTTCACCGGTAACGTCTACCGCTCAAAAAAGATTACAGTCCGGTACCTTGACCGCTCATTTAACGAGCAGGTTATAGAAACGCAGGGATTTGAAGCGGTCATTTTTCAGCACGAGATCGACCACCTTGACGGCATACTGTTTCTCGACCGGGTACGGTCGCTGAAACGCGACGTGTTCAAGCGTCAAACCTACCTGCCGCCCAGCGAATAATCGGATCAGGGGTACATTCCCGGAAAATCCAGCCCGCTGGTTTCAGGCAGTCCGAACATAATGTTCATGTTCTGCACTGCGGAACCTGCCTGCCCTTTCATCAGGTTATCTATATACGAGATAACCAGCAGGCGGTTATTCGGCTTATCCACTTTTATGGTCAGGTAACAGTTGTTCGTCCCTTTGACCACTGCTGACGACAACGCCTGATCGGGCGTGAACAGCTTTATAAACGGTTCGCCGTCATACATATCGTGATAAGCGTCCCAGACAGCCTTCTCGGTTACGCCGGGTTTGAGGCGGACGTACAGGGTCGACATAATCCCCCTGCACAACGGTATCACCTGAGGCGTAAACATAAGCGCCACTTCATGCCCGCAGAGGGCTGACAACTCGCGTTTTATCTCGTACACGTGCTGGTGCCCTGTGAGTTTATAGGCGTTCATGTTTTCGTAGCGCGCCGGATAATGGAACGTGGGGCTCGGCTTTTTTCCTGCGCCGGAGACGCCTGTCTTGCAGTCGCAGATGATGGTATCGTCTTCAAAAAGAGTGGATTTCGCCGCAGGAGCCAGCCCGAGTATACAGCTTATGGCGAAACAGCCGGGGTTGCCGACTATCTGCGCTTTTTTTATCTCTTTGCGGTGCAGTTCCGATACGCCGTAACAGGTTTTAGGGAGCAGATCCGGTGAGGCGTGCGCCGTATCGCGTTTCAGAGCCTGAGCGTACAGTGCGTATTCATCGGATTTGGTGAACCTGAAATCGCCGCTGAAATCGATCAGTTTTATTCCTTTATCCACGTACTGCGACGCGCCTTTCATACCGACGCCGTCGGGTGTGGAGAAGAACACCACGTCCACGTTTTCGGTGTTGGACGGGTCGTCTGTGGATTTGATTGTAAGGTCGTAAAAGTCAGCGAGATGCGGTACGGTTTCAGACAGCTGGCTTCCCACGTCGCTGACGCCGATCACTCCGGTGACTTCAACTTCAGGGTGCCGTGCGAATATTTCCAGAAGCCCGCACCCGCCGTATCCGCCGGGGCCGACTATTTTTGCGCGAATCATGATATAACTCCTCTCTGGTGGTTATTTTTGAGCAGTATATCAAAAAGGGCGGTTCAGCTCATTACTTTTTTGAAGTGGGGATGGAATCAATACGATTTCAATTTGCAGGAATTATAACAAACTTATTGTTATGTTATAAAAAAAAAGTAAAATAGTAATATATTCAATTTTGTCTAAAGTTGTGAGGTAAAATTTGTCCATTCAGAAAATAACCATAAAGAATTTTCGATTACTTGAAAATGTCGATATCACATTAGAAAATCGAACAACAGTAATTGTTGGTCGCAATAATAGCGGCAAGACTTCATTAACTGAATTATTCAAACGTTTGTTATCAGAACAATCACCGTCTTTTCGATTAGAAGATTTTTCTCTTTCAGTTCATGATGAATTTTGGAATGCTTTTCTCCTTTATAAAGAGGGAAAAGACGAAATTGAAATTCGTAAAGTTCTTCCTAGAATTGAACTCAATCTTACGATAAGCTATGATAAAAATAATCCTATTTTAGGACCATTAGGTAATTTCATAATCGATTTAGACCCTTCATGTTCAACAACGCTTGTTAAAATAAGGTACCAATTAAAGAATGGAGAGATTGATAAATTTTTTGAAGATATTAATTATGAACAAACTGAAGATATCGATTCACAGATGAACTTTCCGTTTTTTAGAGAAGTTAATGGACAGAATGGGAGTCTTGATTCAGATGACTCACAAAAGAAAACTTTTTTCCATACAATAAAAGAAAACGATAGGGTTAAAAAATTTTATGATATTGTGCTTTTGGCAGAGGATGTCAATGATTCAAACAATCAGAAAGTTATGGAATGGAGACAGATCCATTTAATTCTACAAAGTGGGTTTATTAATGCACAAAGAGGAATAGATGATACAACACACAAAGATATAAATTTATTAGGAAAAATATTTGAGTCTTTATTAACATCCGCAATGTCAGATTTCGCTGATGAAAAAGACCATAAAATAGTACAAAACCTTGAAAATGCCATTGAAAATATGCGCCTAAATATTAATGACGGTTTTAATAAGCAATTGGATGATCTATTACCTACATTTGAGTTATTCGGTTATCCTGGCTTAACTGATCCAAAATTAAAGACAGAAACAAAATTAGATGTAGAACGTTTGTTAAAAAATCATACTAAAGTTCATTATGCTGGTATAAATGGAATTAATCTTCCTGAATCGTATAATGGTTTAGGTGTACGTAACCTAATATTCATTCTTTTAAAATTGTTGGAATATTTCAAAGCTTTTATATCAAGAGAAGTAGCACCAAATATCCACTTAATATTTATAGAAGAACCAGAGGTACACTTGCATCCACAAATGCAAGAAGTGTTCATTAATAAAATAAACGAAATAGTTGAAGTTTTTTCCAAAACATTTACCAATGGTACGCCATGGCCTATACAATTTGTTATTACAACACATTCCTCTCATTTAGCCAATAGAGCTTCTTTCGAATCAATACGATATTTCTTTACTACCTCTGTGGGCAATAAAGAAAATATCCGAAAAACACAAATAAAAGATTTGAACACTGGTTTAATGAATACGTCACCGGTCAATAAAGAATTTCTACATAAATATATGACTCTCACACGCTGCGATCTTTTGTTTGCGGATAAAGCAATCTTGATTGAAGGTACGACAGAGAGATTAATGTTGCCTGAGATGATTAAAAAAGTAGAAGAATCATTCCCTGATAGACCTAAATTATCGAGCCAATATATCTCTATTGTTGAAGTAGGTGGAGCATATGCGCATCTTTTCTTTAATTTACTTAATTTTCTGGAATTAAAAACTCTCATCATTACTGATTTGGATAGCACTAAAAAAAATGAAAACAATCATTTTACTTTATGCAAAGTTTCAGAAGGAACACGAACGAGTAACTCTTCACTTAAAAAATGGTTCGGTAATCAAGAAATAACACCAACAGAACTTATTCACAAAACTGATGAAGATAAAATACATGGGATCCATCGCATCGCATATCAGATACCAGAGCCAAGTGAACGACCTTGTGGACGTAGTTTTGAAGAAGCTTTCATTTTAGCAAATCTAACTCTTTTTGAGGTTAATGGAACTTCTGCAGAAGAGATTGAAATGAACGCTATCCAAACAACTACGGAAGAAGTCAATAAAAAGACAGATTTCGCATTAAAATATGGCATTCATGAAACTCAATGGAATGTACCACGATACATATCAGAAGGTCTATGTTGGTTAGCAGAAGGGGGACGTATTACAAATTCACCAAGTATTTATGCTCCTCTGGATGGCAATTCTGGTTTACAAAAACAGGATAATTCCCATGACTAATGTTCAACTGAATCCAGCAGAGCAAGCCGCGCAGAAAGCGTTAGAGCGGATGTATGCTTGTATTGATAACAACAAAAGTTTTATTTTTGAAGCCGGTGCAGGAGCAGGCAAAACATATTCTCTTGTCAAAGCATTGAAATATTTAATAGAAAAAAAAGGGAAAGCCTTCCTTCGCCAAAATCAGCAAATAGCATGTATCAGTTATACTAATGTTGCGAGCAATGAAATAGCATCTAGGATTGATAATAATAAAGCAATCTATTCCTCAACTATTCATTCTTTCTGCTGGATGTTAATGAAAGGATTTCAAGCTTCTTTAAAAAAAGAACTTGGTAATATCGATAATTTTTGGAGCCAACAAATACAAGAATTAGGAAGTATTGACAATAGAACGATAGGGTATGATGAATTAGGTCGACGCTCTATTGATGATAAACACATTTCAATAAGTCATAATGATGTTTTAAGCTTTTTTGTTAAGCTTATGGGATACCAAAAGTTTCGTATATTTTTAATATCACAATTTCCAATTCTTTTTATCGATGAATATCAGGATACAGATAAATTAATTTTACCAATCCTAAAAACTTATTTTCTTGATAAAAAGGAAGGAATACTATTAGGCTTTTTTGGTGATCATTGGCAAAAAATTTATGGTACTGGTTGTGGAAAAATTGAGCATTCATCATTAGAGGTTATAGGCAAAGAATCAAATTTCCGTTCAGTTTCCGCAATAGTACATGTACTCAATCGTATTCGTCCAGAACTTCCTCAATATGTAAAAGATGAAAAAGCTCAAGGTTCTGTGACTATTTATCATACAAATAACTGGAAAGGAACAAGACGTACCGGACAACATTGGGCAGGTGATTTACCCGCAGATATTGCTCACAATTATCTTGAAGCCCTTAAAAGAAAACTAGAATCATCTGGTTGGAATTTCCTACCTGAAAAAACAAAAATTCTTATGCTAACTCATAATGTTTTGGCTACAGAACAAGGTTATAACAACCTTGCAGATGTCTTTCAATACAACGACATCTTTATAAAAAAGGAAGATCCTCATATCGCTTTCTTTGTCGATAAACTTGAACCATTTTGCATTGCTTATGAAAATAAGCGATATGGTGAAATGTTTTCAATAATGGGACAGCGTGTTTCGCCCATTGTTTCTCATTCCGATAAAGAAAGTTGGAAAAAAGATATGAGTAAATTAATAGCACTACGCTCAAATGCTACTATTGGTGATGTACTTAACCATCTTAAGATAACCAATAGACCTAATTTGCCGGAAAGCGTCAAAACTAGAGAGGACAGGCTTGAAGAATTAGAAGACAATCAAAATGATGAAGTACCTTCATATATAGATAGAATAACTAAATTAAAAAAAGTTACCTATAGAGAAGTTACTGTGTTGACTCGCTTTATTGAAGGATTTACTCCCTTTAGCACGAAACATGGTGTAAAAGGTGCTGAATTCGAAAATGTTCTGGTAGTAATGGGAAGAGGTTGGAATCAATATAATTTTAATCAATTTCTTGAATGGGCTGGCAATCCGAATAGCATTCCATCAGATAAACAGGAAACATTTGAAAGAAATCGTAATTTGTTTTATGTAGTTTGTTCTCGTCCTATCAAAAGACTTGCTATTTTATTTACCCAAGAATTGAGTTCGGCGGCAATAACTACCCTTTCCAATTGGTTTGGGAGAGAAAATATTCATGCCCTTTGAATGATATATGTTTTAAATAAGCACCACACATCACAAGAAAGGCACCCATCATGGAATTTTACATAACTGATGTGTTCGGCAACGAGAAATACTCTGGCAACCAGCTTGCCACATTTCTGAACTGCGCTCATATCAGCAGTGAAGAGATGCAGAAAATCGCGCGCGAAATAAATTTCTCGGAAACCACCTTCATTACCTCAAACGAACCGCGCAACGGCGGGTATGACGTTCGCATATTCACCCCGAACGAAGAAATCGCGTTCGCCGGGCATCCCACGCTGGGCACAGCCTATATAATCCACCGATATCTGATGCCGCAGAAAACCGCGCGTGTTGTCCTGAACCTGAAGGCAGGGCAGATTCCTGTCACTTTTCCGGCAGACGGCAAAGACGGAATTCTCTGGATGGATCAGATCGAACCGCAGTTCAAACCGCTGGACAACGCCGGTCTGATCGCCCCCACGCTCGGCATTGACCCGTCCGACCTCGATTCCAGATACCCAATAGAGCAGGTATCCACCGGATTACCGATCATCATAGTTCCGCTGAAAAGCCTTGATGTGCTGAAACGCATCACAGTTGACAGGGATTATTATTTCAGGCTTGTCACCCCTTCATGGGCAAAAGCAATCCTTGTTTTCAGCCCGCAGGGGCATACGCCTGAACACGATATCGGAGTGCGTATGTTCGCAGACTACTACGGCGTACCCGAAGACCCGGCAACCGGAAGCGCGAACGGGTGCCTTGCGGCGTATCTGGTGAAACACCGCTATTTCGGTACGGCATCGGTCAATATCAGGACAAGCCAGGGTTTTGAGATAGGGCGCCCGTCCGAGCTTGCGCTTAAGGGTGCTGAGGAATCAGGGCGAATATCTGTCAGTGTGGGCGGGCGAGTTATTCCGATAGCCAAAGGCACATGGCTGTAGTAAGAGAAAATCTCACCATCTGCTTTCATTATCGTCCAAGGATATCATCACGAGGAGGGTTAGCGGCGTGGTGAGTTCAAAATGAATAGAGCTGAGATTGCCACAGCCCCTTCGGGGCTTCGCAATGACAGTCTGTTGTGTTTTTTCATCGTTCCCAACTTAGAAAATACACTTTGAGAAATGCTCATTCCGCACAAATAAAAAAAGAGGGAAAACAATTGTTTCCCCCTCTTCAAATATGATAATCACCGTTTCCTGATTCGGATTATTTGCGTAGTCTTCTGATCAGCAGAGCGATTCCGCTGACAAGCAGAATAATTGAATGCGGTTCAGGCACAGGCGAATCTCCTGGTCCGCCGTTATTGTCGTCATCATCACCATCGTCGCCGCCATCATCGCCACCGCCGTCATCGCCGAAACCTGTGACGCTCGCGAGGCGAAATCCGATATCGACGGTTTCAGTAGACACCGGATAGGCAATATGATACGTGGCAAGCATAAAACTATCGTTCGTGTTCCAGCACCCGCCTCGGATATATGTATTAGATGTTCCTAAACTAGCTTTTTCAGTCCATTCCCACACATTGCCTGCCTGCCCGTATGTTCCATATGGGCTGGTTGACAGGCCGTAATCGTCAACATCTGAAGTATAATAAGGGGCGCCTATAGCATACCCTTCGACCGGATCAAAATAATTAGCTGAGTTGCCGGAATCAGCGTCAGGGGCACTATTATCAGGTTTGGAATCGGATCCAGTAGCGTAATTATAATAATCATTATTCAGCTTGTCATAATATGCGGCTTTGTACCATTCAGCCTCACTCGGAAGCCACACAAGCGCGCCGTCTTTGCGTACAATATTCAGTCCAAGGCTAATCTGATACGCGCCATCTTCAGTTGTAGCGGCAGTCTGTAACCCTGTGGGCCGTCCGTTGTGCATCCAGTTAGCAAACCGCAACGCCTCGTAATAACTGGTAAAAACTACCGGCTTATCTGCCCATCCGTCATTCACTGTATACGTATAATCATCAACACTACCCTCTCTGATAATCCCTTTATAGTATTGTGAATTATACATGCTTGAATTATACAGTCCGTAAGTATCCGTTTTGGCAATGGCGTTTAGATATTCAGTATATTGTGCTGTAGTTATTTCAAACTGGCTGATCTGGTACTCATAGGAAACACCGCCATCGCCATTATTGCCATTATCAATCGTTACCCACGTTACGCCTAAAGCATACGTAATGCCGGACACAGAAAACAGGAAATAAATCAGCGAGAAAAGAAAAAGAGATGAATAGTGTTTTGCACAGCTACGACTGCTGCCCATAAAATTTTTCACTTTTAGTTGCTATCGTTGGATAATCCGTTCATAAATCAACAAAGACAACAGCATACATTGCTACAATTAATAATATAGCATATATTTGTAAAATTTGCAAATTTCGCAATAATAAAATTTGAGAGCGATGAAAAAGCACAAGAGAATGTCATTGCGAAACCACAAAGGGGCTGTGGCACCCTCCTCCGGATAGTGTCTTACAAATGAGATCACCACGTCTCTAACGCTCCTCGTGATGACAGCTAAAAGAGGAACTTAGAATCTTTTTCAGCACTCCTAACTTTATTAAGAGTCAGAATTCTTTTATTTTAATCAGGCATCGCGCTTCTGGCGACTTGTATACCGCACAAATAAAAAAAGAGGGAAAACAATCGTTTCCCCTCTTTAAATATGATAATCACCGTTTCCTGATTCGGATTATTTGCATATTCTTCTGATCAGCAGAGCTATTCCGCTGGCAAGCAGAATGATTGAATGAGGTTCAGGGACCACAATCTCTTCAATGTGGTACTCAAGAGTCATTGAAGCGGAATTAAAGTAAATATCTTCTCCGGCTCCGCATGACAAATCAAAGCTGATTCCCTGATTTACAGTTAAGTATAGTAATGAAGCGGCATCCAGATCAATTTGAGCGAAAGCGTCGCCGTTATACCCGGACATATAGTTGGTACCACTATACTCATACCTCTTCCAGTATCTTGTATTATCAATAACCTGGTCTATAAACAATCCATCATCGCCAGAAAATGTACTCGAATTACTATAGGACGTAGTAGAAGCTGACGCTGACTGAGAATCAAGGACAATATTCACAGATTCCTGCACATTAGTATAATATCTGTTCTCTGTTCGTCCATAGATATCAACATAGTTAGTATATCCATATCCGTCTGTATAACTAGAATAACCACTATAACTATAATAATTGCCGCTGTAATAATAACTGGAATACGATGGCGTTTTGATTGAATGATCATAAATCAAGTCACTATCATCACTAAACGAAAATGAAACGCTGGCGGAATCGATAACAATGTTTTCCGAGAATAAATGAGATATGTCAAAATATCCGCTCACAGTTGAACTGCCGACAGTAACCCGAGTGGATATATCGTCATTTACGATTTCCTGCATGGCGTAGATATGCTGATTAAGGAAAATCACTACTGTCGCTGTCAACAAAGATGCGCTAAACAATTTCATTTGTTTCCCCTTTAAATATTTAATTGTGTAATATTTATATAACATATTTCCACAGATATAAAATTGTTATAAAATGACAGTATGTTCTATTTTTTTGTGGATTTTCTCACGCATCCAAGTCTGATTACCGCCATCCCCAGCAACACTACCGTCAATGGTTCAGGGACAGCATAAACCGGTTCAGTAGACACAAACCCGATAAATGTAGGGTTGTACGGGATCGTCGTGCCTGAACCATATGAATAATATGCGAATGTGCTATCTAAAACAGCGCCGCTGACGCTATTTAACTGCAGGATAGTGTCACTGTCACCATTTGTGGCGTAAAGACTCCCATCAGGACCGATTGCCAAACCCCATACGGACGGCACAGTCTGCGTCGCTTTCACCGCGCCGGTATTGATATCAAGAATCTTAAGTGTATCGGAATAATAATATGATGCCGCCAGATCGCCTGACGGAGTGACAACGATATCCATAAGGTCAGCGCCTGAACCGGAGACGATTGTCTGTAAAAAAACACCGTCCTTGGTGTACTTGTTGATTGTGCTGGTGGTATGTGCCGCGACATACATATTGCCTGCCGAATCAAAAGCAATCCCTGTCGCGTACTGCATGACAGCCAGAGCTTCGTAGGAACCGTCCAAGCTATAGCGGAATATGTTCGGGACGCCGGATGTAAAATGATTTACCGTATATAACTTGCCGTCAGGGCCAAACGCCATGTCATGACTGCCCTGAAACGAGGTGACAAAATCATCTATATACGCGCCGGTCTGCGGATTATAACGAGATACCTTCCCGTTGTATGGGCTAAATACATACACATTTCCATCAGGCCCGTATGCTATGCCTGAGCCAGACCCGACAGAGCCAAGCGACGCTCCCGTATCACCGTCAAACCGTTCAATCGTGGGCCCGGTTACCCACAAATCATATGTCGCGGCAAAGGAACACATCGTGTAAACGGCTGAAAGGATCAAACAAGCAAGTATCCCCAGTACTCTTAATTTCATGGTACGAATCTCCCTTTTTATCAATATAAGTAAATTGATTTAAATGCTACTTACATTATACGCTATAAAGTTCTGCTAATCAAATTGCTGAAGAAAAAAACAATGCACTGCCGATACATTTATTAAACATGAACTGCGGAAAAAGAAATAATTTTTTTGTGATCTTGTCGCGGGCAAAAAAATATCCCTGCCAAAGAATGACAGGGATATTTGAAATTTATATGATCGTAAAAAACTTATATAGTATGAATCAGCGTTTTATTCCTATTTAACACAACGACCGCCACAGCAATACCGAGCAGAAGAATCGTTGCCGGTTCAGGCACCGCGACCGGCGGATTACTGCTGAATCCCGCGATGACCAAATCAGCGATATCGTTACCGCAGGTCATTGTCCAGTGGATGTTCCAGTCTATGCCGCTGGTCAGTTCCAGTATAGGCAGAGGAAGAACGGTTTCAATGATATAGCTGTCCGGTTTATCCGCTGAATTGACATACGCTACTGTCGTGTTGCCAATCACCTGCAGACTGGACGGCGATTTATAATTCAGTTCCGTTTTAGTGTACTGGCTGATCGATTCACCCTTGTTCCAGCCGTTGCCGTCAAGAACATTATAAATATTCCCGATTTTCTGGGCATCATAGGTATGTTTATAATACTGACCGCTGACACTGTTGCCGGAATACCCGGTCAGTTCAATGCCGTACTCGTAAAAACCATCGCCGTTAAGGTCAAACGCAAGGTCGCCGGGGAAATGATGAATTGAAGTATTCGGACTACCACCGGCAGAATATATCGGCGACCCGCCGGAAGGAGCCATACCGACCACCAGCGCAATATACAGGTCGGTATCATCTATATAGGCGAAAATAGCCTCAGCGTCATATGGTTGTCCGCCGTATCCGGGGCCAACCCATCCGTTATTAGAATAATTGACGTAATCTTCGACCCAGCTCGAAATACCGGTGTCAGGATTCCAATCGGAACCCGGGGTTACGCCCCAGTCGCTCAGATTGCCGTCAACAATCAAGGCAAACCCTGAACCTGATGCCAAACACACTGCAAAAAACAGAATACCAATCCATTTCTTCATTCGTTATGCCCTCCATAGCATATACTGCGTACATAGAGACAGTTCCATTACTTTTGCTAAAAGTTATGGTATTTATCGAACTTTCGGGCAAAAACTTTAATGTTCGGCACACAAAAACAATTATTGATTTATTGATTATTGTCAGGACTAAAGAAAAAAATAAAAACGGGAAAAGACACCTCAAAAGAGGAGGTATTGAGAAGATAACACCTGTAATTTATTATACAACAAAGCGAGTTGTTATGCCTCCGTGCAGTTATCGGAAATGCGTTTTTTGTACTCGAGAAACTCCAGCCACTCATCATACGGCACCAGCACGAATTTTTTACTGCCGGATGCACCCTTTTTTACGACGCGAACTGAAGTGCTCGGTTTTTTATCGAGAGAAATAACTTTTTTATCATGTATGGATTTATCATGCGCCCTATTTATTATTGATTGACTGGCAAGCCGTTTACGTCTCCTGTGGTATATAGCCAGAATGAGGACAGGGAGACTGGCGGCTAAAAATAATATTGAATAAAGCGGGTTGTTTGTGTAAAAATCTATCATTTTACGGGCATATTCACTGAGAGCGGACTTACAATTCAACAGAAACGATAACATTTTGCAATACCTTGATTTGCATTATATTAAAAGAGATGCTATAATAAAGTAGCTCATTACACTAATTATAGCACTTATACACAGAGAGATCAAGTCGATGAAACGTAGTTATGGTATCGTATTATTTCACATTCTATTCTATTGCGCAAGTTCATTATTCAGTCTTTTCCAAAACAATTCATTTGCCGTTGAACCCGAAAAATATATCTGGCCCATCGAAATCGACGGATATATCACGGGTAACTTCGGCGAATGCCGCTGGGACCATTTTCACGCCGGGCTGGATATCGGCACGGATGGAATAAACGGTTACAAATTATTCGCCATCGCCGACGGGTACGTGTACAGGGTACGCGCTTCAGCAACCGGTTACGGCAAGGCTCTGTATCTGAAACTGAATGACGGGCGGCACGTTGTCTATGCGCATATGAATGATTTTTCGGATGATATAAAACGCTACATCACCGCCGAGCAGAAAAAACAAGGTAAATACGAAATAAACCTCTACCCCTCGGAAGACATGTTTCCTGTCAAACAAGGCGACGTGATCGGTTATTCCGGCAATTCCGGCGATGTGGCGCCGCACCTGCATATAGAATTACGGGATGAGAACGAAGCTCCGTTAAATATTCTCACCCACGGGCTGAAACTGAAAAAAACGGATACCACGGCTCCGGCGCTCAGAAATCTGGCGGTCAAGCCGTTTACTCCCTACTCGATGGTAGACCAGCATTTTGAACAGATGATATACCCCGCTGAAAAGGTGAACGATTCCACATACCGCATCAGCGCTCCCATTGAAACGTGGGGGCAGGTCGGACTGAAAGTCGACGCGTTCGACACTGAACGCAACGGGCAGTATATACTTGCCGTGCATACGCTAAAAATGTTTGTAGACGACCGGCTCCTTTATACGATATCCATGGATTCGTTTTCATACGGAGACGAATACCATAACAACTTTTTTATGTACGACAGAGAACTCAAATATACCATAGCAGACCCGTTAAAAGGTGAATACATGCGCCTGTTTTCCCTGCCGGGCATTGCGCTTCCGATGACGTCACAGGCGCCGGGTAGCGGGTTCCTCTTTTGCGGCGCTGAAGAAATGCGCGGCGAGATTAATTTTCTCACTGCCGGCGACCATGCGGTGCGTATCGAAGCAACTGACGCGAATGGAAACACATCCAAACTTATCTGTACTCTGCGGGTATCGTACCCGGACATTATGAGCAAAGCATATACTGTCGCCCGCCCGGCAACGGCATCCGCGCTTGTTCTTGAACCGTACATAACATTTTACGAATCATTTTTTACCGTGACGGTCAGAACATCGGAATCACCGGCGGAAATGCCGTCAGTCAAAATCAATGCATCGGACTCAACCCTGCCTGTTTTGAGCACGCTGGTACATTCAAACAACCATTTTGAGTATATTTTCGAACCGGTCACTGGTAAACAATGTGACTATGTCATGTCAGTATCGGCACGCGCGGCGGACGAATCGGTTGTGAAACACGAATCGGTGTTCTCGGTCGCCTCGATCGGCACACAGGGGGGCACATTCGTTTCTGCTGATGGCGAGTTCAGTTTATCGGTTAAATCCAATAACCGCGGTTTCATACCGTATGTTGAGGTTGCCGATATCGATAAATCCGCTATGAAGCTCCCTGTACTGAGTACCATATATCAGTTTAACCCGCGCGGTTACGAGCTGTCCAGCCCTGCGGAAATAACAGTGAAGCTGAACCAGCCCGTACCGAAAAACAGCGTTTTCGCAGTATTTGAATGGATGGGTGATTACTGGCGTCTGCTCAGCACAACCCCGTCGCCGGACAATATCACTGCCACCGCCCGAATCGGGCACCTCTCTACCTTCGCAGTGCTCGCCGACTCGGAACCGCCTCGCATAGAGTTTGTAACTCCTTCACAAAAAATGCCTTTCGTCAAAATGGGAACTACTGTCGTTTGCCGTGTTATGGATGACGGCGTCGGATTATCTTACACAAAATTGATGATGATGGTTGACAACAGCAGTGTTCCTGCGGAATATAGATATACGAACAATGAATTCGTAT
>QZJZ01000028.1 GCA_003599815.1 Candidatus Auribacter fodinae
AACACCGGTTACTATACGATCAGCGTCATTTTCCCATTCAAGGTCATGGTTCAGGTCTGGGTCAACATTGGCTGTATAGATTGATACATCATAGAAACCTGCAGGATCTGCCTGGAAATAGATGTTCCTTAACAAAGTGTCTTTTAAAATGACTCTTTTGTCTGTGTTGGCTGTATACTGGGTGCCGCTGACGTCAATAGCTGTTAATGTTGAACCACCAGTTTTTGCGGTATGCAAGGTGATCGCGTTGGTCGCGCCAGGTTTTGCGCCGAAAGTTACTGTTACGTCGACTGATTCTCTGTCTTTGAATGCGAGTTGTGCGTGTGCCGCCTGTGCACCTGCGATAACCAGAGCGCTGACAAGCAATAATGATAGTTTTTTCATTTTTTTTTTCTCCCTTTTTGAGTTAGAACTACAACCAGATTCCCTTGATTAAAGTTAAGGTTAGTTTTCACCTCCTGTAACGTTTAGTTTCCTATAAGGTCAATATAAATTTTGCCTACATACTTTTTGTAGCCATTGGTAAAATTAGTCTTTAGTTGAGTTGGTTCAGTAGTTGTGCCCTGATACAGGTCCATGGCTAATGTTAATTCATAATTTTTTGGATCAGAAGCGTCAACAGTAGACGCGATAACTTTTTTGTAAGAACCGTATTCGTCGCTGGCGGGTACTGAAGGATCTAAAGCGACGATGCTGTCAACCGCCAGGCGCTCTGGAATAACATAAAATGAAAGTGTATCTTCGTTGGTTACAACCCGTTCCAGTACGCCCGTAACAGGATTGGTGCGCCATGTATATAACTGGCGAAAATAAATGTCCCGGATGGAGCCATCGGGTTCAACAGGTGCTGTTTCCTGAGGCTCACCTGATGCAAGTACACCTGCTGTTTTAAGTAACCAGACTTTTACAGGCAAACACACGGTAGTAAAGCCGGGAATGAAATGCGAGGTATTCCATGTTATCGGATGAATACCTGTAAATGACTCTATATAAGTGCTTTTCTTTGCTACTCGCGTTTTCTTGTCGGTGATAGTTTCAAACAAATTTGGTACATCCCAGTTAAAAGCATCCGCTATAATAGGCCCTATGTCTGCGACGTTATCAGTGTACAAGACAATTTCATAGAGGCCCTTTGCCTGCCACGATAAATAAGCGGTACCGATAACTTTGCCGGCATATTGGCTTGTTGCCTTGAGTTCAAATCCATCTTTTTTGGTTTTAACAAATGAGCTTTGTGAGAGGCTGAGGGATGCCTCAAGCGGGGAGTAGTCAAAGGTAACAGTGACCTCCAGTTTGGTGTCATTGTCTACGAATTGAGCATGAGCCAAGTCCACAAATGGTACCAGAAGAATACATAAAGAGATAATAAACAGGTATAATGATTTCAGAGCGCCGATACCTTTTTCATTTAAGTCATATATCCGGTTTATGTAAAATTTGTTATAAATCTAACAGAATTATGCCATTAAACTTATAATATTATAACACTGAGATAAATAAATGTCAACCTTAACAAAATGCTTAAACTGTTTCCAGTAAACATCGTTATATCATAACTATATAAACAATAGCAGGTTGAGTATTTGCATGTTAATTATAATAATGCGAACTTTATTAAAGCTGTGTCTAATTCAAAATCAATGCTTAATAAGATCGTTTTGAATTACTCAGACGATACAGTATACAACTTAAAATATCAACAGAAATAATTAATAAAAACCAAATCAAAAAATAACCATTGGCTATCAAGGGGTTAGTGATAGTTTTATTAAAATAATTTAATCCGTTGATAATGGCACAAAAATATATATAAATAAGAACAGTTTTGTCGGCTAAATTATTACATAATTATTTAGAAAAAAATTTCCATGGGATTCACATACGAATGATATGGACAGGAAATCAGTAATTTTGTTTCTTCAGTATGTGATAATCTTTATGAAAACATAATTTTTTGTGGTATTATTCCGTATTTACATTAATATATAAAGTTACCAATAAAATTTATGATAAACAGAGGGAATGAGGTTGCGTGATATAAGCCCTACCAAACAGCGTGTTTTGGATTCGATTTCAATTATGAAATCACATGCAGTTCTGCTGATTGTTTTTTGTATGGTCAGTGTTCTGAGCGCGTATGTTTTCTGCAAAATAAAGACACCTCTGTACCAGTCAACAGCGAAGATAGTGATTGGACCGCGCAAACGCACAATGAAAATTGCTCATTATAAACAATATTCCAAAACCTACATTGAGCATTTTTATTTTTCCCAGTATATCTTAATGCACTCCAGTAAAATATTTTTCGCTACAATAGACAAATTGAATTTGCAGGATCGGCTGTCGCCCTATAAAGGAATACGACTGCCGCAGGAAATAGCTTTGAATTTACTGCGGCACTGTATTGCTATCAACTATTTTGAAGAAACTAACGTCATAGAGATTACCGCTACTCATAAAGACAGGCTTCTGAGCGCCGAGATTGTGAATGCGTTCATTGAGGAATATGAGCGCCACACATTTAATACCGCAAGACGTGACATGGTTGAAACGTTAAAGGAAATGGCTTTAAAGCTGGACGAGACGAAAAAAAGATTGCAGGAATCAGAAAATCGTTTGAATAAGATAAAAAAACAGAAAGATATTACTTTTTATAAAGGCACAAATATTAATGAGACGAATCTTGAATCATTCAACAAACAGTACCTTGACGCTAAAATAGAGCGTATCATCAAAGAGGTAAGAATAAACAAGATAAACGAGCTATCCGAAAGCGCGAGAGCGGATCTGCTTGCGTTAGACGCACAATATGAAAGTCTTGTGACATTAAAGCAGTCTCTTGTAGCTGAAGAAATACGTTTGAGCATGCTGATACAGTCTTACGGGCTCAATCATCCGGATATAAAGGAACCCAAATCCCGTATTGACGATCTTCGGAAAAAGGTATCTGATGAAGTCACTGGAATTTTAGCGGGATTGAACATCCAGTATGAAGTTGTTAAAAAACGTGAAGATTCATTAAGTGAGATACTTGATCAATTTAAAAAAGAAATTCTTAGCCTTGGATCAGGTGAACTTGAGTATTTGCAGGCTGAGCGTGATGTTGCAACTGATCAGGAAGTTTATATTTCCATAAAAGGTGATTATATTAAATATTCCTCACTTGTTGACATGCCGAAAAATTCAGTGGAAGTCATAACCCGTGCTATTCCTCCTCTTGAAGGAGAAAAATTCAGGCCGAGGACATTACTCAGTGTTCTATCTGCCGGGATGTGCAGTGGAGGAATGGGTGTTTTGTTAATACTGGCATACGGTTTTATGATGCGCAGTGTTTATTCGGAGAATAGAGATCAGGCGTTTTCGGTATTGACCATTATTCCGAACTCAGTGCGAAAACTAGTGCAGGGTTCAGAATATTCTACTGAATACGAAGCATTTAGGATATTAGCCACTAAAATGTTGACAGAAAAACGAAAGAACAATACCACTACATATTTGGTTACCAGCGGCGGCGCCGGTGAAGGCAAAACATTAACATCTGCAAATCTTGCGTGTGTTCTTGGTGAGTTAAACCAAAGAGTCCTGCTGGTTGATTTTAACGTTCGTAAGCCTGATTTGTTCCGGTATCTTGAGATTATGGAACCTGCGCTTGGTTTTTCTGATTTAGATCGGATTAAGGATTATAAAAAATTGATTACTCCGGTAGTTTTACCCAATGTGGATTTGTTGTCCGTCGGGAAAGATTTTGATTTCGCCAAGATAGATTCGTTTATTACATTAAAGCGGCTTCAAAAATTATTGAGGGACTCATCCGCTGATTACGATATGGTGATTTTTGATGGGCCGCCTGTTGTCGGCTTTGGCGATTGTGTATTGCTGGCAGGGCTGGTTGACAAGACCATAATGGTTGTGAGCCATAAACTTTATTCCGCAACCGATGCCGAGTCCGCAATTAATGAGATTATCAAATCTTCCGGTGCCCGCCTTATGGGTAGTATTTTAAACAATGTCCATCCCGAGGAAGATGTTTATAAGATTTATTATCAGGTTCAATACCACTAAGTTGCCTATTTCTTTATCTCACTGAAAATAAAATAAAAAATGAGTAATCTTTTGATAGCAGGATGCCGACATATAAAACAGGTCAGGGTGGTAAATAATTGATTGTTGTATGTTGGTATCTCTTGCCAGGTAAAGTCTCTTGTTGGATTGATCAGAATGTTCTTCTTTTCCCGTTTAGCCACCCTGGCTTTTTTTATTCTCCGGTATCTGGGAGCCCCGGTACTTTTCTTATAATTTTTTCCACTTCCGCCAGTCGTTTTTTTGCCGCTTCGTATTCAGGGTTAATAGCGGTTGCTTTCAGTAATTCTCTACGCGCTAATGAGAAAGAACCGAGTTTAATATAGCATTCAGCCAGTTTATAACGTATTTCCTCGTGCATTCCGTCAATCTGGACGGCGTTACGATATAATGACAATGCCTGTGGGTAATCCTTATCATTCATTAGTTTATCAGCCTGTTCTATCAGTGCAGATACGTTCTTAACCTGATCGTTGACTGGGGGTATTGGATGAGGTGTTGGTATCGGCTTATCGGTTAAAGAAGGCGGTTCGGTTTTTACTTGCGGTTTGGGTGCAGGCGGTTGGTTGGCAGGCTGATTCATGCTGGAACGTATAACCTGCAGATACTGCTCGACATTCTGATTGCCGGGGTCGATTTCCATGATACGCTGTAACGTTTTTTCGGCCTGCCGTGTGTCTCCCTTTTTAAAGTATGCGGTTGTCAAATTAAAAAGCGCGCTGGTATATGTTGGCGCAAGTTTAAGGGCATATTGCAAAACCTTTATTGCTTCGTCATGCTGTTTTAAATGATTGAGGCAGGCGCCAAGGTTGTTATACGCTTTGACATTGTAAGGGCTCAGTTTGCATGCTGTACGCAGTTCAACGATGGCTTCCTCGTATTTGCCTTGTTCCGCAAGAAGTTTGCCCAGATTATTGTGTGATTCCGAGTAGAGAGGGTCAAGCTCAATGGAACGTTTATATTCCACTTCCGCTTTATCTTTCATGCCGAGCCGGTTGTAGCTGTTGGCAAGATTATAATGTGATTGAGCTCTATCTTCAATTTTCAGCGCTTTTTGATAATAGATTATGGAATCGTGCGTTTTACCGCTGTCTGCCAGCACTACTGCGTAGTTCGCAAGGGCATTATAATTTTTCGGTGCATATTTGACCGCGTGCTCCCAGAGGGAAAATTCATTGTTCCATATAATGTTTTGCGTCAGGCTTTTCTGGATAAGAAAAAAAATGAGAATGCACAACACAGGCAAAAGCATTTTTTTTCGATATGTGAGCGTTGATATGTATAAGGATATAACCAGTAGAATTCCGATCATTGGTAAATATATGTATCGTTCAGCCACAGGATGCTGAAGATACATTAATCCTGATACGGGCAGAAGAAATATCAGATACCACGATATTCCGAAGCTGACAAGAGGGAACTTTTTTCTATAAAAGAATAAGATACTCAGTAAACCGGTGAGTACAGGTACAGATATGAACAGATATCGCGCCGATTCGAGAAAATTTTTGTTGTATGCAGGGGTAAGCTGTCCCGGTATAAGGGTCAGGCGAAGATAATAGACGAGTACATTTATAAACCGAATTATTCTCATAAAAAATGGTATGTCAGGTTCGTCTTCAATAGATACATAATTGAACAACCCAAACCTCAGGAGCAGGTAGACGAGGCCAACCGCAGAAAGTATTATGTATGTTGGCAGAGTATTTTTTACCTGCTGGAAAAATGGGAGTTTGGATTCAGAGTAAAATATCATATGTGTTGCAAGAAAGAGTATCGCGGGTAATATAAATCCGTTTTCTTTACTTAAACAGGCGAGGAAGTAGCATACTGCTGTCATGAGGAAGAGCCAGTTCTGCTTTCGCCTGTTTTCAATAAACAACAGATAGCAGTACAGGGCAGTACATACAAAAAAAGCGCACAGGATGTCTTCCCTGAACGAAATGGCGTTTATTGCTTCACTTCCGGTTGGATGTATAGCAAAAAACACGCTTGCGAGCATGCTCGCGATTCCATTGCCTGAAAGGAGCAATAGCAGGTGGTATATGATTATCACTGTTGCGGTATGGTAAAGAAGGTTCATTGTGTGCGAAACGACAGGATTGTTTTCCGAAATGGCATAATCCAGAAAATAACTTAAAGTGACTATCGGGCGGTAACTGCCTTCTCCATAACGCTTATACTTACCAACACCGCTTCGGGCGAAATAATCCTGTTTGCTCAGCAGATGATAGATGTTTTCACTCTTTTTTAGAAAACGGTTATCTTTAATGACAGAAGCGTCATCGTAAACAAAATCGTTAACGATAGTATTGCCGAAAGCGAGAAAGCAGGCGAGCACAAGAACTAAATACACTGAAAATTTTTTCATAGATCACACGCTGTTTTTCAAAAGGGTTATGGTAATGTTTTATTCAGCTTAAAAACTCACATAGGGAATTCAAGAAAAATTTTCTTCAAGAAAAATGTTATATAATATGCGAAGTCTGTGTTTTAAAAATAAATTATTCTGTGTATTTGTAATCTTATAGCTGGATGAATATCTTATACAAACGTTATCTATATAATAAAATAAATACTATTAAATGGAGGTTAATTGCAATGGCAATTAAAAAAAGAGACATTATTTCCGTATTCACTCTTATTTTCTCTTTATTGTTTGCCTCGTCGTCCTTTAGTGCAACAAAGGTGGTGCTTAACGAGGTGTTTTATGATCCCGCGGGAGGTACGCTTGGGCAATGGATTGAACTGCATAATATAACCGGTGATGAACTTAACTTATCTCTTGAGCCGTTGACACTTGAAATATCAAGTTCAACCTCATGGATGTCGGGAACGGCTCTTTCTTTTGTGATTAATGATCTGATTATTGCTCCTAATTCTTCCATGTTGATCAGTAATAGCGGAGCAGATCTCGGCGGCGGTATTTTTGCTGATGTGGTGCTTAATTCCGATCCCTTGTTTTCTTTGCCTTCCGGTATATTTTCTGCAAGGGGCATCAGGGTGAAACTGAATGGCTCGATTGAAGACGCGATACTTTTTGGTAAGGTGGACGGTTCTTCCACGAACATGGCGGCACTTGACCCGACCGGCTATTATGGCGGCGGGGGCAGTGTAACATCGGTGCCTATCGTAGCTGGTGCTCCTGAAGGGTATGCACTTACTCGAACAAATTATGTTGATACGAATATGCCGGGAGACTGGATGGTCAGTGCTGTTCCTTCGCCGCAAGGGGGGGGAGTATTTGCAGTTCCTGAACCGGGTTCTATGATGGTATTTTGCTTTGGGATGTTGATCTGCAAAGCATTGATCAGGCGAAAATAGTTATCTTCTTAATATTAAAATAGTTAAAGGGGCATTAAATTAATGCCCCTTTTTTTATTTTCGAAAATGTCGTAGTATATATAAAATAAACATAATTAAACTATCTTCTTGATTTATAACCCAAAAAAGCGTTTAATATTCATCTCAAAAATTAACCATAACAAATGTGAATGAATTATGACTGAACCCCGCAATAATATTCGTAACTTCTCAATTATCGCTCATATTGATCATGGCAAGTCTACGCTTGCAGACAGATTGCTTCTTTTTACAAAAACCATATCGGACCGTGATTTCCGGGATCAGGTTCTCGACGATATGGATCTTGAACGGGAACGAGGCATAACTATTAAAGCCCGTGCGGTTCGTCTGACGCATCAGCATACTGATGGGCAGGAATATATTCTTAATTTGATTGATACCCCGGGCCATGTTGATTTTTCATATGAAGTATCACGCAGTCTTGCCGCCTGCGAAGGCGCACTGCTGATTGTCGATGCGTCACAGGGTGTGGAAGCTCAGACAGTGGCGAATGTGTTGCTGGCATTTGAACATAATCTGGAAATTATTCCGGTTATAAATAAAATCGATCTTCCTGCGGCACAGGTTCCTGAAGTAAAACGCCAGATCGAGGATGTGATTGGTATTCCCGCTGATGAGGCGATTCTGGTCAGCGCCAAAACAGGACTCGGCGTAGAAGAAGTTATCAATGCGTTAGTCAATAAGATACCGCCTCCCCGCAAGTTTGGTGATGATAACCGGTTGCGCGCTTTGATCTTTGATTCAGTATATGACATGTACCGTGGGGTCATTGTTTATATCCGCGTATTTAGCGGTACGGTTCACAAAGGCATGATGATACGCATGATGAAACGCGATACGGTATTCGAGGTGCTGGAAGTGGGGGTTTTCCGCCCGAAAGGTATGCCTGTTAAGCAGTTGGCAGCGGGCGAAGTAGGGTAT
Source organism: Candidatus Auribacter fodinae (assembly GCA_003599815.1). Taxonomy (GTDB): domain Bacteria; phylum Auribacterota; class Auribacteria; order Auribacterales; family Auribacteraceae; genus Auribacter; species Auribacter fodinae. The sequence goes on from QZJZ01000028.1 coordinate 8,368, forward strand.
GTTATCGCCAATATCAAACAACCTCAGGACATTAGCATTGGAGACACAATAACTGATAACAAAATGCGCGCCGCTACATCGTTACCGGGATTTAAAATTTTACAGCCAATGGTCTTCTGCGGCATGTACCCGGTTGATACCAATGATTATGAGTTGCTTAAAGACGCTCTGGAAAAATTGCAGTTGAATGACTCGGCATTCCACTTTGAACCTGAGACATCCATCGCGCTTGGCTTTGGGTTCAGATGCGGTTTTCTCGGCTTACTGCATATGGAAATAATTCAGGAACGGCTTGGGCGTGAGTATGATATTGATATGGTTGCCACTGCGCCGAGCGTTATCTATAAAGTTCATTTGTCCAGTGGTGTCGTTGAGGATATTGATAATCCGGTTAATTTTCCTGATACATCTGGAATAGATTTTATTGAGGAACCATTTATTAAAGCGACTATTATCTGTCCTAATGAATGTATCGGCGGCGTCATGCAGTTAGCCCGTGACAGGAGGGGTGAGTGTAAACAAACGGAAACGATCGATTCCAAGCGTGTTATGATTACATTTGAAATGCCGCTGGCGGAAGTGGTGATTGATTTTTACGATAAGCTGAAATCCATTACTCGTGGTTACGCATCAATGGATTATGAGTTAATCGGTTACAGGGAATCCAGCGTAGTTAAGGTGGATATGCTGGTTAATGGCGACATTGTCGATGCGTTTTCATTTATCGTGCATAAGGATAAAGCCTATAACCGCGGCAGGTTTGTGGCGGAAAGATTGAGCACAGTTATACCGCGCCAGTTGTTTCAAATTGCGATTCAGGCGGCAATTGGGGGGAAAGTTATTGCGCGGGAAACGATAACCGCATTGAAAAAGAACGTAACCGCAAAGTGTTATGGTGGTGATATTACCAGAAAACGAAAGCTGTGGGAGAAACAGAAGGAAGGCAAAAAGCGAATGAAACAGATCGGTAAAGTACAGATACCTCAGAATGCCTTTTTAACTGTTTTGAAAATGGATGAATAAATCAATCGGGATGATCTGATATGAAAGATTTTTTGAAAAATCGGAAGACGCGAAAACTGAAAAAAGAAGCCCGGCTCCATCTGAAAGATGTTCGTAAAATATTGAAAAAGCATGGTAATAAAATAGATGAACATGAATTAAACATGATTTCCGCAGAGATAGATGATCTGGAAGAAGTTATCCAATCGTCTGATGATCCATCCCAATTGGAAAAGCGGTGCATGAATTTTCTTTATAAAACTGATAAAGTCTTGAAACCGTACAAGAAGTCCACTCTTCGTGAATATGCTGAAGCGATTATTACGGCAGTTATATTGGCTTTACTTATAAGGACTTTTATCGTACAGGCGTTCAAAATCCCAACAGGTTCCATGCAGCCGACTCTTCATGGCGCTCAGTATTATGGAATGGGTGACCGCATACTGGTAAACAAGTTTATATACGGCGCCAAAAGCCCGACCGGAATCATGTTTACTGATATTAAACTCCCATATTTCCAGTTGCCGGCAGTGCGCCAGCCTCAGCGCGGCGATATTGTTGTTTTTACAACTGAGGGAATTGCACTGCTTGATGAAGACGAACAAAAAAAGGATTTCATCAAACGCCTTGTGGGGTTACCCGGTGACCGGATAGAAATTATAGGGCTTCGCAGGGAAAACCTGTTTGCGCCTTCGCCAAAAACCGGTAAAGTACATCGTATCCATAACCCTGTTAAGATATTTGAACCGGATGGAGCGATCTATATTCAAGGAGAGTGTCAGGAAACAGGAGAGTTTCTTAAAGCTGGACCGATAAACAAAGATGAAGGTGTCATTTTGCTCAATGGTGAAACACTGAAAGATCCAGACGTCTTTACCCGGATACCTTATTTGAACGAAGGTCAGTTTGGCATGCGAAATAAGTCTATCATTGTACCGGATAATTCATATTACGTTCTTGGCGATAACAGTCCGAGCAGTAAGGACAGCAGGTTCTGGGGGTTTGTGCCAGAGAGCAATCTTCGGGGGAAGTCATTTATGATTTATTTCCCATTCACCCGGTTTCGATTGGTCAGATAAGTTCTTTTCTAAACTGCATAAAAGTTTTGTTGAATGAACTTATTTTCTTGACTGAATAAATTAAAGTCATATACTATAAAAGTCTTGTATATCGGGCGGTTAGCTCAGTTGGATAGAGCGCTGGTCTCCGGAACCAGAGGTCATGGGTTCGAATCCCGTATCGCCCATTTTTTTAATCAGACTGCATTTATAATAAGGGTTGTATAGAATGATTGAAATTCCTCCAAAATTATATTTTCCAATTCAGGAAGCGAGTTCTTTAACAGGTGTTAAGCCTCACGTATTGCGGTTTTGGGAGAATGAGTTTCCTGATCTGAAACCCAAAAAAAGCAAATCCGGCAGAAGGACATATCAGCGCAAAGATATTGAACGCATTATTGAGATACGAGACCTTCTTTACGAACGTCGCTTTACGATTGAAGGCGCGCGCCAGTACCTGAAAGAACGAAATGAAGGGCGTATGCGTATCCAGCAACAGGGTGATGCTATAGCTCTGCTTAAAGATCTCCGTCAAAAGCTTGTTGAACTGAAAGATGAAATAGTTCTGGAACAGCAGGCTCTCTAAGTAACCCGCAATAAAATAATTTCTAATGAGTATTGTTTATTGACACAACAATGCTGTTTGTAGGTCTGTGTAGTGAATATTTTCCTTGTCTTTTGAGAAGAACTTTGCTATTTTTTTATGACGTTTTTGACGTATATCACAAACAAACAACAAATAATTATCTGAGAGAGTATCGGGGCGTAGCGCAGCTTGGGAGCGCACTTGAATGGGGTTCAAGTGGTCGGAGGTTCAAATCCTCTCGCCCCGACCATATTTATGAGCATGAAAACTATTACTATTGGGTTAATTGGATTTGGTACTATCGGCAAGGGCGTTGTTAAGACTCTGCAAGCCAACAAAGAGCTTGTTGAAACCCGTATTGGGGCGCCTATACAGCTAAAGTGGGTCGCTGATTTGGATATCACAAGTGACCGTGGTGTCAAGGTTGACCCCTCTGTTTTGACTACTGATGCCATGCAGGTTGTTAATGATCCAGATGTCGATGTAGTTATTGAGCTGATCGGTGGGTGCGGTGTCGCGAAACATATTATTCTCAGCGCGTTGAGAAATGGAAAGTCTGTTATAACTGCGAATAAGGCGTTGCTTGCGGAACACGGAAATGAAATTTTCTCTGCTGTGCAAGCGGTCAATGGCATGATCGCTTATGAAGCGAGTGTTTGCGGCGGTATCCCGGTAATCAAGGCTTTGCGTGAAGGGTTGGTTGCCAATAATATACAAAGTATGTACGGGATTATTAACGGTACTGCCAACTACATACTTACAAAAATGACGCAGGACGGCATATCGTATGAAGAAGCATTGAAGCAGGCGCAGTCATTAGGCTATGCTGAAGCCGACCCAACGCTTGATGTGGAAGGAATTGATGCCGCCCATAAGCTTTTGATTCTCGGTTCGCTGGCAACAGGAGCCATTTTTGAGATGCGTGACATTTATATAGAGGGGATTCGCAATATTACTGATAAAGATATTCAGTATGCGGCGGAGTTCGGGTATGGCGTTAAGTTATTGGGTATCTACAAACAGCAGGCAGGCTCTGTTGAATTGCGGGTACATCCGACGTTATTGCCGGAGTCTCATCTTTTGTCATCGGTAATGGATGCGTATAATGCGGTATTTATTACCGGAGATATTGTGGGGCATACGATGTATTATGGTCGTGGTGCTGGAGAATTGCCTACCGCCAGCGCTGTAGTTGCTGATCTAGTGGATATCGGAAGGTCGATAGCTAATGGTAAAGGCAGGCATAATAATGAGTTTACTCGTGACCGGAGCAGTGTTGTTGTTCGCGATATGAATGCTATTGAATCGAGGTATTACCTGCGTTTTTCAGTTATAGATATTCCCGGTGTGCTGGGGCAGATTACCGGTGTTCTCGGAAAATACAGGATCAGCATATCTGATGTGTATCAGAAAGAACGGCGTAAAGGAGAATTTGTCCCGTTGGTCATGATTACTCATCATGCTAAGGAACAGGGTGTGCGCGCGGCTCTAAATGAAATTGATCAGCTTGATGTGGTGAAAGATAAAACTCTTTTGATTCGTATGGAAGATTAAGGGGACCGGCAGTGAAATATGTTGTTTGTATTGGTGACGGGATGGCTGATTATCCCCTTGACGAGCTGGGTGGTGTGACGCCTCTGCAATGTGCACGTACGCCAAATATGGATGCTCTTGCGCAATCAGGCCGTTGCGGTACCGCTCGTATGATCCCGCGTGGGTTTTCTGCCGGCAGTGATATAGCTCATTTGTCTATTTTTGGATATGAACCGAAAAAGAATCTTTGCGGGCGTGCTGTTCTGGAAATGGCAAGTACCGGTCTGTCATTGCGTGAAGGACAGGTCGCTTTTCGGTGTGATTTTGTGACGGAATCTGATGGTATTCTCATAGATAATCGTGCCGGAGGCCTTTCCAGCGAAGAAGCATCCGAATTGATCCGGTATCTCAATGATAAACTTGATATTCCCGGCGTTATGTTTTATGCCCTTGAGGGATATAAAAACATCATGGTGCTGGACACAACCGCGTTGGGATCTGATTTTAATCAGATAAAATATGTGCCTCCATGCGAAATTGTCGGACAGAAGGTTGATCCGAATCTGCCGGGTGGTTCCGGGAGTGATATTTTACGAAATATACTGAAAACGGCTTCTGAAATTCTTCGAAGTCATGAGATTAATGTTGTTAAAATAGATCTTGGCGAGAATCCGGCCAATTTTTTATGGATTTGGGGTGCTGGCAAGAGTCCGGATTTCAAACGGTTTTCCGATCTATATGGTAAGCGGAGTTGTATTGTTTCCGCTACTCACGTCGTGCGCGGACTGGGAAGATTGCTGGGGATGGATGTGTTTAATGTTCCGGGTATGACAGGCTATTTTGATACTAATTACGAGGGAAAAGCGTTGTGCGCTCTTGAGGCATTGCGGGAATATGATTGTGCCATAGTCCATGTTGAAGCGCCTGATGAAGCAAGTCACAGCGGTTCGGTAACGGAAAAAATTAAGTCCATCGAAAATTTTGATGAGAAAGTTATCGGTACTATTTACAATCATATTAATGCGTTTGATTCCGAAGGATGGCGCATAATGGTTATATCTGATCATGTGACGCCTGTTTCGTTGCGTCGCCATGTTTCGGACCCGGTACCATTTTTAATAGCAGGAAATGCCATTAAACCTGATACGGTAGCTGAATTCAATGAGGTTTCAGCAAAAAAGGGCGGTTTTAAACTACGGGATGGACATACATTAATGTCGATGCTTTTAGCGCATACGAATTCTAAATAAAGAAGGGGATATCGTTACATGGCACTGATTGTACAAAAATATGGAGGAACATCTGTTGGTGATCCTGAACGCATAATGAACGTTGCAAAGCGTGTTGTTGATACAAAACGTGACGGCAATCAGGTCGTTGTTGTTGTATCTGCCATGGGTGGACAGACTGACAAGTTAATTAATCTAGCGAAAGAGATATCGAAAAATCCGTCTGACAGGGAACTGGATATGCTGGTATCGACTGGTGAACAGATTTCTGTCGCGTTGTTGGCAATGGCGATTCATGAACTTGGTGAAGACGCAATTTCATTGACCGGCGCTCAAGTCGGGATTATGACTGATGATGTTCATACGAAAGCGCGTATATTGGATATAAAGCCGGATAAAATGCAGGAACAGTTGGCGTTGAATAAGGTTGTTATCGTTGCCGGTTTTCAGGGAATAAATATTCAGCAGGACATCACGACGCTGGGACGCGGCGGGTCGGATACTACGGCCGTTGCGCTTGCCGCGGTACTGAAAGCTGACATGTGCGAGATTTACACTGATGTTGATGGCGTATATACTGCTGATCCGCGCATTGTGCCGAACGCGCGAAAACTGAAAGAAATCACACACGAGGAAATGCTTGAAATGGCGAGCCTTGGCGCGAAAGTCCTGATGTCGCGTTCTGTGGAGTTTGCTAATAAATATAATGTACCATTGTGCGTACGCTCGAGTTTTAATAGATCTGAAGGAACATATATCGTGAAGGAGACAAACGTTATGGAACAGCCCGTCATAAGAGGGGTTACTGCAGATACCAGTGAAGCGAAAGTTACTCTGCTGCATCTTCCTGACCAACCCGGTATTGCGGCGAAATTATTTAACTTGGTTGCCAAATATAACATTAATATCGATATGATTATTCAAAATGTTAGTGAGCACGGGTACACCGATATTTCATTTACCGTGAACAAAAACGATGTTCCGAAAATCAAATCTATTCTCGCTGATTTGACTCAGGAAGTGAGCGCGCGGGCAATCAACGTAAATGAGGATATTGCGAAAATTTCCGTTGTTGGTATTGGAATGAGGTCTCATTCGGGCGTTGCGTCGAAGATGTTTAATCTTCTTGCCCAGGCGGGAATCAATATTTCTATGATTTCCACATCTGAAATTAAAATATCATGTGTTATCCGTGAGGGTGAGGCAAAACAGGCAGTAAAAGTGTTACATGAAGGATTTGAACTTGATAAAGAATAAAGCCGGTCTCGACTGGTTCAATGGTTACATATAAAAGGGTAGTAAAATGGATGTTAAATTGTATGATACAACGTTACGTGATGGTACGCAAGGTGAGGGGATATCTTTTTCCGTAGCGGATAAAATACGGATCGCTCTTGAACTCGATAAACTCGGTATCCATTATATTGAAGGCGGATGGCCTGGTTCCAATCCTAAAGATATTGAGTTTTTCAAACAGATTCGTGAATACAATTTGAAAACATCGAAAATAGCCGCTTTCGGATCTACTCGTCGAGCGAATGTTAAACCTGAAGATGACAGTAATCTGATTAAGCTGATCGAATCGGAAACGCCTGTTGTCACCATGTTCGGTAAGAGCTGGGTGCTTCATGTCACTGAAGTGCTCAAGACAACCCTTGAGGAAAATCTCAAGATGATTTATGACAGTATTCATCTTATGAAGAAAAATAACCGTCTTGCTTTTTATGACGCGGAACACTTTTTTGATGGGTACAAGGCAGACAGGAGTTATGCTATTCAGACGTTGAAAGCCGCTGAGGAAGCGGGTGCGGATTGCGTTATTCTCTGTGACACAAATGGCGGTTCTATGCCGCATGAAATATATGAGATAGTTCAGGATGTAAAAAGAAATGTGTCGACGGATGTCGGTATACATTGCCATAATGACAGCGGTGTCGCAGTTGCTAACTCTTTGATGGCTGTTCATGGCGGCGCGGTGCATATTCAGGGAACGATGAATGGTTTTGGCGAACGTACCGGTAATGCTAATCTGACTACAATCATACCGAATTTAAAACTGAAGTGCGGGTATAATGTGATCACTGACGAGCAGTTGAGAATGCTGTGTGAAGTATCACAGTTTGTGGACGATCTGGCGAATCGTCGGCATGACAATTTTGCTCCGTTTGTCGGTATATCTTCTTTTGCGCATAAAGGCGGTATGCATGTAAATGCAGTAAAGAAGACACCGATCAGTTTTGAGCATATAGATCCTGCGCTTGTTGGGAACCAGAGACGCGTGCTGATATCTGAATTGTCGGGCAAGAGCAATATTACGCTTAAAGCTAAAGAGCTGAATATAGATCTTGATGATAATAATCCGGAAATTAACCATATATTGAAAGACCTCAAGCGTCTTGAACATCTTGGATATGAATTTGAAGCGGCGGAAGGCTCTTTTGAGCTTCTTATACGTAAGCATCTTCAGAATCATGTCAATTTTTTTGAATTGATTGGATTTCGGGTTATAGTGGAGCGCCGTGAAGGCAAGCTGATATCCGAGGCGACAATGAAAGTTCGTGTAGGAAATGAAGAACACTACACTGTCGCTGAAGGGGATGGCCCGGTCAATGCCATGGATTGCGCTTTGCGCAAAGCGCTTGAGAAATTCTATCCTGAAGTAGCAAGAGTAGAACTGATCGATTTCAAAGTACGCGTTATTGATGAGGCTGAAGGAACCAGAGCGCGTGTTCGGGTACTGATAGAATCCCGTTGCGATGGTGAGATCTGGGGCACGGTAGGTGTTTCGGAAAATATTATCGAAGCCTGCTGGGAAGCGTTGGCTGACAGTGTCGAATACAAACTGGTTAAAGACGCCACGACGTTAACTCATAAAAAATAGTCACAGGGACAGGTCTTTCAATGGATATACCAAAACAGTATTCTCCCAAAGATACTGAAACTCAGTGGGAATCATTCTGGATACAAAATAAGTTATCTCATGCATCATACGCGAATGGCGGTACTCCGTACTCTATAGTGATTCCGCCTCCTAATGTGACTGCCGCACTGCATATGGGCCATGCATTGAATAACACGATTCAGGATGTATTGATCCGATGGCGGCGCATGCAGGGATTGAATGCGTTATGGATGCCCGGCACTGATCATGCAGGTATTGCTACTCAGAACATGGTGGAACGCAGGATCGGCGCCGAAGGTAAAACAAGGTATGATCTTGGCCGCGAAAAATTCGTTGAAAAGGTCTGGGAATGGCGTGAAGAGTTTGGCGGCAAGATTATTAACCAGCTAGAAAAACTCGGTTGTTCATGCGACTGGGACCGTGAACGCTTTACTATGGATGAAGGTTTAAGTAAAGCTGTTCTGGAAGTCTTTGTTCGCTTATATGAAAAGGGATTGATTTATCAGGGCAACTATATTATTAACTGGTGCCCCCGTTGTCATACCGCCTTATCGGATGAAGAAGCCGAACACAGGGAAATCGAAGGCGGATTATATTATATTGCCTATCATGTCGAAGATTCTGACGAAAAAGTTGTTGTGGCTACGACTCGTCCAGAAACCATGCTTGGCGACGTGGCGGTTGCTCTGAACCCGAAAGATGAACGGTATGCGCGTTTAAAGGATAAAAAGGTTATTCTGCCGATTATCGGGCGTGCTTTACAAGTTATTGCCGATGAATTTGTTGATATGTCGTTCGGTACCGGAATCGTCAAGGTAACCCCTGCGCATGACCCCAACGATTTTGAAATGGGGCGGAGGCATAATCTTGAGTCGGTCAATGTGATGAATGAAAACGGCACGATGAATGAAAACGCCGGCCCATATGCCGGTATGGACAGATTCGCCTGCCGCAAGAAGTTGCTTGAAGACCTGAAAGACCGTTACGAGCTGGTCAAAAGTGATAAACACATTCACGCAGTTGGGCATTGTTATCGTTGTCACACCATCGTGGAGCCGCGCCTTTCAAAACAATGGTTTGTGAAAATGAAGCCGTTGGCGGAACCGGCGATACAGGTTGTAAAAGAAGGAAAAGTAAAATTCATTCCGAAACGCTGGGAAAAAGTCTATCTGGAATGGATGGAAAATATTCGTGACTGGTGTATCTCGCGCCAGATATGGTGGGGGCATCGTATTCCTGTTTGGTACTGCCAAGATTGCAATGAAGTGAATGTATCACGCACGGAACCGAAAAAATGCAAGAAGTGTTCCTCTGTAAAACTTGTTCAGGATGAAGATGTTCTGGATACATGGTTTTCATCGTGGCTCTGGCCTTTTTCTACATTTGGCTGGCCGGAGAAGACACCGGATCTTGAATTCTTTTACCCCACAAATACGCTGGTTACGGCGCCGGAAATCCTTTTTTTCTGGGTTGCCCGCATGATAATGGCTGGACTTGAGTTTATGGGTGATGTTCCGTTTACTCATGTATACCTGCATGGCACTGTACGTGACGACAGTGGTACTAAAATGAGCAAGTCGCTCGGCAACACTATTGATCCGCTTGATGTGATTGAGGAATTCGGCGCAGATGCGTTGCGTTTTTCTATTCTGCTCATTACCGCTCAGGGGCAGGATGTATATCTTTCTCCCGCGAAATTTGAGATAGGCAGGAACTTTTCCAATAAGATCTGGAACGCGTCGCGGTTCCTGATGATGAATTTCGGCGATAAAAAGCCTGACCTGGAGTCTGTTGACCGGGCTCTTTTTACTTCTGACGACCGTTATATTCTTGCTCTTTTAAATAAAACAATCGGGGCAGTGAATATAGCGTTGGACAATTATAGGTTCAATGAGGCGGCTCAGGTTATATACGATTTCTTCTGGCACAGCTACTGTGATAAATATATCGAATCAGTTAAACCTATCTTGTATGCCGATAATGAATCTGAAAAATATATCACCAGGTCAGTGCTGTTTCATGTACTCGATCAGGTACTGAAATTACTCCATCCATTTATGCCGTTTTTAACTGAAGATCTCTGGCAGAGGTTACATTCATTAGGCGGTGATGAACCTGTAAAATCGGATAAATCCATTATGATTTCATCATGGCCTGCAGTTGATGAGAAATTAATTGATGATGAGATTATTGAACTAGTAGATAGAAAATTCGAGCTTCTCAGCGCAGGCAGAAACCTTCGTAGTGAATATGATATACCGCCGTCAGCTGAAATTACATTTATCTTTAAACCGGAAGATAAACATATGGCGGAGTATATTGCCGGAGAAAACATATCGATAATGAAGCTGATGCGCGCAAAAGAAATTAACATTATTGAGAGGTTTGAACCAGCTCATCCCATGCCTTCCGCTGTTATTAAGGCGGGCATTATATATATGTCTCTTGATGGGGCTATAGATAAAGATAAAGAGATACAACGCCTTGAGGCAAAGCTGGAAAAAATCAGAGCATCGTTGTCCGCAGTTCTAAAGAAACTGACGAATCAGAGTTTTATTAAAAATGCTCCTGATGCGGTCATTGAAAAAGAGCGGGCTAAGGAAGATGAATTGCGGGAACAGGCACAAAAGCTGGAAACCACACTGGAATTTATACGAAGCATGTAACCGGTCTATTCCGCGTGATGAGTCTGTGTGAATTCGATCCCATGCGTGTATATGAATGACTCATCGCGAACGGATTTTTGTACTCTGACAACAATGCCTATCATAAATATATGATTATTTTTCGTGAAACTTATTTTTAGCCGTTCTTTTTCCTCGAATTTTTTGTCGGGAATTTCAAGAAGCATGCCGCTTCGTGAAAAGTTGACGCATGTTCCTTCATACATTTCCTCACTGTCAGGCTGTGAGACAATTACTTTCTTCTTACAGCTGTAACGCGGAAATCGTCGTTGATTGTTTATCAGTGTTGAAAAAGGTTTTTTGCAATGGCGGCATGCCAGTTCCTGAATTTTATCGGATTGTGTATCAAGATTGATTTCATTTATAGAATTACAGAAAAAACAGCGAAGCTGAAAGATATTGTTTTTGATGGTGTTTTTTTGTTTTTTAAAAAAGTTTTCACAGTCATACTGTTCTCGTTTTGCGGGATCCTTCAGTACGGCGTATGCTTCATGTATTTCTTCAAGCGACGGCAGTTTCGACGAGTAGTTTTCTTTCTTTTTTAGCTGGAACACGAGGATATGAAACGCGGACTGAATGATTATCGGATCCGCTGTCGGGTCGACCTGTAATATCCGGTAATAGTTTTTATCCTGTGTAATCATCGTTTCTTCTGCCTGCCTTATTCACATTGAGCTTGTATATAAACCACTCCGTGGCGGTAGCGGTTTTTGTCTTGCGGATTTTCTATTTCTTCGATTCTGATAATTTTGGCGATTATACTGAAATCTTTGTGATGCGGGAATCTCAGCAGTACTGTTTCGTCAAGCTTGATAGGAATGGGAGCCAGCAATTGCATCCCATTCCTTGAAAAATTACTGCATTTTCCTCGTAGCTTCACTTTATTGTTCGCGGATTGTATATACACGTTCAGTTCGCACTTATATCGGGGGTACTGTCTGCTCTCGTAAAAATCACTGAATAACGCTTTGTTACAGCTTGTGCAGATCGTATGATACATTTCCGTTTCGTTGAGCGTCAAGCTGATTGTATTGATCTGATTACAGTGATGACAGCGTAATTGAAAAAATTGTTTTTGTGCTTTATTTTTACGAATGGCAATGAAATTCGATTTATCGTATTGTTTTCTCTTTTCGGGATTTTTTAGGATTTCATATGCTTCATTGATTGCCTGAGCGTAATCAATATTCCCGCCATGATCCGGGTGCGATTTGAGGTCAAGCATAAGTGTCCTGTATGCCGATTTAACAATCGACGGATCCGCAGTAGGGTCAATCTGAAGTATTCGATAATAGTTTTTTTGCATAGACATCCCTGTTCTGTATTATTTTTTTCGGAATATCTCCGCTAAAATTTACTTTCAGAGACAATAAAAAAAATCTCAATTTATAATAAATACAGACAGTAAGATATGCTTGCAGTGATTACAATGGATATGACTGCGGTCAGAAAGAGTAAGTATGAGCGTTTTCGGAATATTGTCATAGCGTAAGTAAAACTGATAGCCAACACCGGTGTTGTGTGCAGAAGAAAAAAGGCTTTTACATGACTGAAATTCGGATATCGGATATTGAACCATAGATATGCGGCAATACTGAGCAGGAAATAACACATCATAAAAATTAACGGTTCAGATTTACTTTTGACTGCATGAATTAGCAAAGCGGTAAAACCTATTATAAAAATCAGTGTCGGCAGTAGTGCGATGCGTACCAAAAAGACCGCGAGCCGTTGCACCTGTCGTGATGGTACGGTGAGGAAGTAAGCATGGTTTTCTACCCAGGCCGTTGAATATGTTCCTGCCGGTATTGAATTAAAAGCGGTGTTGTATAAAGAACAGTCTCCTGTTTGCATAAATGTTTGAAAAAAGCGTAACACATTACCGTTTGCGGCAAGGAGGGGATTGTTTAATATTGATATGTCAAACCATATGATATCCTTCAGTACTCGTTTTGCGGGCGGCTGGGTGCTATAAATTTGCTGAAAGGGTTTTCTGTGGGGAGGGGATATCAATGGATTATCGTACAGCACTGCGTTTCTCACGTACCACCAGCCTGACAGTATAACAGTAATTCCCAGAACGAGAAGAACAAATCTTAAAGTTCGTTTCCTAGTTTGTTCTATCTGCCGGAGATGATATACGAATATTCCGAACGTACAGGTAACCATCGGAATAGTGGAATATTTTGATAACAGGCAACAGCCGAGAATTATGCCGGTTATTACTGCGTTTCCATTAGAAAAATCATCTTTTTTAATAGTTCGGAGAACACTGACGAGGGCGATTCCTGTTATTGATGCGGTAAACATCTCGTTGCCTACCATTGGGCTTAGATATATATGCATTGGTAAATATGCCCAGCAGGCGCTGATAAACATAAAAGCGAACCATGAACGTCCAAATACCAATGTCCATGCCATATAACAGCATAGCGCTGTAATTAAACCGCACGCAGTGGAAAAGAGTTTTAACAGGAAATATGGCGACGCGAGTTTTAGAGCATGAGCGATACGCACAACTCCTGCGCTTATCAGGTAG
>QZJZ01000050.1 GCA_003599815.1 Candidatus Auribacter fodinae
CAATAAGTTAATATTTAAATATATAAATATTTTAGTCTATGCAAAATTTCATATAAACTTCATCTATTTCCTTTATTAGATTTTTGGGAGTCCTGAAAAGATTTATAAAAATTTCTTTTAAGAGGTTATCAAGAAGAAGAGTGTCAGCGGCGTGGTGATCTCAAAATGAATAGCGCTGAGATTGCTACAGCCCCGTCGGGGGCTTTGCAATAACTGTCTGTTGTGACTTTTTCATCGCTTCAAAGATGTTCTTTTTTTGAAAGCAGATGTTTTCTTGCTGAAATAAAAATAAAAAATTGGTATCATACATAGTATCTGCTCACATAAACTATATAAGGAGTTAGGTATGAAAAAGGTTTTTATCGCTTTTTGTCTCCTGTCTCTGACGTCCGTGTCGTACGCTCACCTATGCAATGACGTATTTATTCAGGCAAAAGATAACCTCGCGGTCAAAGTTGATGTGCGCGACGGACAGCTCCGCATCAATGAGTCCGGCGAGTTCAGGGTTTACCTTCTTAACACTATGGACAGGGATATTGCCGATATCCGGCTTGAGGTTCAGTCAGAAGCGTTTGATTCGGATGTCACTCCCTCTCCGGATTGGAAGTCGTATCCGCGCCTCAAAACGAAAAGCGAAGGCGGAAAAAAAGAGTTTTTCACGGTGAAACTTACCCGCCGTCAGGGTGTTGCCGAAGGAAAATATTCCATCGGGCTGTGCCTCTTTAACGGGCGTGACAAAAGTATGGTCTTTAAGACCGTTGATATGAACGACGCCGCGGCTGTGATGGAAGTACCCCGCAAACCCGATTCGCTGGCTATCGACGGGTCTGTTGACAAGGAGGAATGGAAAGACGCGCTTATGTGTACGTCCATGTACGAGTATGTGTTTGAACGTATAGACGCCGCATGGATCAGTCAGCAGGGCGTGAACAAAATGTCCGATGTGCAAACCCGGGTGCGCTTTTCGCACGATGAGTCGACACTGTATGGAATGGTGGATTTTCAGTCTTCAGGACAGAAAGACATCGTCAATATTTATATATCTCCCGACCACGATAGTACTCCTGCCGTACTGACTGCGGATTTGCAGAACCAGACAGTCACGCTCGGAGGGAGCGATACTCCGGTAGAAGCGAAATTCAGCGGCACAAAGGTGGAATTTTCTTTGCCTCTTGAGTCTGTCGGATTGAAAAACGCCCAGTCGTTTTATGTGAATGTGACCCGAAAACAGGACACGAAACAAACCTACTGGCGGGGCAACGAGATATCCGTTCTTGACCCTATTGTCTACGCTAATTTTATATTAAAATGAGAAACATGGTAATGGTATTTGAAAAACTGGGCTGTATACGTGTATTTATACTTATTTTATTCCTTTCAGTAACGCCTTCGTTTGCGCAGGAGCGACACGTGCTTCTTGTGACCTCGCCGGCGACGGAAGGACAGCTTCCGGCTTTGTCCGAGGGAACTGACAGCAGGCTGAGCGGTTCGGATTCTACCGTTCTGGTTACCGGGTTGCTTTCAATGCCTGATTTTTCCGTTACAGACACCAATTCGCTCGTCGTAACCGGAGAATCCGGCGAAGCGATACCGCTTATTTTAGATCGGTCATCGTTTTACTCTGAGTTTGGCGATGAAGAGATCAATTCCTTGCGTATCGCGTTTGTCATTGATACTGCCGGCATGGAATGCGGTACTTTTGCTCTTGCGTGGGGCGATGGAGTATCCGGCAATAATACGGTTGTGGATACCATGTCGTTTTATCGTGGTTCCCTTGACCGGTACAAGGTTTTTTCATGGGAAAAACCGCCTGTTGAGGAATCGTCCGCCACTTATAACGCCACGGTAGACGTTATCGTCGATGACAAAGCCGACACCTACTACCTCTGGTACCTCGCGCCTCTTGCGGTGATATTCGGGTTACTGATATTCAGGAGATTTTCCGCGAAATGAGCTTATTTCAAGTACTATATGCACCCCTCACATCACCGTTTCTCCTGCTCGGCCTGCTTTTGGTTATTGAGAGGGCATACGGGAAAGAATGGAGCGCACGTAAAACGCTGGTGTATCTCCTTGTATTTACGGCTTGTTTCTGGAGTTTGTATTCTCTTTCGATACAGGTTCCTCAGTTATCAAAATGGTTATACCGTATGCAGTCCGATATTATTCCCGCTTTGACACTGCTGGTTTTGCCCGTTCTGTTTTTGCCTCAGGTAAAATGGAAATTCCTGTTCATTATGATTCCGGTATCGGCAATACTTATTGCTGTTTTTGATGTTATGCATCGTTATAGGGTTGCTCCATCGGATAGCGGGTTTCACTGGATCCCGGTTAATCCTCCTCTGCTCATAATGGCTTTCACTTCGATTATTATTCTTGCCGCCCGGTTTTTATCACCCGATGCGTTGCGGAAGTTCTGCCGCATAGCGTGCCTGATGGTTTTACTCTTTGGCGGGTTTATGTTCAGAAAAAGCTATGCTGATTATCAGGATATGCTTGCTCGCAGACAGGATACGCAGGCAGGTGTCATGAATATTATGGAAACGGTACCCGTTATGCGTGACGATAACCGCCTTACGTATCTGCCGAGTGCGCCGTGCCGGTTCAGCGTAGACGGAGGATATGTGCAGGGATGCGTCATGGAACTCAGCCAGCGGTTCATGCAATTGAGATTTGATCTTATCGGTAAAAAAGATCCGGCGGAAATATCGTTGCTGGCGATCGTACTGGGCGCTTTTGCAGTCACTGTTGTAGTGTTGTTCATAGCCGGAAGATGGTGGTGCGGATGGGTATGCCCGCTGGCAACCATCGGCGACGCGCTGGATTTTGTCAGGCGCAAACTTGGAATCAGTCATTTTAAACCGTTCGCTACTATGAAAATGACTGCGGTGTGGTCTGGTATTTTTACCGGAACCATAGGATTGCTTCTGGCAAGGGCGTATGCCCTGATTGATGAAAACGGCGAGTTTATGGGTTGTAAAATACCGTTGTACCCGTTCTGTAAGATTTGTCCGGGACAGCAGGTTTGCCCTGTTGCGTCGCAGGGGATTGGCGCGTTTCCTGCATTGCCGGGGATGGAATGGCTGTTCGGCTTTTTTCGTGTCGGGGTAGTGGTGTTACTGCTTTTTTTTGTACTGGCGTTCATTTCATCACGCCGTCTATGGTGCAGGTTCTGCCCTATGGGTATTTTCGGGGGGCTGTTTAATAAAGGGGGTATGATTTCGCTCCGCAAAGAGCCGCTCAAATGCAATGGGTGCGGTGCGTGCAACGAAGTGTGCCCCATGGATATACATTATGTGGAACAGGAAATGTCGGCTAATGATGTAACAACGTTCGACTGTATCTATTGCATGAAATGCGTAAGTGCCTGTCCGCAGGATAAGTGCCTTAGTCTTGAATTCGCGGGTAAAACAATACTGCAATCCGACCTGCAAAGGAAACTGCATGGATAACCAGTTCAATGATATTTATAGAGTGACTGCTGATTCGGTTACCAATCCGGGCAACCTCAAAAAACAGCGGTTTATTGAGGAACAGCAGAAACAACTGCAATCCGCGATAGCGCATCGTCCGTCAGGAATAGCATATTTTGAGAATATGATGTATTCAGGACAGCCTGCAACCGGTTCTCCCCGGGTGGGTTATTTTTGTAATATGATACCGCAGGAGCTGATAGCCGCGTTTGGTGCGCAGGCTGTGCGTATTGATTGCGGGAACAGCGCCGCCGCTACGGTTGGCGAGGAGGTATTGTCCGGCGATATCTGTCCGCTTGCCAAAGCGTCATTCGGGAAATTTCTTGTCTCTGAGTCGCCTGCGGCGTCTTGTGATGTTTTGATTATGCCCACAAGTTGTGACGCGAAACGAAAAATGGGGGAAGTCCTGAACGATATAAAACCGACGTTCATGTTCAATCTTCCGCCTGAACAGAATCATGAACGGTTTATGTCTCAGACCGTTGACCAGATGATCCGCCTGTCCGAATTTTTGCACAAACATCTTGGGGTGCGCCTCTCACGGCGACGATTGCGGGATGTGATAAGACAGTACCAGCGGCGCACACTGATGATTCGTTCAATTCAGGATGAGCGTATCCGGGAACCGCGCTCATTATCGATTCGTGACTTTTTTCTCATCATACAGTCATCATTGTTCAGTATGGTTGATCTGGATGAATGGATATCTCACGCTGAGGCTGTACTGGAGGAAATGAAATTGTTTTCCGCTGACAGGAAAAACCTCAGACCGCGCATTGTGCTTACCGGGGCTCCGATGATATGGCCGAATTACAAAGTCCTGAATTTGCTTGAGGAATGCGGCGCTGATGTTGTTGCTGATACGCTTTGTTCCGGCGCTCAGAGCTGTGTTGACCCGGTGGTCATTGATGAAACGGGAAAAAAAGCGCTTATCAGGGCTTTGACAAATAAATACGTATACGCCTCGATATGCCCGTGTTTTATATCTCAGACAACCAGAATGAACCGGATTATCGATCTGGTAGATCAGTCGCGAGCGAACGGGGTAGTAAACCATTCGTTGCGGTTGTGCCAGCTGTTTGATATAGAAAATTACAGGATAGAGCGGACATTGAAAAATAAACAGGTTCCGTTTATAAACATCCGTACGGATTACAGCCTCGAAGATACGGAACAGCTTCGTGTCCGCATAGAGGCTTTTCTTGAAACGTTATGGTGAGGATAGTGAATGATAACAGCAGGCGTTGATATAGGGTCAACAACCAGTAAAGCGGTTTTGCTTAACGCTGATACGATTCTTGCTCAGGTCGTTATACCATCGGGAACGGTGCCTCAGGATACCGCGAGGCTGGTGTTTGACCAGTGTTGCGAATCTGCGGGTATATCCAAATCACACGTTGAGGCGGTCGCTACTACCGGATACGGCAGGCGGCTCGCTCAGTTTGGCGATATGGTAATTACCGAGATTAAGGCATGCGGGCTTGGCGCAGTTTTTACCGGATCGCCGGACGGCTCTATCGGGACGATAATTGATGTTGGGGGGCAGGACACCAAAGTCATTACTCTGAACGAAAACGGGTCTATCGATGATTTCGCCATGAATGATAAATGTGCCGCAGGGACAGGACGGTTTCTGGAAATGCTGGCAGTGAAACTCGAAATGGATTATAATGCTTTTGTCGAAAGCGCTCTTTCTTCCAATACCATGATTCATATGAATTCAACCTGTGCTGTGTTCGCTGAAAGTGAAGTCATATCTCTGCTTGCCCGTAACGTGGACAAGTGCGACATAGCCGCCGCCGCTCATTATGCTATTGCCGAGCGTATTGGCTCGATGGTTCGCAGGGTCGGGTGCAAGGATGTGGTGTGTTTTGCCGGGGGCGGGGCTCGTAACCGCGCACTGGTTTCCGCAATAGAAGAGGTGCTTGATAGGTCGGTATATATCCCGGAATTTCCACAAACTATGGTGGCATTAGGCGCGGCATTAGCCGCACGTGACAGGCTGGTAAAAGGGGATCAATCATGAGACGGTACATCACGCTGGCTGTAACAATCTGTTGCTCTTTTTTGTTTACCGGATGTGACTCTTTATTTAACACGGAGGGGAAGAACGAATGTATAATTTTTTTCGCGCCTGCTTTTGCCCCCGTAATTGATACTATACAGGACGAGATATCTGAGGATTGCAAACTGATTCTCCGGTGTGAAAGCAACGGAAGCCAGATACTATGCAGGAAAGTGGTCGAATTGGGCAGGGTATGTGACTTGATGATGATTTCCGACCATAACCTGTTTGAGACAATCTGCGGAAATTATTTTAAATGGCATATTGATTTTATCTCCGATGAAATGGTGCTTGGCATCGGTATTCGTGCTCCACGAACAGACGAGGCGGAAAAAGAGTGGCTCCCAGTCCTTCTTGATGAGGGCGTTACTCTTGGCAGGGTGGATGAAAACCTTGGCCCGGTCGGGTATAGAACTCTCCTCGTTTGGCGACTTATGGAACTTAACGGTGTTCCCGGGGTACTTAATGCGCTGAAGAAAAAGGCAGCTGTCAAGACCGAGAACGTAGGGCACCTTGCCACTCTTTTGAAATCAGGCGACATTGATTACGGGTTTCTTTATAAGACAGTCTGCATTAAGTATGACATACGGTATATCAGCCTTGATCCCAGCATAAATCTTGGCGTTGAAGGCCAGCAGTATGACCGCGCGAAAGTGGTTTTTTCAAATATTTCCGGTTCAGGGGAACAGCTTTTTGCTAAAGGCGAGCAGATTACATACGGGCTCTCCATACCAATAACTGCACCGAATCCTGAAAGTGCGCGAGATGTTATAATGCATCTTCTTACAAAAGGCAGAAATGCTTTTGAAGAACAAGGCTTTAAGATAATTAAACCTCGATTTTATGGATCTCCTGAGGATTATAGCCGATTCGATGATTTTGCCGACTATATGGGCACGCGGCATGAAGAATAATGCATCCAGCCCGTTTCGATTTTTTCCGTTTCTTATCGTTTTTTTGCATCTTGTCCTTTTGGTTGTATCTTCCAAAAGAGGATGGATGCCGCCATTTGAGTTTTTTTCTATTCTTCTGTTCGTATCCAATTGCGTCTGCGCTGTTATCACTATAAATAGGAAAGTAAACGTGACGATGCTTTCCGCGATTATGCTGATTATTGCAGGCCATGCAGTCATTGGGCATCGTATTGCGCCGGATTCACTGACCAGCGGGGCTATCCTGATGGTCAATATTCTGATAGTGTATGTGGGGTTTAATATATACACCTTTTTGTCAGGCGCTCATTTTGCGGTTTTTGCCGCCAGCTACTTGGTGTTGTTTTATATTTTTATTATACAGATGGAAAATGCTGAAGCGCTTTTTATTTTGTCTCTTATGGGATTAGCCGCTACGGCGCGAAAATTCAGTTTGATTTCCTATTTCTGGGCGCTGGTTGCGTCGTTTACCGTTTTTCAGCCATACCCGTGGCAGTCGCTGGCAATTTTGTTTCTTATAATCACCGTTATCCTGTCTGTTCCTGAAGAAGACCGATCCCCCGTTTTTTTTATTTTTTTAGTATGCGGGCTGGCGCTCCTATTTTTTGTTCTGTTTCCTGTTTTTGTGCTTGTGTTTAATGAGGATGTGCGGTCATTGATAAATGTGCTGAAAGTTCACGATGTGAAAATGGCGCTCATGCGTACTATGGTGACGGCGACGCTGTCCACAATTATACTTGGTGTGTTCGGGATACCGTTTTCATACGTTTTGAGCAGGGTAAAATTTAAAGGCAAAACATTGATAATGTCGTTGATGGATATTCCCATAATAATTCCCCAGTCCGCCGCAGGCATCGCTTTGTTGCGGGTATTCGGGCATAATCAGGTAGTCGGGGAATTTTTTCTGCGTGTATTCGGTATACAGTTTGACGCTACCATGCTGGGTATTCTGCTTGCGCAGGTTTTTGTCGCCATGCCGTTTATGATAAAAAGCGCCTATACAGCTTTTTGCGGCGTACCGCCGGATCTTGAACGATGCGCCTGTACACTTGGAGCGACACGCCTGAGCGCGTTTCGGCGCATCGCGTTACCGATAGCGGCCCGAGGTATATGTATTGGAGCGGTATTGGCGTGGGCGCGAGCGGCTGGTGAATTTGGCGCGGTACTGTTTATTGCTCCGTACCCGCAGACAGCTCCGGTAGTGGTATATAACCGTTTTCTTAGCCTTGGCATAGTTCAAACCGCTCCGTTGGTTGCGGCGTTAATTATTTTCTCGGCATCATTGTTTTTCCTGTTGCAGATATCAGCCCGGTTACTGCCGGATATCCATAGCAGGGAGGATAAAGCGTGAAATCTTCTTTTTGCCTGTGTGATGTATCTGCTGTTTTCGGTTCGTTTTCTCTCGGCCCCATAAACCTGCGTATTGATACGGGAGACTACCTTGTTATACTCGGTCCGACCGGATGCGGCAAAACGTCTCTTCTGCGGTGTATCGCAGGAACAGCGTGTCAATCCGGCGGGAGTATCAAACTCGACGAGTGCAATCTGTCGCCTTTGCCGCCGTATAAACGCCGCATCGGGCTGGTTACGCAGATGGGTGACCTGTTTCCACATATGACCGTACGAGAGAATGTTGAATTCGGACTCAGTTATATACATGGATCACGCAAGGAGAAAATGAAAAAAACCGATCGTTATCTTGACCTGTTTTCTTTAACACATCTTGCACGCAGGAAAGCGGGTACTGTTTCCGGCGGAGAAGGGAGGCGCGTAGCCCTGGCGCGATGCCTTATCACGGAACCCTCGGTGCTTCTGCTGGATGAGCCTCTCGGTATGCTTGACCATAACGGCAGGCAATCGATGATGTCCACATTGAACATGATTCATAAAGGCCTTAATATAATGACCATTCATGTTACGCATAACCGCCATGAAGCGTGGCATCTTGGCGGCCGGTGCGCTGTTATGAACAAAGGTCGTATCGTGCAGGAAGGATCCGCCAGTGATCTTTTCCGTGCTCCGAAATCGAAGTTTGTGGCGGAGTTTCTGGGCGGCGAGAATATTTTTTCCGCTGTGTTTTCCAACGATACTGCATATGTGTCGTGGGGAGAACTTCCTTTAACGTCAATGCCGGTGTTTGAAAAGGGGTATGTGGTTATACGGCCTGAACGGATTCGTGTTTCTCAGGTCAAAAATAAGAGCAATTTTAAAGGAGTGGTTGAGTCCATTCAGGATTGCGGCGCGTTTATGGAGTGTCGTGTTCGCGTGAATGGCAGTATTTGTCTTGTCGCTCACACGGGGATTGATTCGTCGGACGAATTTCGTATCGGCACGGCGGTATATATCGACTGGACGGACAACGCACTGCATTGTATTGCGGAGTAACTGGAAGGGTTGCAAATGAGCAGGTGGCTCGATATTATAGAAAATTTTCTGGCATCGTTGTTCTCAAATATCAAGCTGGTTGAGAAAGGGTTGCTGGGGCTTGAAGGCAGTTATGTTGAGCTGTTGACTATCCTCGCTCTCGGCCTGCTGGCAGTTATCCCTGTGATGGTGCCGGAATCCAATCGCCAGCGATGGCGTCATGTGAACCAGATCTTTGGTATAGCGATTTTTATCTTTGTGGTATTTACCTGCCTTGGAGTGTTCGGCATGATACGGAATTTTTATAGGGGGCTCCATGAAATCGGCAGGGAAAATATTATAGCTCTTTATTATTGTTCTGTTCCGGTAACCATTCTTGTGACGTCACTTCTGTTCGGCCCTGCGTTCTGCGGATGGATATGCCCTACCGGGGCATTGCAGGAATTTTCCGGATTTATTACCCGGAAGTGGACAGTACCTTGGAAAAAAGCAGGGTATCCGTTTTCGTGGGTGGTATTGACCATGGCGTTGTTCGCCGCCGCGGTATTTTTGCTCTGGATGTACAGGCTGAGCATGACCCGCTTATTTTTTATTGAGGATTCGAGCATTTACTGGTCGGAAGTGCTGATTATATTACTGTTTATTCTGGTCTTCAGAATGAAACAGTGGGACGCTCGGCTCCGGCGGTTGCGGTACCTGTCTTTTCTCATAATTGTGTTCGGCGCGATAATGAGCCTGCGCATAACGTCACCAGTACATTTTGGGTTTGCGAAGGTGTATGACCCTGCCTCGTTTTTATCAACAGTCATGGTGGTGCTCGCCGCATTTACCATACCGATGGTATGGTGCCGCTACCTTTGCCCATGGCGGTGTGTTATAGCATGGGCGGCGAAACATAGTGTCCGTTCCATTCATTTTGACAGCAGTAAGTGTATCACCTGCGGGAAATGCGGCGAAGTATGTGACCTTGACGCAGTAAAAAACGGCATCATCGATACTAACGAATGCCACATGTGCTATAAATGTGTTGATACCTGCCCTGCAAAATGTTTCAGCATTAAGGATAACTGGAAAAAATGAGATTTTTTCTGATAACCATTTTGTTGTCTATTTCTTCCGTATGCGGCGCTCACCAATGGCCTGCTCTGCGCGGTGATGCTTCCGCAACATCTTCCATCAGGTATACCGGCGATGAAGTTCTTCCCGAATGGCACTACTCGTATAAAGGCAATCGGCGGTATGAAACCGGAATGATTGTATGGGCGTCTCCGGCTCTGGCAGTTGTGGCGGGCAAGCCGATGGCGTTTATCGGCGGGTACGATCAGACCATGCATGCGCTGGATTTAGTCGCAAAAGAGGCGCGGTGGCGCAAATTGACGAATGGTGAGATCAAGTCGGCGCCTGTTGTCGGAACGCTTGACGGGCTTGATGTTGTGGTGTGGGGGTCATCTGACCGGACAGTCTACGCAGTGGCGGCATATAACGGAAGGCAACTGTGGACGCGAGAGCTTATTGAAGCCTCCAACACTCTGGGAGAGGCTCATTTATCCAGCCCATTCATACATGGCGATGTTTTGTATATTACGGCATTTGTTTATGATAAATCATTGCCTCGCAACAAGCAAAAAGGCGTTTTATACTGCCTGTCACTGCGAACAGGGACAGTGATATGGACGGAACAGGTGAGTTCCGGTTTTCTTTCATCTCCCGTCGGATTTGAAAATGGCGGACGCCTTTATATTGCTGTCTGTGCCCGGCGGGGGCTTCTGAGCTGTTACGATGTATCGGAAAGCGCTCCAAAGCTGGCATGGACATTTCAGATGCCGCACGAAGTGCTTGGGTCGCCGGCTGTGGCGTCTGATACCAGTGAACCGCTTTTGTTTTTGGGCTCTAAATTTGGCAACATTATAGCGATAAACGCTTTAACAGGGAAAGAAGTATGGCAGAGAATGGCTGGCAACTGGATAGACAACACTGCTTGCGTTGGGAAGATTGACGGCCAGCCTGTTGTTTTTGTCGGATCGCATGATTATCATGTGTATGCGTATGATGCCCGGTCAGGCGAGCTGATATGGACACGCGCTCTGGGTGGTGAGGTGTTCAGCGTTCCATCTTTTTTCGAGGTAAACGGCCAGCCTTTTATCGTGGTTGCGTGCCTTGATAACCACTTGTATTGTATGGATGGGCGAACGGGAACTATTCTTAACGCCTATTATACCGGACAGCCAGTCTGGGATAAAATTGCTAAAGGTGAATCCGTATGGGGTTCCGCTTCAGTATTCGCCTCAGGTCAGAATTCAGTAGCGGTTTATGGCGCCTTTAACGCTAAGGTTTATTCTCTTCCTCTCTTCGGGTCGTGTTCTTTGCAGGCAATGGCACGGTCGGTCAAATCGTTATGGGTTACCCTATTGATGGTTTTTCTGATATTTACATTCTTGGTTCTTCCTCTTGTTTTGCTTCCTTTGCGAAAATCTGTTTAATCCCGCAATCAATCATTAGTTTTTAGCGTGTTAATTGTTAGCAATGTTTGGCGATTGTTAGAAATTTATTAAGTATCAATAACGGCTTGAACATCCGTTGTTGTCGAATTATATTACTGGTATGACAGCAATATAGTTTTTTTTCGGATGATAATCAGTTACGTGAAAAAATATTTCTTGAGTTTCCATCTTGAGTAGGGAACAGTGTGATTGATCATTTAACTAAAACTTCAATGAAATAATATGAAGTCAATGGAGGGATAGCAGTATGGGATCAAAAGAACTGACATTCAATGCGAGGATGGAGACGAACAAAGTTATAGATTACCTTGAATCAATTATAGCCAGCCTGCGGCATCATTCAATATGTATACAGAAAGGTGACGAATATACTATGCTCGAGCCCGGTGATCTGCTCGATATGTCAGTGGAAGCCGCGAATAAAAAGGATAACGAGCAGTTGTCTATCAGATTGTCATGGGACAAAGCATCTCTATTAAAAAATAGACAGAATCTGAAAATCTCAACTGGTCAGCCTACGCTTGTGCCTTTTTCAGCACAGCAAAGCGCGTAAATGGTCAGTATAATTTGTACTATTGAAATAAGCCCCCCTGTCTTTTGGGCTTATTTTTTTCTTGACGCGCTATTTTAAACATTCCATATTAAAATATAGTCGAAATAAATTTGATGACTTTTTGCCGACTGAGGAGCAGAAATGAAAAAATCAATAGGAGCAAAACCGCTGTTATGCCCTTCGCCTGTATGGGTTATAGGTACATATGACGCCGAGGGAAAACCGAATATTATGACTGCGTCGTGGGCGGGAACCTGCTGTTCCAGCCCGCCATGTGTGGCTGTATCGTTACGGTCAGCGACGTATTCCCATGCCGGAATTCAATTAAATCAGGCGTTTACTGTAAACGTTATGCCTCGATCTATGATGGCTGAATCTGATTTTTGCGGTATTGCCTCGGGAAGAGATACAAATAAGTGGGAAAAAGCAGGACTGACTCCCGTACGCAGTGAATTAGTGAACGCTCCGTATATCGCTGAAGCTCCATTTGTCGCGGAATGCGTCTTAAAACACACTGCTGAACTGGGTTTGCATACGATGTTTGTCGGCGAGATTGTTGATTTAAAAGCGGATGCCACTGTCTTGAATGATAAGGGCAAACCTGAAATGAAGAAAATTGACCCCTTTCTCTTTTCAATGGGGGATATGCAGTATTTTGCTGTGGGTGAAGTTATAGCGAAAGCGTTTGAAGTTGGTAAAATATTCTGTGATTAATGCTGGTCTTGAAACAGGAGGATTCTGAATGAGAAAACTTCTCATTTCGTTATTGCTGAATGGTATATTGGTTTCAGGGTTATATGCTCAGGAGCTTGAACCGATCAAATTGCAGGAACCGCAGTTAGATCGCGGCGCATCGCTAATGAAAGCGTTGCAGAACAGGCAGACAATTCGCTCGTTCAGTGATGAAGAGTTATCTTTTGATCTTTTATCCAACCTGTTATGGTCTGCATGCGGGGTGAACCGTCCTGATATGCAGAAATTTACCGCGCCGTCAGCTAAGAACTGGCAGGAAATCGACATCTATGTGGCGTTGAAACAGGGGCTTTACCTGTATAACAAAAAAGAGCACCGCCTTGATCCGGTTATGCCCGGTGATATCCGAGAACATACAGGTATTCAGGAATTTACACAGATCGCTCCGGTGAACCTCATTTATGTGGCGAATTACGACCTGATGGACGGCGACGCCTCTGACAAAGATTTATATTCCGCGATTGATACCGGGTACATCAGCCAGAATGTCTATCTCTTCTGCGCATCCGAAGGGCTGGCTACTGTTGCTCTCGGCTGGGTAGATAAACCGGAACTGGCGGAGATCATGAAACTTGGAGATAATCAGAAAATTATCCTGACCCAGCCTGTCGGATATATAAAAAAATAACGTATTAGAGTGAAGTATCCAGAAGCTGATGCCCGTATACGTTTTTACGCTCTGCCGATGCAGTCTGGGGTTGTGGAGCGATGCCGATAGTCAATCCCGATATATCATCCAGAGTTATGCTTCTATTTAGTGAGGAAGTCACATAATTATTCAGATCAGCAAGCGTCATTATTTTTTCATTACTGTTTAACACTGCGGAGTGACGATTGTTTTCAGACGCTGAGAGAATACTTAGCCCTTCTGGCAGGGAATGTGATTCCAAACTGTCAAACACGATTGAGAATGTTTGAAGAAGATATGGCAATCCGCCTGTGGGAATAATATTAAAAGTTACTGCCATTTTGTCTGTGAACGGTGTTTCGGTTTTGGTATCCGCAGAGGATACGTGCATGATCTGTTCCGGCGAAATATCATATAAATCCTGAATATATTCGGTAACGGAAATGTTTGCATCAAGCATATAATCTACTGTTTTGCCTGCAAGGATCAGGCTGTTCTTTTCAGGGATGGTTATTCCGGCATCTGCAAGCGCGGAATTAATTGCTTCCATATCTTTGTCCAGCGAATATAAAACCAGCGTTGCTGTATCTCCCGGTTTTGCATGAGCAAGAGTATAGCGAAATGCGCTGAGCGCCTCCCAGTTGATCAGTACGGAATCAGCGTCAATCATGAGTACACGATGCTGAGTATTTTTCCGAGTTGCAGGTTGTGCGCTGGGTTCCGGCTGTGCTTTTTTGTTGTTGGCGGCGTGGTTCAGTTCCAGTATACTGCGTACAAGCGGATATATGCCGGACACGATGAGCAGTCCGGGTAAAATTGGTGAGAATCCCATTCCAAACGCGCCTATTCCTGTGGCTATGGACACGCCTGCCATGAGCAATACCGTTTTCCATATGTGAAGATGGGGGCCGTCAAGCCAGTGAAAGTTTAATTCTTTTTGTGAGGTGACGACGTCCATGAGTTCCAGTTTTTTCGGAACAAAAGTAAACCATCCGGTAAAGATTAGTATGCCTGATAAAACCGGCTGAAACTGAAACATGAACCCGGCGACTCCGACAAAAAGCGAGGCAAGCCCTATTATGCGTATGGTTCGGGCAAACATCCGATGCCAGAAGCCGTACCCGTATTCCTGCCTGTTTTCCGATGTTTTGAACGAAGGAGGAAATCCTGTTGTGGACATGAATAAAAGATAGGCGCCAACAACCAGAATCAGGTCTGCGAAATTTGCTACTATGCCTTCGCCGTTTGGGTACATCCTGCCCAGCCAGTCTATCACATAACCGCGAGTCAGCGTTTCAATAAAGTTTCCCATCCATGCGCCGCCGATGAAGCCCGCACCGATTTTTGCAAGAGTATTAAGTTTAGCTTTGGAAATGAGATACGCTCCCAATACCATAAGCCCCAAACTTTCAGTTGCGGTAAAAAAAATTTCCTTGAGAGTGAAATAGTGACCGACAATTTCTATGAAGAAGTCATCTGACAGGTCGATGCGTTTGCCGCCAGCGAGGAAATTGTTGAAGAATATTTTAGTTCCCCAGTCCACCATCATGGTCAATAATCCAACGATGCCGATCATCCCGTAACTGGAGAATGATGCTTTGATTTCAGATGTTCGCGGCATGAGCTGAGGTAAACGGCGTGAAAAATATGATTTTACCTTTTCAGTCATAGAAGGCTGAATGGTTTGTTCAAGCGGTGACTCTTCCCGTTCAAACTGAAAAACAGGCAACTCTTGAGTTCTTTGCCATTCCGATAGCTCACGTGCTATATCTTCATCATTCACAAACAGGCCTGTGATATTTTTGCCTGATGGAGCCATATCCGAGAAAAATTCGGAAAGGGCCGTTAGAATACTGTCTTTTAAAATCGTGACGCGCGAGTTGCCTAAACTGAGTTCCTGTATAATACTGCCTACATCATCTGCGATTCGGGACGCAAGTGTATCAATGGGAGCGCCTGTCCCGTGAAAATAAAAAATGAATTCACTGTTTTTCACTCTGACCCGATAAAAACGATTATTCGCGGCGCGTTTGATCTCGGTAATCTGTATTGACCCTGAATTATACCCATCTAAAACGGCATTCAGTTTTTCCAGCACTATTGCGTCCGATGCATCTGTTCCTGATCCTAATTCGTCTGCCGCGGTTGTAATCATCAACGCTTGTGCCTTGGCGATTTTGATCATCTGCACCGATTTCTGTGCGTCAGTTTGCGGGTAGGCGAAAAGTGACGGGGTACCCAGTGAGAATAGCGCTCGGGTCAATGACGCTTCCCAGCCGGATTGGCGGTTCAGCATGCGATTCAGGTATGTTGACCGGTCACTGAAGTTTTCAATACGAGGCACAATGACAGCATAGTTTACGCCTTGTTCTTTAAGTATCTCAGTTATGCCTGAAGTGTGGAATCCGCCGCTGACCAGCCCGATACATGGCGCTGTACTCGTGTGAAGGATATTAAGCGTGTTCTTTGCAATAACATCGTCTCTTTTTAGTGCCGCTGTATAAAATGGACGCGCTTCCTCCACTGCCCGGTCAATTAATGGAAGATACAGTTCTATTTCCTGCGCTAATCGGGGATCGACTGTTTTTGCGAGTGAGTATAGTTTGCCGCTATTGAGTTCGGATTCGCCAGCGGTAGTACTTTCGGTTATCTCCAGATGTACCCACTTTTCGGCATAACGGACTAGTTGCGAAAACTGAAACAGCGCTTTTTGCTGAGGAGTATATATGTCGCTGTTTATCAGTTCATTGGCAAGTGACGAAATTTCTTCAGACAGCGCATCGTGCGTAATACGGGACTGGTTCTCTAGCCATTTTGCATATTGTTGTACCGCCGGGTAATTATCTATATCAATCGAAGATTCTTGTGCGGCGTGCAGAAGTTTGCTGTAATATGTCTGCTCATCGCTTTGCCCGAGATTAAAAAGAAGCGATTCTTTGCGTATATTCTCGCTGATGAGGTTTGATCTTGCGGATAATTCGACTGAAAGCCATTCGGATTGTTCATGTACCTCTGAAAAAGACATGGACTTTTCCAGCTCGCTGTTGGCTAATATGGCTGACAATGCCGGATACCTGTCAGGTAAAATTGAAATATGCTTTGACAGAAGAGATATAAGTTCAACCGTGTTGTCATATGATATATGCCACTGCTCAATCTGGGTGAGTTCTTCCGTATACAGCGTATTGCGATAAGCGCTGATTGCTGAATGGAGCATCCCGAACACCCTGTCGATGGCTTGCTTCACTGATACTGCATTTATAAGAGCTGTTCTGTTGTCATTATAAATGCCAGCGTCCTCAACACCGTCAAGGCTGACAGGCGCATCACAGGTAATTGAATAATACTCTGCCCCTGTTATATCTCCTGTCTGAAGCAAATAATCAGCTACTGAATCGCGGGATGACTGCACAGGGAAAGAACGGATTGGCGATGTGTCAATAGCACCTGAAGCGCCTTCAATGCAAATAGCCGACAACCCGCACCACCGTTGAAGCTTATCAAGGATACGAGCGGTATTCTTTTGCGCAGAATAGTTACAGTGCGCGTCCTGTATATGAATAACCCAGCGGTTATCAGGTGAGGCAACGTGAATTTCACTGATCCTGCCCTGTGACGCCGGTACAGATCTGCGCAATTCATTAATAAATGATTCGTCGGCTGTTGCGCAAGCCTGAAACAGCAGTAGTTCTGCAAATATAAGGGTAAATAGTTTTTGCAAATTTTTCATTATAATCCACATGTTTACACTTAGCTTGGGAGTGCTGAAAAAATTCTAAATTCCTCTTTTAAGATGTCATCACGAGGAGCGTTAGCGACGTGGTGATCTCAAAATGAATAGAGCTGAGATTTCCACAGCCCCTTCGGGGCAGAGCAATGACATTTTCTTGTGCCTTTTTCATCGCTCTCAACTTTTGTGGAAACATTATATCATAATTCGACTATAAAGAACAGAATTATGGACGTGTAAACCTTTACGACAGTAAGTTATAACATGTTGGAACGATGCATTTTTATTCTTTCCGGCAATATGCTGATAAAGGAAAGGTTAAATCGGTCAGGATGTGAAAAAAGAGCGCAGTGTGTTTTCAGAGATCGGTTTAAAGAAAAATTTGTTGATTCCCATCTGCTGAATGAGTTTTATGTCTCGTTCGTTCGATGATGTAGTAAGAATTATAATTTTATCAGTTGGAAGGGAAATATTTAGTTCAGTCAGTTTTTCAAGGATTTCAAACGCGTTGTATTTGGGGAGTTTAATATCAAGAAAAATGGCGCGGTAATCATCAGGTTTATCGGAGAGCATGTCAATGGCATCTTCTCCATTATTGACGGAAACCAGATGTATGGACTTATCTATCTTATTCAGCAAATATTGAAAATAGTATAAGTCATCAGAATTGTCTTCGATGTATAAAACTCTATTATTGTTTTTCATAAGCTAGATGAATTTCTAATGATGAATAATAAACCCGCAAAATTATTTAAATATTATATCAATACTTGTAATTAAATACCATATAAAAGATAGGAGAATAGGGTATTTGTGCGGATATGCGTGTGAACGGCGTGATTATAATTCCGAAATAAGAAGATTTTCCGGTGAATTCTGGACTGTTGACCGTAACTGATCAAGTTTTTTCTGAAGATTTGTTATAAACTCAGTTTTTTGTAGGGGAATATCGGTAAAACCCACAGTATCCATTTTATCCAGCACCAGCTGTATGGTAATCTTTGATTCACTGCATGCCGGCTGGTACGCGGATTCTTTTTCGCTTGTGGTGCGTACTTCGGAAAGCAGGCGGGCTTCAACAAGGTCAAAGATAATCAGCCGTATCAGGCGTACAGGTATATCCATTATCTGGCTTAGTTCCTGAGATGTAACCGGTGTTGAACCTGAACGGAAACGGTCTATGACCACTTTCATGATATGTATAGCGAGCATTTTTTTTGTTGATTGCGATACGTTTTGTGATTCTCCTTCGAATTCATACGTATCGACATTTTGAATTGCGAAGGCTATTTCTGCTCCAAAAAGTACTACAACCCAGCTTAACTGAAGCCATGCCAGAAACAATGGAATCGCGGCGAAACTGCCGTAAATAGCGTTGTATTTTGAGGTGAAAACCTGAAAATTGACATACGCAAACTGAACGCACTGGTATATTATGCCTGAAATAAAACCGCCTATCAGCGCAGGAACTACTCTGACTTTTGTGTTGGGTATGAACATATACACCAGCCAGAACAAAATACCCATTGTCACCATCGGAATACTTTTCAGCATAAGATGGGTGAGAGGGTTATTAAGCAGGTAGATTTTTTTCTCCATTGTTGCAACCTGACTGCTGAGCATAACGGTCATACTGCTTGAAGCGACCAGAAAAATAGGGGCTATAAGCATCATCGACAGATAATCGGTCATTTTTCGCAGAAATGACCGGGATTTTTTAATACCCCATATTTCATTAAATGATAACTCGATATGCCCAAAGAGCTTGATTACTGTCCACAGGAGAAGGGCGATACCCACTCCGACAATAACGCCGCTTTTGGTGTTTTGCAGTAATGCGTTGGCGAAACCGAGCAGTCTTTCCGTGACCTCTTCATGCCCTGCCAGCTGTTCCTGAAGGTTTTTCTCAAGTACCTTTTCAAAACCGAAACCTCGTGCGATACCAAACAGCATGGCTATTACCGGGACGATCGATAATAACGTGTAAAACGTCAGTGCGGAGGCATGAAAATAACAGTTGTCCTCGCCAAACCCCCGTACGGTCAACATTGCTATCCGTATCTGATCCACAATAAAAGCACGTAAGGGAGAAAGCGTCCGTTTATTAATGCGCCATATATCGTGTTTGACAAATAAAACAGCTTGTTGTATTAAACTGAAGATCTTCATAGTTTATTCAGTTACTTCTTCTTTTTGCGCTGGAACCTTGAACAGGTTCTGATAGGCTTTTTCCACTTCCTGTTTGTTCTGGTCAATAACATCTTTGATTTCGCCTTGCGACTTTTCCAGAGCCTCGCTCTGCTGTTTGTATGATTCCTGCGCTTTTTTGAGCTGGTCATTCATCTCATCAACTTTTTCATCCAGCGCTTTCTTTGTCGCGTCGACGGATTCTTCCAGCTTTTCTGTCTGGACATCAAGATTTTTTTGCAATGATTCAGTGGTGGTTTTTAATACTTCAGAAGCAGATTCGAGTTGTTTCTGCATTTCCAGCGCGGACTCGAATACCGCAGGGTCAATGCCTGTACCTGATTTCAGTATTTCGCTGATATTGCCCATATACTCGTTCAGGTCAAGGTTTTCAAGCCTGGGAATTGTAGTGCTGGCGAGCGTTTTATAGGTGATCAGCATAGCAAGAGATTTGACATCGCTAATATTCTGAAACTTTTCATTCAGGTTAATACTGAATGTTTTAACCACCGGTTTCGAGCCGGAATAATCTTTATACGTCACTTTATAGACACGAAGGTAGAGCTCATCAATCTGAATTTTTGTTTTCTCTTTTTTTGCCGGTTCTGATGGTTCTTTCGGCTGTTCTCCGGTATCCTTCTTTTCCTTTTTGGCGAGATCGCGAATCGCGTTTACGTTTAATTTACCGTCCTTATTTTTGACGACGGAAAATTCGTACAGGTCGATGATTACTTTGGGTAAGTGAATGGTTCCTTTGAGAATGTTCTGAAGATTGTAATCAACATAGATCTGAGGCATATTCAGCATTGTGCGCTCTTCGAAATCGGTTGGGTTTTCCAACTGTAATTGTTTGATGTCAATCAGTGTTTCCTTCATGTTGATGTCGAGAGACCCGATCATCAGAGGGAGTCCTGTTCCGGCAGAAACACCTTTTTCAATGACCCCTTTTACTATCGGGTTGCGTCCAATGTATAAGGCCGCCAGACTCAAAATCAAGAGAAGAATAATTGTGAAGAAAAATTTTTTCATGTCTAATCCTTTCGATGTGAGTTTTTTATGAATATTATAAATGTGGTTTGTAAACATATTTATAAAAGATTGAACCTGTATCCTTTTAATTTGTATTACCGACATTGTATCACAAAAAAACAGGTTTACAATGTTAAATGCTAGTTTACCGTATCTTTGACCGATTCAAGGAATTCGATGATCTTTTCAGGGTCAGGGCGTTCCCGGTAATCAGGATTAATGTATGCGTACTCTATAACACCGTCCGGCGCGACAATGTATGTCGCGGGGACAGGGAGCTCGTTGTCGTTATTGCCGTTATATTCCCTCAGGTCGATACCTAAATCTTTGTATATTTTTATCACGTCATCGTTGAGCTGAAATACTATGCAGAATTTTTTCGCTATTTTATTGTCACGGTCAATCAGAACTTCATATTGCAGAGCCCCATGTTCTGTTGGGTTGACGGATATCTGTGGAGAGATGGCTATCATGCTGGCATTCAAATCTTTGATCCTAGGATATGCGGTATTTAAAGCCTGCAGGTGAATATTGCAGTACGGGCACCACCCGCCCCGGTAAAAGACAATCACAAGATATCCCTTCTGGCGAAGCAGTTCCGTTGAAACTGTTTTTCCGGTGATGGACTGCAACTCGAAATCGGGGATTGTGTCATATATCTGTAAACTTTTTTGTGTCAAGCTGGAAAACATGAGTTCCTGTGTGGCTTCGTCCATTATCTCGCGTATATCTTTTGGTATGCTCTTTTCAGATTGCATTTTCTGATGTTCGATCTGATCTGAGAAGGAAACAACTGGTGCGTACGTGTCCTGTGCGGTGCAGATTCCGATACCGAGGAAAAACGAAAGAATCAAGGAGGTAGAAACAATCACGATTTTCATAATGATTCCTTTCACTTGCTGATTACTATCATTATTTTAGAGACCTGTTTCCTGATAATGAGTTCAAGTTTATCGCTTTCTTCAGTGTTTGAAAATCTTTTTTTATTGCGGCGTAAAATTGTTTCGCAAAGCATACATGATGATAATGAATACGATGGACAGTATATTGAATTCGTGTATAATAGTGACGGATCTTTGACAGGCAGGCTGTACGACGGTGACAGGAGAAAAGCCTGATTGCTCTTGTCTCTGGAGCCATTGATGACAAACCGCTGACTCCCCCTTTCACGTCATTACGAGGAACGAAGTGACGTGGTAATCTCATCGTGTAACATTATCCGGCGGAGGAGATTGCCACAGCCTCTGCGAGGCTTCGCAATGACCGGATTCGGGGCGGAAGGACGGCAAAACGTACAGAAGTGGCAACTTATTCATCATAAACAATTATTGTCATTGCGCGGAGCGAAGCGACAAAGCAATCCCCTCCTTATAGAAAATTAGCGGAGGAGATTGCTTCGAATTTCTCCGGAATTCTCGCAATGACACGCTGATTAATGGTGATGTAATCTGCGTCACGGACGGCGGGGGCGCGGCACTCAGTTCGTATCGCTACGACGCGTTCGGGCAGGTGATCGGATCGTAACAAAAGGGCGCTGTTGTTCATGCTCAGTAATTAGGTAACTTTTCCGTGACAGAAATAAGTTTATCAAAAGGTGTGAGATAATTCAATCCTCCATGCCGTCTGAGATGGT